>NZ_PGTB01000116.1 GCF_002786325.1 Pseudooceanicola lipolyticus | reverse complement strand
CACCGGCCGGCCCGGATTGGCGGCGCTCAGCGCCGCCAGGGCCTGGGTAAAATCGTCGCGGCGCATGTCCAGAGGATGTGCGCCGGCACCGAGCCCGGTGCGCCGCCATTCATCCGGACGGCGGATGTCGACCAGGAGGATCTCGCCGGCCTGCGCGCGGGCCTGCGCCTCGGCCGCGCTCAGCGTCGCGCCGGAAAATACCGGGCCTGTGGTCTGGATGTGCCAGCCAATGCCGCCGGCCAGGGCGGCCAGCACGCCAAGCCCCAGCATTTTGCGCCGCTTCAGCAGTGGCGCGGGGCGCGACGCGGGGGCATGTGCAGACGGTTCCATGTCTCTGGCATAGCATGAATATGGGGCCGCGCCGCGCCGTAAACGGGGGCCGTCGTTCAAGTTTCTGTCAGACCCGCCGGCCGGTGCCGTGACCATTTCCCGGGCGTTTTTGCCCCATGGTGTCGCAGGGTGAATGTCAAGGGTTTGACAGCCCGGAAAATTCCCTTAGGCACTGTTGCACGAAAATGAAGGCAACCGGATGGAGACCCGCCCTTGTCCCTATTTCTGATCGCGGCACTGCCCTTTTTGGGCGCGGTCTTTCCGGCCCTGCTGATCCGGGCAGGGCGCAATGTGGCCTCCTCGGCGGCGGGCATCGCCACGCTGCTGGCACTGATCGGGGTGCTGCTGCACCTGCCCGACGTGATGCGCGGCCAGGTGATCACCGCGCAGGCGCCCTGGCTGCCGGCGCTGGGGCTGAATGCCAATTTCTTCATGGACGGGCTGGGCATGTTCTTTGCCGCGCTGATCCTGGGGATCGGGCTGCTGATCATCATCTATGCCCGCTACTACCTGTCGCGCGAGGATCCGGTCGGCCAGTTCTACAGCTATCTGCTGCTGTTCCAGGGCGCCATGGTCGGCATCGTGCTGTCGGACAACATCCTGATGCTGGTGGTGTTCTGGGAACTGACCTCGCTCTCCTCCTTCCTGCTGATCGGGTATTGGAAACACCTGCCCGAGGGGCGCCAGGGGGCGCGCATGGCGCTGGCGGTGACCGGGGCCGGCGGGCTGGCGCTGATCGGTGGCGCGCTGCTGTTGGGCAATATCGCCGGCAGCTATGACCTGACCGACATCCTGCAGAACAAGGAGGTCATCCAGGCCTCGCCGCTCTATTCCACCGCGCTGGTGCTGATCCTGCTGGGCTGTTTCACCAAATCGGCGCAATTCCCGTTCCATTTCTGGCTGCCACACGCGATGGCGGCGCCAACGCCGGTTTCGGCCTATCTGCATTCGGCCACCATGGTGAAGGCCGGGCTGTTCCTGATGGCGCGGTTGTGGCCGGTGCTGGCGGGCACCGACATGTGGTTCTACCTGGTGGCCAGCACCGGGTTGATCACCATGGTGCTGGGCGCGGTGATCGCGCTGTTCAAGGACGACCTGAAGGCGCTGCTGGCCTTTTCGACGGTCAGCCATCTGGGGCTGATCACCATGCTGCTGGGTTTTGGCACCGAGGCGGCGGCACGGGCGGCGGTGTTCCACATCCTGAACCACGCCACTTTCAAGGCCGCCTTGTTCATGAGCGCCGGCATCATCGATCATGAATCCGGCACCCGCGATATTAAGCGGCTGGGCGGGCTGCGCACCCTGATGCCGGTCACCTTCGTGCTGGCGACGCTGGCCTCGCTGTCGATGGCGGGGATCCCGCCGCTGAACGGCTTCCTGTCGAAAGAGATGATGCTGGAAGAGGTGTCACATACCTATTGGCTAAACAGCCCGCTGCTGATGAGCGTGCTGGCAACCATCGGCGCACTGTTCTCGGCGGCCTATTCCTTCCGCTATGTCTCGCATGTGTTCCTGGGGCCGGTGCGCAGCGATTACCCGCACAAGCCGCATGATCCAGGCGCCGGGATGTGGCTGCCGCCGGCCTTCCTGGTGGCGCTGGTGGTGGCGATCGGCCTGTTCCCGCAGGCGGTGGCCGGGCCGCTGGTCAACACCGTCACCGACGCGGTGACCGGCCTTCAGGGCAAACATTACGATCTCAAGCTGTGGCACGGCATCACCCCGGCGCTGTGGATGTCGGTGATCGCGGTCACCGGCGGCCTGCTGTTGCTGATGGTGCACCGGCCGCTGGACCGCGCCTGGAACAACGCGCCCCGGCCCGAGGCCAAACAGATCTTCGACGCGCTGGTCGGGGCGCTGACCCGGCTGACCCGCGGTGTGACCGACCGGCTGCATGACGGCTCGCTCACCCGTTACGCGGCGATCTTCGTGGTCTTCGCGCTGGGCATCGCCTTTTACGCCTACAACTCGGGGACCGCCGCACCGCCCAGCCGCGAAATGCTGGACATCGAGGCGGTGCCGCTGGTCGGCTGGATCTGCCTGGTCGGCTCGACGCTCTGCCTGGTGGCCTTCCACCGCTATCGCCTGCTGGCGCTGGTGCTGATCGGGGTGGTGGGGCTGATGGTGTCGATGATCTTCAACTATTTCTCGGCCCCCGACCTGGCGCTGACCCAGCTGTCGGTCGAGGTGGTGACGATCATCCTGATGCTGCTGGCGCTGAACTTCATGCCCAAGACGACGCCGAAGGAAAGCAGCCCGGCCCGCCGCACCCGCGACGCGGTACTGTCGATCGGCGCCGGGCTGGGCATCGGCGGGCTGATCTATGCCATCCTGCGCGGCAGCTTTGCCTTCGAGTCGATCTCCCATTTCCACCTAGACCAGTCCTACAAGGGCGGCGGCGGCAATAACGTGGTCAACGTGATCCTGGTCGATTTCCGCGGCTTCGACACGTTTGGCGAGATCATCGTGCTCGGCATCGCCGCCATCGTGATCTTTGCCATCACCGAGGCGGTGCTGAACTCCTCGGTGCGCGCCCGGCTGCTGAACTGGAAACCGGAAGAACCCGATGCCGGCGATTCCCATCCGATGATGATGGTGGTGGTGACCCGGGTGATGATGCCGATCGCGCTGATGGTGGCGGCCTATATCTTCTTCCGCGGCCACAGCCTGCCCGGTGGCGGCTTTATCGCCGGGCTGATCGCCGCCATCGCCATCATCATGCAATACATGGCCTCGGGCTTTGGCTGGGCCGCGGCGCGGCAGCAATTCCCCTATCACGGCATCATCGGCTCGGGCGTGCTGGTGGCGGCGGTCACCGGCTTGGGGGCGTGGTTCAACGATCTGCCGTTCCTGACCAGCGCCTATGGCTATATCTACCCGCCGGGGCTGGAGAAGGTCGAATGGGCCACCGCCGCGCTGTTCGATCTGGGCGTGTTCCTGGCGGTGGTCGGCGCGGTGCTGCTGGCGCTGGAAAGCCTGTCGCGCTATGCGTGGACGCCGAATTCGGACAGCCCCTATCCGATGGACATCAACCCGGCGCGCGCGGATGTGCCGGAAGCGGAACGGGAGGACTGAGGGCATGGAACTGCTGCTTGCCAGCGCCATCGGCGTGTTGACCGCCTCGGGCATCTACCTGCTGCTGCGCCAGCGCACCTTCCCGGTGATCATCGGCGTGTCGCTGCTGTCCTACGCGGTCAACATCTTCCTGTTCGCCACCGGACGGCTGGCCATCGGCCAGCCGCCGATCCTGCGGGACGATGTCAGCCAATACACCGATCCGCTGCCGCAGGCCCTGGTGCTGACGGCCATCGTGATCTCGTTCGGGATGACCGCGGTGATCGTGATGATCGCGCTGTCGGCCTTCCTGTCGGAAAATGACGACCGCGTGGACATGGTCGAACAGGCGAAAGACGACGCATGAACCACTGGATCATCCTTCCCGTCGTGCTGCCGGCCCTGGTGGCGCCCTTCATCATCATGGTGCTGCGTTATCATCTGGATCTGCAGCGCATCTTTTCCATCGCCGCCACCGTGGCGCTGGCCGCGATCACCGCGGGGCTGATGGCGCGCGTCGCCGGTGGCGACATCATCGTCTATGAACTGGGCGACTGGCCGGCGCCCTTCGGCATCGTGCTGGTGCTGGACCGCCTGTCGGCGCTGATGACGGTGCTGACCTCGTTCCTGGCGCTGGCGGTGTTGCTCTATGCCATCTGGTCGGGCTGGGACCAGCGCGGCTGGCATTTCCACGCCCTGTTCCAGTTCCAGCTGATGGGGGTGATGGGCGCCTTTCTGACCGGCGATGCCTTCAATCTCTTTGTGTTCTTCGAGGTGCTGCTGATCGCCTCTTACGGGCTGATGATCCATGGCGGCGGAGGCAAGCGCCTGCGCGCCGGCACGCAATACGTGGTTTATAACCTGGTGGGCTCGACCCTGTTCCTGTTCGCGCTGGGCACGCTTTATGCGGTGACCGGCACGCTGAACATGGCCGACCTGTCGGTCAAAGTCGCGCAGCTGCCCGCCGACCAGACCGCGGTGCTGCGCGTTGGCGCGGTGCTGCTGCTGCTGGTCTTCGCGGTCAAGGCGGCGCTGCTGCCGCTGCATTTCTGGCTGCCGGCCTCCTATGCCAACGCGCCGGCACCGGTGGCGGCGCTGTTCGCGATCATGACCAAGGTGGGGGTCTATGCCATCCTGCGCATGTATACGCTGGTCTTCGGCCCCGACGCCGCGGTCAGCTTCGGGCTGGCCGGGGAGTGGCTGCTGTTTGCCGCGCTGCTGACGCTGGCGGTGGGCATGATCGGCGTGCTCGGTTCGGCCGAGATCGCCCGGATGACCGCCTTTGCCGCCATCGGCTCGACCGGTACGCTGATGGTGGCGGTGTCGCTGTTCACCCCGCAGGCGGCCGGGGCGGCGGTCTATTACATGATCCATTCCACATTCGCCACGGCGATGCTGTTCCTGGTTGCCGACCTGGTCAGCGAACGGCGCGGCGGTGACATCGCGGTCAGCGCGCCGATGCCGCATAACGGCGTCGTCGCCACGCTGTATTTCGGCGCCGGCATCGCCATGGCGGGGATGCCGCCGCTGTCGGGTTTCATCGGCAAGCTGCTGGTGCTGGACGCGGCGCGCAACGACCTGCAGGTGGTGCTGATCTGGGCCACCGTGCTGATCACCTCGCTGGTGGCGATCATCGGCTTTGCCCGTGCCGGCAGCCTGCTGTTCTGGAAGTCGAGCGATCCCAGCTTCGCCGCCGTGCCGGTCGGGGCCGAAGCGGGAGACCTTGCCGCCGAACTGCCCGACCAGCCGGCGCCGCCGCGTCTGCCCTTCGTGCCGGTCTTCGCGCTGTTTGCGATGCTGGTGCTGCTGACCGTCTTCGCCGGGCCGGTGACCGATTACGCCGACGCGGTGGCGGCGCAGCTGTTCGACCCGTCCGGCTATATCGGCGCCGTCCTGAAAGGGGAGGGATCATGACGCTTCTGGGCCGCTTCTTTCCGCACCCGCTGCTGACCGTGCTGCTGACCGTTGTCTGGCTGCTGCTGGTCAACCGCTTCTCCTGGAACTCGCTGATCTTCGGGTTTTTCCTGGGGGTGCTGATCCCCTTCGTGATCCGCCCCTATTGGCCCAACATGTCGCGGATGCGCCATCCGCTGAAGATCGCCGAATACCTGCTGGTGGTGGTCTATGACATCATCATCGCCAATGTGACGGTGGCCTACCTGATCCTGTTCAAGCGGGTGAAGGACCTGCAGCCGGCCTGGATCGGCATCCCGCTGGACCTGCGCACGCCCGAGGCGATCAGCGCACTGGCGGGCACCATCACCCTGACCCCGGGCACGGTGTCCTGCGATCTGTCCAGCCAGGGGCACATGCTGTTGGTGCATTGCCTGCATGCGCCCGACCCGGATGCGGTGCGCGACGACATCAAGTCCCGCTATGAACGCCGGCTGAAGGAGATCTTCGAATGACCGCCTATGCGCTTCTGTTCGCTTTCGGCTGTTTCGGCATCGCGCTGCTGTTGAACCTGTGGAAGATCATCACCGCCGAGGGTGTCGGCGATCGGGTGCTGGCGCTGGACACGCTGGTGATCAACGCGATCGCCGTGCTGGTTCTGGTCGGTATCCAGGAGGGCACCGAGGTGTTTTTCGAAGCCACCATGATCATCGCCATGTTCGGTTTTGTCTCGACCGTGGCCTATGCCCGCTTCATGTTGCGCGGCAATATCATCGAGTGAGGAGGCAGCCATGAGCCAGTTCGCGGATATCCTGACCGCCGTCTTCCTGATCCTTGGCGGGTTTTTCGGCTTTGTCGGCTCCTTCGGGCTGATCAAGCTGGGCGACCCGATGTCGCGCCTGCACGCGCCCACCAAGGCGACAACGCTGGGCGTGGGCGGGGTGCTGATCGCCTCGCTGATCCACTCCTTCGCGCTGGAGGGCGTGGTGTCGGTGCACGAGCTGTTGATCACGCTGTTCCTGTTCCTGACCGCACCGGTCACCGCGCTGTTCATCGCCAAGGCGCATATCCACCGTCATTCCGACCTCTACACGCTGCCGCCCACCGGTGACGACACCTGCTGGGCGGTGCTGGACCGGAAGGATGTGCGGAGCGATGAGGCGTCGAAAGGGTAGGGCGCCGAGGGCCGCGTCCGAACAGCGCCGAAGGCGCCGGGCGGGCTGGTCGCCCGCGCCAAGGTTGGTGCGGAGCATTCGCCCCTAGACAAACTTCCGGAAGATCTTCGTCGCGTCGAAGATCTCTTCCAGCGCCCCCATCCTGTCCCGCGTGCGCTCCCACGCGGCCTCTTGCACCGCGGCGATCAACGTCTCGGACAACAGCATCAGCGTCACCGTCGAATCCCAGGCCGAGGGCACCTCGATCCGGCAGTTGAAGGCGTAGTCGGCATGGCGGGCGATGGGCGATTGCCACTGGTCGGTGATCAGCACCGTCTTGGCGCCTTTCGCTGCCGCGATCTCGGCCAGTTTCAGCGTCGAGTTCTCATAGCGGCGGATGTCGTAGATCACCACCACGTCGCCGGCTTCGAGATCGAGCAGCGCATGTGGCCAGGCGTTCGAGGTGGTGCGGATATGCTGTACATGCCGCCGGATCACCTGCAGGTGCAAATGCAGATATTCCGACAGCGCGTGGGTGATCCGGCCGCCGGCGATATAGACTGCGCGGCTTTCATCGGCCAGCAGCGCCGCCACCGCGTCGAACTCGCCGGGGGGCACACTGGCCAGGGTCTGGCGGATGTTGCCGATCACCGCATCGGTGAACCGGTTCAGGATATGCCCCTGCGGCGCCGCCTTTGACCACATCTCGCGCTTGGCGATCGGGCCGGTGATCTGCGCCTCCAGCTCGTCGCGCAGCGCCGCCTGGAATTCGGGAAAGCCGGAATAGCCCAGTTTCTGCACCATGCGCGCCACGGTGGGCGAGGAGACGCCCGATTTCTCGGCCAGCCGGGTGATCGAGCCCAGCCCCGACATCGGGTAATTCTCCAGAATGGTCCCGGCCAGTTGCCGCTCGGCACGGGTCAGCGTGTCATGCACCTTTCTGATCCGTTCCTGTGCGGTCTGGGCCACTGGTTTCCCCTTTTCGGACTTGCCGGTTCTGTAATCTTACTTTCATGACGTGGCGAAAAGAAGAAAAAGTTTCAGAAATTGAGTTGACAGCCCGGTGGCCGGCGACGAATTCTGGAGCCGCCGGGGGATCCATGACTCGTAAACCTGCCACTCTTTACGCTGCACAGACCGAGGGTCTGACCGGGCCGGCGCCGGCGCTGGTGGTGTGCGAACATGCCTCCGACGCGATGCCGGCGGAATTTGCCGATCTCGGCCTGAGCGGCGATGTGCTGCACAGCCATGTCGCCTGGGACCCGGGCGCGCTGGCGCTGTCGCGCCACCTGGCGCGGGCGCTGAGCGCACCACTGGTGGCCGGTACGGTGTCGCGGCTGATCTATGACTGCAACCGCCCGCCCGAGGCCGCCGACGCCGTGCCCGCGCGCAGCGAGGTCTATGACATTCCCGGCAATCAGGGCCTGGACGCCGCCGCGCGGGCCGATAGGGCAAGGCGCGTCTATGTGCCGTTCTGCAACGCGGTCGAACTGGCGCTGGACACCGCGTGCCCCAAGGCGCTGATCACCGTGCACAGCTTTACGCCGGTTTATTTCGGCCAGCCTCGCCCGGTCGAGATCGGCATCCTGCACGACGCCGACCCCCGGCTTGCCGATGCGCTGCTGCAGGCGCTGGAAGACAGCCCCCACGATATCCGCCGCAACGCGCCCTACGGCCCCGAAGACGGGGTAACCCATACGCTGAAGGCGCGCGCGCTGCCGCGCGGCCTGTTGAACGTGATGCTGGAAGTGCGCAACGACCTGCTGGCCGACGCCGACGGCATTGCCCGCATCGGCGCGCTGCTGGCACCGGCGCTGCGCGCGGCGCTGGCTGCGGCCCAGACCGAGAGGGCCGGGTGATGCCCCGGTTCCTGCTGGCCTATATCCGCTGGACCGACCGCTTCAACCGCGGCGTCGGGCGCATCGCGATGTATGGCATCTTCCTGATGATGGCGATCCTGCTGTGGTCTTCGGTGTCGAAAACCTTTTTCACCCCGTCGCTCTGGACGCTGGAAATGGCCCAGTTCGCGATGGTGGCCTATTACATCCTGGGCGGGCCCTATTCTATCCAGCTGGGCGCCAACGTGCGGATGGACCTGTTCTATGGCGACTGGAGCCCGCGCCGAAAGGCATGGTTCGACGCCTGCACCGTGTTCCTTTTGATGTTCTATATCGGCGTGCTGCTCTATGGCGCGCTCAGCTCGGCGGCCTATTCGCTGGGCTATTTTGGCGATGCGCCGCTGGCCTTCCACCGTGACCTGCTGATCGCCTTCGTCACCGGTGGGCCGGATGCGGCGGGCGAGATGCTGGGCTTTCTCGAACGCAGCCCCACCGCCTGGCGGCCCTATCTCTGGCCGATCAAGGCGGTGATGATCGTCGGCTTTGGGCTGATGCTGCTGCAGGCCCTGTCGGAATTCCTGAAAGACGTGGCAACGCTGCGCGGGGTCACGCTCTGATGTCCTACGAGATGATCGCCATCCTGATGTTCTCGACGATGATGCTGATGCTGGTCACCGGTCAGCGCGTCTTCGGCGCCATCGGTTTTGTCGGGGTCTCGGCGGCGATGCTGCTGTGGGGCACCGGCGGCTCCGAGATCGGTTTTTCGGCGGCAATGAAGCTGATGAACTGGTATCCGCTGCTGACCCTGCCGATGTTCATCTTCATGGGCTACGTGCTGTCGGAATCGAAGATTGCCGACGATCTCTATCGCATGTTCCACGTCTGGATGGGGCCGGTACGCGGCGGGCTGGCGATTGGCACCATCCTGCTGATGGTGCTGATCTCGGCGATGAACGGGCTGTCGGTCGCGGGCATGGCGATCGGCGCCACCATCGCGCTGCCGGAACTGCTGAAACGCGGTTATGACAAGCGCATGGTCACCGGGGTGATCCAGGCGGGCAGTTCGCTGGGCATCCTGGTGCCACCCTCGGTGGTATTGGTGCTTTATGCCATGATCGCGCGCCAGCCGGTGGGCCAGCTGTGGCTGGCCGGGGTGTTTCCCGGCCTGATGATGGCGGCGCTGTTCATCCTCTACGTGGTGATCCGCTGCCGGTTCCAGCCGCAGCTGGGCCCTGTGCTGCCGCCGGAGGACCGCGCCCTGATCACAGGCGCGGAAAAGCTGCGGCTGCTGCGCGCCGGCATCCTGCCGCTGGTGATCTTCGCGGTGATGATGATCCCCTTCATCAACGGCTGGACCTCGCTGGTGGAAAGCGCCGCGGTGGGCGCGCTGGCCGCCTTTGTCGCCGCGGTGCTGAAAGGCCGCATGACCAGGGAGGTGTTCGAGAACTCGGTGCGCAACACGCTGGGAATCTCCTGCATGTTCATGTGGATCATCCTGGCCGCCCTGGGATTCGGCGCCGTGTTCGACGGCCTGGGCGCGGTGCGGGCGATCGAGGATCTGTTCACCGAACGGCTGGCGCTCAGCCCCTGGACGATCCTGATCCTGATGCAGCTCAGCTTTATCGTGATGGGCACCTTCCTGGACGACACCGCGATGCTGGTGATCGTCGCGCCGCTCTATGTGCCGCTGGTGCAGGCGCTGGGCTTTGACCTGATCTGGTACGGGGTGCTGTACACCATCACCACGCAAATCGCCTATATGACGCCGCCTTTCGGCTATAACCTGTTCCTGATGCGGGCGATGGCGCCGCCCGAGATCGGGCTGCGCGACATTTACCGGTCGATCGTGCCCTTCGTGATGGTGATGGTCCTGGCGCTGACGCTGGTCATGGCCTTCCCCGACATCGCGCTGTGGCTGCCCGACCATGTCTATAACAAATAACCCGACCAGATCCCGGACAGCGGGACGCATTAACCACAAGGAGAGATTCAGATGACGTCAAGACGCAAGTTCCTGAAAGGTGCGGCGGCGGTCCCGGCAGCCGGGCTCGCAGCGCCGGCCCTGGCGCAGTCCACCATCACCTGGCGGATGCAGACCTATGCCGGTGCGGCGTTGGCCGAACACGTGGTGAAACCCGCCATCGACATGTTCAACAAGATCGCCGGCGACCGGATGCAGATCGAACTGTTCTATGCCGATCAGCTGGTGCCGACCTCTGAACTGTTCCGCGCCATGCAGCGCGGCACCATCGACGCGGTGCAGTCGGATGACGATTCGATGGCCTCGCCCACCGAGGTCACCGTGTTCGGCGGCTATTTTCCCTTCGGGTCGCGCTATTCGCTGGATGTGCCGGTGCTGTTCAACCAGTACGGCCTGGATGAAATCTGGAAGGCGGAATACGAAAAGGTCGGCGTGAAACACATCTCGGCCGGCTCGTGGGATCCGTGCCATTTCGCCACCAAGGATCCGATCAATTCGCTGGCCGATCTCGAAGGCAAACGCGTCTTTACATTCCCCACCGCGGGCCGCTTCCTCAGCCAGTTCGGCGTGGTGCCGGTGACGCTGCCCTGGGAAGATATCGAGGTTGCGGTGCAGACCGGCGAGCTGGACGGCATCGCCTGGTCGGGCATCACCGAGGACTACACGGTGGGCTGGGCCGACGTGACCAACTATTTCCTCACCAACAACATCTCGGGCGCCTGGATCGGCCATTTCTTCGCCAATATGGGCCGCTGGGAAGAGCTGCCGGAGGATCTGAAGGCGCTGCTGACCGTCTGCATGGAACAGTCGCATTACTATCGCCAGTGGTGGTACTGGGGCGGCGAAGCCTCGCTGCGGGTCAATGGCGACAAGATGAAGCTGACCACGATCCCCGATGCCGAATGGCAGCAGGTCGAGGACGCGGCGGTCAAGTTCTGGGACGAGATCGCCGCCGAAAGCGAGACCAAGGCCAAGGTGGTCGAGATCTTCCGCCAGTACAATGCCGATATGGCCAAGGCCGGGCGGCCCTATCGCTATAGCTGACAATGGGGCCGGGGCGGGTGCGATCCTGCCCGGATACCAACACCAGGGGCGGGCACCATGCCCGCCCCGACAAGATCAACGAAGGACAGGACCCATGGCCGGACATTTGACACTCGACGAACTCCGCGCGCTGGCCACCCAGGGCGAGATCGACACCGTGCTGGTTTGCGTTGTCGACATGCAGGGGCGGCTGATGGGCAAGCGGTTCCATGTTCAGCACTTCCTGGACAGCGCCTGGCAGGAGACCCATTGCTGTAACTACCTGCTGGCCACCGACCTGGAGATGTGGACGGTCGAGGGTTACGAGGCGACCAGCTGGGAACGCGGCTATGGCGATTATACCATGCGCCCGGACCTGACCACGCTGCGCCGCGCCGCCTGGCTGGAGGGCACCGCCATGGTGCTGTGCGATATCCTCGACCATCACGGCCACGACCCCGTGGCCCATTCGCCCCGCGCCCTGCTGAAGGGCCAGATCGCCCGGCTGGAGGCGATGGGTCTGACCGCGACGGCGGCGACCGAGCTGGAATTCTTCCTGTTCGAGAAAAGCTTCGACGAATTGCGCCGCGACCACTATCGCGAGTTGCAGCCGCTCAGCGGTTACAACGAGGATTACAACATCCTGCAGACCACCAAGGAAGAACATGTGATGCGCGCCCTGCGCAACGGGCTGTACCTGTCCGGCGTGCCGGTCGAAAGCACCAAGGGCGAGGCCGAGGCCGGGCAGGAGGAGCTGAACATCCGCTATGCCGGTGCGCTGCTGACCGCCGATCATCATGCCATCGCCAAACATGCGGCGAAAGAGGTGGGCTGGCAGAAGGGCCACGCGGTCAGTTTTCTGCCCAAATGGCGGCCCGACCGGGTGGGATCGGCGGCGCATGTGCATATCTCGCTGCAGAAGGACGGCAAGCCGGTGTTCCACGATGCCGAGGCCGATCTGGGCTTTTCCGAAACCGGCCGCCATTTCCTCGGCGGGCTGCTGAAATATGCGGGCGAGATCACCTATTTCTTCGCGCCCTATGTCAACAGCTACAAGCGCTTCCAGAAAGGCAGCTTTGCCCCCACCCGCCGGGTTTGGTCGGTCGACAACCGCACCGCCGCGTTCCGTTTGTGCGGCGACAGTTCGCCCGCCGTGCGCATCGAATGCCGGGTGCCGGGCTCGGATGTGAACCCCTATCTGGCGCTGGCGGCGCTGCTGGCCGCCGGCATCCGCGGCATCGAGGAACAGCTCGATCCCGGCAAGCCCTCGACCGGCGACGCCTATGACGGCGAATCGCGCGAGATCCCGACCACCCTGATGGCGGCGACCCTGGCGATGGCGCAGTCCGAGATGCTGAAACAGGCCTTCGGCGAGGCGGTCATCCGCCATTACACCCGTGCCGCCGAATGGGAGCAGGAGGCGTTCAACAGCGCGGTGACGGATTGGGAAGTCGCCCGCGGGTTCGAGCGGGCCTGATCCATGTCTTACGCGCCGCAGCAGATCGCGCCATTTATTCCGGTCAGCCGGATCGGCGAAGGCATCGCGTGTGTCCGCGCGGTGGCGAAGCGCCTGATCGAGGTGGGCGAGAGTGTCGGTCTTTCGGACGACCGCCACGAAACCAGCTTTTACATCGATGTAATCGGGATCGACGCCCGGTCCGATCAGCCGAAACCGGCGCTGGATCGCCTGCCAACCGGGCAACTGCGCACCCCGTTCGACCAAGCCTACGGCCAGCGGGAACTCCACGTAAATACCAGTCAACACTGATCTTCTTCGGCGAGAAGATCGAGGACCAGTCATGACCCAGACACTCACCTGTATTTCCCCTATCGACGGTTCGGTCTTTGCCGAACGCCCCGCGCTTGGCCCCGAGGCGGCGGCCGCGGCGGTGGAGCGCGCCAGCGCC
>NZ_PGTB01000115.1 GCF_002786325.1 Pseudooceanicola lipolyticus | reverse complement strand
GCCGCGTGCTGCGGCCCGGTGCGGCCTCGACGGTGGCGGGCCCCGCAGCGCGCGGTGTCGATCATCTGCGTGGCGGGGCGGGCTTCGCGGGGCATTTCGACTTTCGGTTTTTTGTTTTGACCAACTGGTCAAAGCGACGCTATCACGACCGGGGACGCAGTCAAGCTGCGCGCGGTCCCGACGGCCGTTAAGTCACCCCGGAATGACGCGGATTTAGGCAGGCAAGGAAAACGGTTACGATGGCTCCGACACGACAGGCGACGCGAATCCAGCAGAAAAATCGCGCCGCCATCCTGGAGGCGGCGCTGGAGGTGTTTTCGGCCCATGGCTTTCGCGGCGCCACGGTGGATCAGATCGCCGCCGAGGCAGGGCTGAGCAAGCCCAACCTGCTGTATTACTTCCCCTCCAAGGACGCCATCCATGCCGAGCTGCTGGCCGGGCTGCTGGACACCTGGCTTGACCCGCTGCGGGCGCTGGATCCGCAGGGCGACCCGCTGGAAGAGGTGCTGGCCTATATGCGGCGCAAGCTGGAGATGAGCCGGGATTTCCCCCGCGAAAGCCGGCTGTTCGCCAATGAGATCATCCAGGGCGCGCCGCGCATCGGCACAACGCTGGGCACCGATCTGAAACAGCTGGTGGACGAGAAGGCGGCGGTGATCGAGGGCTGGATCGCCCATGGCCGGATTGCGCCGGTGCATCCGCATCACCTGATCTTCTCGATCTGGTCGCTGACCCAGCATTACGCCGATTTCGACGTGCAGGTGCGCGCCGTGCTGGGCGGGCGCGACGGCGACCATTTCCAGGAGGCCGGGCGCTATCTGGAGCAGCTGTTCACCAAGATGTTGAGCGCTTGACCGCCGGGCCGGAGGCGCGAGGCTTGAAACTCGGGCGGGACGGCTTTAGGCGCGGTGAAACTTCAACGACACGCTACATTCGGATAGCCCATGACCTTTGAAAATTCCCTCCCGCACAGCTCGGACGCGCTCAGCCTGACCGAGCTGGAGCTGTATCACCTGATCATGGATTACCGCGCGCAGGAAGGGCTGGCGCCGATCCCGCTGTCGGAGAACCTGACCACCACCGCCGGCCGTCATGCGGCGGACACGCTCTATAACATCTGGGAGGCCGGCCTCACCCTGCCCGCGGATGCGAATCTGCACAGCTGGAGCAATGCATTCTACTATGCCGATCACAGCAACCCCTCGGTGATGTGGGACGCGCCCGAGCGCATCGGCACCTCCTATACCTCGAACGGCTATGAGATCTCGGCCGCGGGCTATGCCGATATCGCCGCGGCGCTGGCCGGCTGGCAGGGATCGACCGGCCATGACACCGTGATCGTCAACGAAGGTGCATGGGCCTCGGCAACGTGGAACGCCATTGGCATCGGCGTCGAGAATGACAGCTCGGTCTCGAACTACGGCGGCCGCATCTACCATGTCTGGTTCGGAACCGCCGAGGATCTGGAAGGCGCCCCCGAGATCACCGGCACCGGCGCCGCCAACGAGATCACCGGCACCGCCTTTGCCGACAAGATCCGAGGTCTGGGCGGCGACGACAAGCTGATCGGCGATGCCGGCCGGGACATCCTGATCGGCAATCAGGGCGACGACAAGCTGGTGGGCGGGCGCGGCCGCGACCGCCTGAACGGCGGCCAGGATGATGACATCCTGAAAGGTGGCGGTGGCCGCGATATCCTGAACGGCGGCCAGGGCAACGACACCCTGCAGGGTGGCAACGGCGTCGACCTTTTCGTGTTCAAGCAGAACGATTTCGGCCGCGACCGGATCCGCGACTATTCCGGCGACAAGGTGCGGATCACCGCCGAGGGCGAGGCGTCAACGCTGGCCGAGCTGAACGCCGCACTGCGGGAAAAGGCCAATGGCGACGTGATCTATGACCACCTCAACGACGGCGAAAATGTGATCGTGTTCAAGAACATCACGCTGGCCGACCTGGACTTGACCCTGTTCGATCTGGGCTGAGGCGGGACCGCTCAAAGCCGTTTGTCAGGCAGTTTGCTGCGCGCGGCGACGCCCCGGCACGAGGGCCGGGGCACCGGCGGCGGTTTACTCCGCCGCCTTGGACATCGGGTTGTTGGGGTGCATCGTCCAGTTGGCGTAATCCGCCTGCACCACCTTGCCGGTGCGCAGGTCGGTTTCGCCGGGCTGCAGTTCCACCATCGAGATGCAGTTCTCGACCGGGCAGACATCGACGCAGAGGTTGCAGGCGACGCATTCCGCGTCGTTGACCTCGAACACCCGGCCTTCCTTCATCCAGATCGCCTGGTGGCTGGTATCCTCGCAGGCGGCATAGCAGCGGCCACATTTGATACAGGCGTCCTGGTCGATCCGCGCCTTGGCGATGTAGTTCAGGTTCAGGTACTGCCAGTCGGTGACATTGGGCACCGCCTTGCCGACAAAATCGGCGGTCGAGGCATAGCCCTTTTCATCCATCCAGTGGCTGAGGCCCGAGATCATCTCCTGCACCACGCGGAACCCATAGGTCATCGCGGCGGTGCAGACCTGCACGGTGCCGCAGCCCAGTGCCATGAATTCGGCAGCATCGCGCCAGGTGGTCACCCCGCCGATGCCGCTGATCGGCAAGCCGGCGGTCTGCGGGTCGCGGGCGATCTCGGCGACCATGTTCATCGCGATCGGCTTTACCGCCGGGCCGCAATAGCCGCCGTGGCTGCCCTTGCCGTCGATCGTCGGTTCGGGGGCGAAAGAGTCGAGGTTGACCGAGGTGATCGACGAAATCGTGTTGATCAGCGACACCGCGTCGGCACCGCCGGCATGGGCTGCCCGCGCCGGATAGCGGATATCGGTGATGTTCGGTGTCAGCTTCACGATCACCGGTTTCGAGTAATACTGTTTGCACCACTCGGTCACCATCTGGATATATTCCGGCACCTGGCCCACGGCCGACCCCATGCCGCGTTCGCTCATCCCGTGCGGGCAGCCGAAGTTCAGCTCGATGCCGTCGGCGCCGGTCGCTTCCACGCGGGGCAGAATATCGCGCCAGGCGCCCTCTTCGCAGGGCACCATGATCGACACGATGATCGCGCGGTCGGGATAGTCCTTCTTGACGCGGGTGATCTCGTCGAGATTGGTCTGCAGCGGCCGGTCGGTGATCAGCTCGATATTGTTCAGGCCCAGCAGCCGCCGGTCGGCGCCCCAGATCGCGCCATAGCGCGGCCCGTTCACGTTCACCACCGGCGGACCTTCGGCGCCCAGCGTCTTCCAGACCACGCCGCCCCAGCCGGCCTCGAAGGCGCGGCGGACGTTGTATTCCTTGTCGGTCGGTGGCGCCGAGGCCAGCCAGAAGGGGTTGGGGCTGGTGATGCCCAGAAATTCAGTCGTCAGGTCAGCCATTCACTTCGTTCCTTCCTGTCGCAGCCCCGGACCGGGTCCGGCGCCTAGTTATCTTTTCGGGGCGGTGTCAGTGCCTACCCCGGCTTTCTGAAAATCATCTCGACCGGGGCGATGCGGTGCGCCTCGACATTGGCCACGTAGTTTTGCAGTTTTTCCCGCGCGGTCTCGCGCATCAGCAGGTGGATGCCCAGCGGCGCCGGGCCGTTCTGTTCCATCGCCTCGAAGACCCGGGCGAAGTAATGCAGGGTGAAATCGCGCCGCCCGCGCTGGGCCACATGTTCCAGCCCGGCGCCCTCGCCCGCGGTGCGATAGGCCAGCGGGTGATCGACAAAGGAGGTGCCCGCCGCCTCGGACCAGGGCAAGGGAAACACCAGGTTGTTGTCGGCGCCGTCGCGCATCACGTCGAACAGGGCGAAGGTTCCGCCCGGGCGCAGCACGCGCGCGACCTCGGCCATCAGGCGCGGCTTGTCCTCGATATTCATGCCGACATGCAGCATCACCGCCAGGTCGAAGGAACCGCCGGCCACCGGCAGATCCAGCGCGCTGCCCTGGATCATGGTGATCGCCGCGGAATAGCGCACCCGTTCGTTCAGCGCCTTGGCGACGTCGACGAAGCTGTGGGTAAGGTCGACGCCGGTGACATGGGCGCCGTAGCGGTGCACGATATGCCGCGCGGTGCCGCCCAGCCCGGCGCCGATATCCAGCACGCGGGTCTGCGGCGTGATCTCAAGCTGGGTCAGCAGCGCCTCGGTCGCCTCCAGCCCGCCGGTGTGAAATTCGTCGATCGGCTTCAGGCTGTCCGGGTCGCCGCCGGACACCCCCATCTCGGCCAGCGCGGCATCGATCCGCGCCAGCAATCCGGTCGTGGTATAGTGATCCTCGACACGCTTCTCGAGGTGCTCCATCTCGCCCTCCCGCTCAGCTGTTGCCGCGTCGAGCATAGCACAGATCACACCGAAAGCGTTGCGTGGATATCCAGCGCCGCATCGCGGCCCTCGGCCACCGCGGTCACTGTCAGGTCGTCGCCGCCGCTGGCGCAGTCGCCGCCGGCCCAGACCCCGGAGAGCGAGGTGCGGCCGGCCCCGGTGACGGCGATCTTGCCGCCCTCCAACGCCAGGCTTTCCGGCGTGCCGGTCAGCGTCTGGCCGATCGCCTTGAACACCTGATCGGCCGGCAGCCGCAGGGTTTCGCCGGTGCCTTTCAGCTTGCCGCCCTCGGAGGTGGTGTATTCCAGCTCGATCTCGACCGCGGCGCCGTTGCCATGCACCGCCACCGGCATCACGTTGAACATCAGCTTGACGCCTTTCTGCGCCGCCAGATCCTGTTCGAACTTGCTGGCGCCCATCTCTTCGCGGCTGCGCCGGTAGGCGATGGTGACGTTTTCCGAGCCCAGCAGCTTGGACTGCACCGCGGCGTCCACCGCGGTCATGCCACCGCCGATCACCACCACGTTGCGGCCCACCGGCACCGAGGTCAGATCGCTGGCCTGGCGCAGTCGGGCGATGAAATCGACCGCGTCGGCAACGCCGGCCTTGTCTTCGCCCTGGGCGCGCAGGGCGTTGACCCCGCCCAGCCCGATCGACAGGAACACCGCGTCAAAGCTGGAGGTCAGCGCGTCGAGGTCGATGTCGCGGCCCAGAGCCTTGCCGTTTTCCACCGTGATGCCGCCGATCTTCATCAGCCAGTCGACCTCGGCCTGGGCGAAACCATCGGGCGTCTTATAGGCGGCGATGCCGAATTCGTTCAGCCCGCCGGCCTTGGGCCGCGCCTCGAAGATGGTCACGTCATGGCCCAGCATCGCCAGGCGATGGGCGCAGGACAGGCCGGCCGGCCCTGCCCCGACCACCGCCACGGTCTTGCCGGTGGGTGCGGCACGGGTAAAGGGGTGGCTATCCTTGGCCATCAGCGTATCGGTGGCATAGCGCTGCAGGCGCCCAATCTCGACCGGTTTGCCCTCGGCGGTTTCACGCACGCAGGCCTCTTCGCACAGGGTTTCGGTGGGACAGACGCGGGCGCACATGCCACCGAGGATGTTCTGTTCGAAGATCGTCCGCGCCGCGGCCTCGGGGTGGCCGGTTTGGATCTGGCGGATGAACAGCGGGATGTCGATGCTGGTGGGACAGGCGGTGATGCAGGGCGCGTCATAGCAGAAATAGCAGCGGTCGGCGGCGACGGCGGCCTCGTGCGGCTCGTAGGCCGGGTGGAGATCACTGAAGTTTTCCGAGATGCGATCTGCTGGCAGGCGTCCGGCAACAATGCCGGAGGTCATCTGGCTGTTCGCCATCTTTGTCTCCCTGATGGTCGTTTTGCTGAGGATGAGAGTGACACCAGTTCGATTTTTTATCAAATGGTAAATTTTTGAAATCGGCGTTGCCGATGTTTTCCCCGTCCGGCAGCCTAAATTTCAGGCAGCGGCGCGCAAAATGATAGTCTCAGGCTAAATATTTTAGGCTTGAAATATCTTCTGGCTGCTGGCACCCTCGCCTTAAGAATCCCTGAATTAGGAGGTTGGCCTTATGAAAGTCGTGTGCCTGGGTGGAGGTCCTGCCGGTCTCTATTTCGCGATCAGCCTGAAACTGCGCAATCCGTCCCATGACATCACCATCATCGAGCGCAACAAGCCGGACGATACCTTTGGCTGGGGCGTGGTGCTGTCCGATGAAACGCTGGCGAATCTCAAGGCCAACGACCCGAAAAGCGCCGAGGCGATCCACGCGCATTTTGCCTATTGGGACGATATCGCGGTGATCCACAAGAACACCCGCACGGTTTCGACCGGGCATGGCTTTTGCGGCATCGGGCGGATGCGGTTGCTGTTGCTGTTGCAGGAACGCGCCCGCGAACTGGGGGTGAACCTGCGCTTTGAGACCGAGGCCGATGATATCGACGCGCTGGCGGCCGAATATGACCTGGTGGTCGCGGCGGATGGCATCAATTCCAGGGTGCGCACCCATTACGCGGAGCATTTCAAGCCCGAGATCGACACCCGCGCCTGCAAGTTCGTCTGGCTGGGCACCCATGCCAAGTTCGACGACGCCTTCACCTTCATCTTCGAAAAGACCGAACATGGCTGGGTCTGGGCCCATGCCTATCAATTCGATGCCGACACCGCGACGTTCATCGTGGAATGCAGCCAGGAGACCTATGACAAATGGGGCTTTGGCGAGATGACCCAGGATGAAAGCATTGCCGCCTGCGAGCAGATCTTTGCCGCGCATCTGGGCGGCCATGCGCTGATGAGCAATGCGCGCCACCTGCGCGGCTCGGCCTGGCTGAACTTCAACCGGGTGCTCTGCGAGAAATGGCATCACAAGAATGTCGTGCTGCTGGGCGACAGTTCGGCCACGGCGCATTTTTCGATCGGTTCGGGATCGAAGCTGGCCATCGAGTCGGCCATCGCGCTGGCCGATTTCATCGAGAAGGAACCCACGCTGGAAGGCGCCTTCACCCGCTATCAGGAAGACCGGCGGCTGGACGTGCTGCGGCTGCAATCGGCGGCGCGCAACTCGACCGAGTGGTTTGAAGAGGTCGAGCGCTATCTCGACCTGGACCCGGTGCAGTTCAACTATTCGCTGCTGACCCGGTCGCAACGGATCAGCCACGAGAACCTGCGCCTGCGCGATGCCGAATGGCTGAAATCGGCCGAGACCTGGTTCCAGAGCCATGCCGGTGCCAATGGCGTGCATCGCGCGCCGATGTTCGCGCCCTTCCAGCTGCGCGACATGCGGCTGAAGAACCGCGTCGTGGTGTCGCCGATGGCGCAGTACAAGGCGGTGGATGGCTGCCCGACCGACTGGCATTTCAGCCATTACGCCGAGCGCGCCAAGGGCGGTGCCGGGCTGATCTATACCGAGATGACCTGCGTCAGCCCCGAGGGCCGGATCACGCCGGGCTGCCCGGGCCTCTACGCCCCCGATCACGAGGCGGCGTGGAAGCGGCTGGTGGATTTTGTCCATGCCGAAACCGACACCAAGATCTGCATGCAGATCGGCCATTCCGGGCGCAAGGGGTCAACCCAGATCGGCTGGGAAGAGATGGACGCGCCGCTGGCGACGGACAATTGGCCGCTGCTTTCGGCCTCGGCGATCCCGTGGTCGTCCAACAACGCCACGCCGAAACAGATGGACCGGGCCGACATGGACGCGGTGCGCGACCAGTTCGTCGCCGCCACCGAGATGGCGCAGCGCGCCGGGTTCGACATGGTCGAGCTGCATGCCGCGCATGGCTATCTGATCTCGTCCTTCATCTCGCCGGTTTCCAACACCCGCACCGATGAATATGGCGGCAGCCTGGAAAACCGCATGCGCTATCCGCTGGAGGTGTTCAACGCGATGCGCGCGGCCTGGCCCGAGGACAAGCCGATGTCGGTGCGGATCTCGGCCACCGACTGGGCCGAGGGCGGCGTCGATGCGGAAGAGGCGGTTCGGATTGCGCAGATGTTCCGCGCCGCCGGGGTCGATATTGTCGATGTCTCGGCCGGGCAAACCTCGGTCGAGGCGCGGCCGGTCTATGGCCGGATGTTCCAGACGCCGTTTTCGGACCGGATCCGCAACGAAACCGGCATTCCGACCATGGCGGTCGGCAATATCTACGAACCCGACCATGTCAACTCGATCCTGATGGCCGGGCGCGCCGACCTGGTCTGCCTGGCGCGTCCGCACCTGGCCGATCCCTACTGGACGCTGCATGCCGCGGCGGCGCTGGGCGACAAGGAAACCGCCTGGCCGCTGCCCTACCTGGCGGGCCGCGACCAGATGCAGCGACTGGCCGAGCGCGGCGAAGGGTTGGGGTTGAAGGTGTGACCGGGGTGAAGGGCAAAACCGTCCTGATCACCGGCGGCGGCACCGGGCTGGGCGCCGATATGGCCGCCCGCTTTGCCGAGGCCGGGGCGCGGGTGTGGATTGCCGGGCGCACCGCATCGACGCTGCAAAAGGCGGCAGAGGCCCATGCCGGCATCCACACCGCCGAGGCGGATGTGACCGACGAGACCTCGGTTGCGGCGCTGTTCGATTTCATCGACACGCCCGATATCGTCATCGCCAATGCCGGCGCCTCGGCCAGCGCGCCGTTCACCCGCACCGACCTGGCGACCTGGCAGGCGATGATCGACGTCAACCTGACCGGCGTCTTCCTGACCTTTCGCGAGGCGCTGCGGCGGCTTGACAAGCCGTCCTGGGCGCGGCTGATCGCGGTGGCCTCGACCGCGGGGCTGAAGGGCTATGGCTATGTCGCGCCCTATGCCGCGGCCAAGCACGGGGTGGTTGGTCTGGTGCGGTCGCTGGCGCAGGAAACGGCAAAAACCGGGGTCACGGTGAATGCGCTGTGCCCCGGATTTCTCGACACCGAGATGACCGACCGCAGCATCGCCAATATCGTCGAAAAGACCGGCATGGACGCCGCCAAGGCGCGCGCCAACCTGGAGCGGATGAGCCCGCAGCAGCGGCTGATCCGGCCCGAGGAAGTGACCGCCGCCGCGCTGTGGCTGTGCGCGCCGGGCGCCGAGGGGATCACCGGGCAGGCGATCTCGATTTCCGGAGGTGAGACATGAATGCCCAGAACCGCCCCCTGTCGAAACAGCGGCTGCGCGTCTGGCTGAAGATGCTGGCGGCGCAGCGCACCATCGAGACCCGCCTGCGCGAGCGGCTGCGGCTGGACCATGACAGCACCCTGCCCCGCTTTGACGTGTTGTCGGCGCTGGACCGCTATCGCGACGGGCTGCGGATGAGCGACCTGTCGGCGCGGCTGAAGGTGTCGAACGGCAATGTCACCGGCATCGTCGAGCGGCTGGTCAGCGAGGCGCTGGTCGAACGCGTCGCCGTCGATGGCGACCGCCGCGCCATGCGGGTGCGGCTGACCGAGGCGGGCATCGCCCGGTTCGCCGCGATGGCGGCGGATCACGAAACCTGGGTGAACGAGATGATGGCCGGAGTTTCCGCCACCGAGCTCGACAGCCTGATCGACCTTTTGGACCGAATGGGGGAACATTCCGAATGACTGAGATGGCCGGATACAAGGCAGAACATTTCGAGTGGCAGGCCGAGGGCGGCATCGCCACCATCCGGCTGAACCGGCCGGACCGGAAAAACCCGCTGACCTTCGACAGCTATGCCGAGCTGCGCGACACCTTCCGCAAGCTGCCCTATGCCAGCGACATCCACGCGGTGGTGTTCGCCTCCAATGGCGGCAATTTCTGCTCCGGCGGGGATGTGCATGACATCATCGGCCCGCTGGTGGCGATGGATATGAAGGGCCTGCTGGAATTCACCCGGATGACCGGCGACCTGGTCAAGGCGATGATCCATTGCCAAAAGCCGATCATCGCCGCGGTGGACGGCATCTGCGTTGGCGCCGGGGCGATCATCGCCATGGCCTCGGACATGCGGTTTGCCACGCCCGAGGCGAAATGCGCCTTCCTGTTCAACCGCGTCGGGCTGGCCGGCTGCGACATGGGCGCCTGCGCCATGCTGCCGCGCATCATCGGCCAGGGCCGCGCGGCGGAACTGCTGTATACCGGGCGGTCGATGAATGCCGATGAAGGGCTGGCCTGGGGGTTCTGGAACGCGCTGCACGGCGCCGATGCGCTGGAGGCACAGGCGCACAGCCTGGCGGAACGGATCGTCGCCGGTCCGACCTTTGCCAATGGCATCACCAAGACCCAGCTGAACCAGGAATGGAACATGAGCCTGGACCAGGCGATCGAATCCGAGGCGCAGGCGCAGGCGATCTGTATGCAGACGCAGGATTTCGAACGCGCCTACCGCGCCTTCGTGGCCAAGGAAAAGCCGGTCTTCGCCGGCGACTGAGGCCCGGCCGCGCCCCGGCGCGGCCCCGGCAAACGAATTTTTGACAAGAGAACACGCAGGGGAGGCGCAGCATGGCGGATCGGACATTCCTGGACTGGCCGTTTTTTGAGGACCGGCATCGCGAACTGGCGGCGGCGCTGGAGACCTGGTGCGCCGCGAACTTGCCGGTGGATCACGGCGATGTCGATGCCGCCTGCATCGGGCTGGTGCGAGCGCTGGGCGCCGCCGGGTTCCTGGCCCATTCCGGTGGCGATGCGCTGGACGTGCGGTCGCTCTGCCTGATCCGCGAGACGCTGGCACGCCATGACGGGCTGTCCGATTTCGCCTTTGCCATGCAGGGGCTGGGCATGGGTGCGGTGTCGCTGTTCGGCAGCGCCGAACAGCGCGCCTGGCTGGACCGGACCCGCACCGGAGCAGCGCTGTCGGCCTTTGCGCTGTCGGAGCCGAAAAGCGGCTCGGACGTGGCCAATCTTGAAACCACCGCGCGCGCCGAGGGCAACGGCTTTGTGCTGGACGGCGAGAAGACCTGGATCTCAAACGGCGGCATCGCCGATGTCTATACGGTGTTTGCCCGCACCGGCGAGGCGCCGGGGGCAAAGGGGCTGTCGGCCTTCCTGGTGCCGGCGGACACGCCGGGGCTGGAGATTGCCGAGCGGCTGGAGGTGATTGCGCCGCACCCGCTGGCCCGGCTGCGGTTTGACGGCATGCGCCTGCCCGGTTCGGCGCTGATCGGCGAGGCGGGCGCCGGGTTCCGCATCGCGATGTCGGTGCTGGATGTGTTCCGTTCCACGGTGGGTGCGGCGGCGCTGGGTTTTGCCCGCCGGGCGCTGGAGGAAAGCCTGGCGCGGGTGCGGCAGCGCGAGCTGTTCGGCGCGCCGCTGTCCGAACTGCAGATGGTGCAGGGCCATATCGCCGATATGGCGCTGGGCGTCGATGCCAGCGCCCTGCTGATCTATCGCGCCGCCTGGACCAAGGATAGGGGCGCGGCCCGGGTCAGCCGCGAGGCGGCGATGGCCAAGCTGCACGCCACCGAGACGGCACAGCAGGTGATCGACGCGGCGGTGCAGCTGCATGGCGGCGACGGCGTGCGCAGCGGCCATATCGTCGAAAGCCTGTATCGCGAGATCCGGGCGCTGCGCATCTACGAAGGCGCCTCGGACGTGCAGAAGGTGGTGATTGCGCGGCAGGCGCTGGCCGGCTGAGTCAGGCGCGCAGGATTTGGCGCAGGGCAACCGGAAACGGGCGGCGACGGCGTCGGTGCCGCGTTGGGGCCATCGGGCCGCGCTGCTCCGCCATAACCTGAACTTCGCTTTCGAAGCCCTTGAGTTCCCTGCCTTCTGACCAAGGGCCAAGGCGCAGGCGCAATGCGGTAATGTGGTCGTAATACATGGCAGCACCTTTCCTGGGGTCTGCCGCGACATTACCGGAACGCTGCTGACATACCCTTGTCAGGGGCCCGTGCTATGCTGTCAGCAGCACCATGGGATTCGCCCGATGCACCGGTCAAACCGCCTGTTCGAAATTATCCAGATCCTGCGCGCCGCGCCGCGCCCGGTGACCGCGCGGCAGATGGCCGAACGGCTGGACGTGACCGAGCGCACCATTTATCGCGATATCGCCGCGCTGCAGGCGATGCGCACGCCGATCGAGGGCGAGGCCGGAATCGGCTATGTCATGCGGCGCGGCTATGACCTGCCGCCGCTGAATTTCGATGCCGAGGAAATCGAGGCGCTCTATGTCGGGCTGTCGATGCTGGCGCGCACCGGCGACAGCGCGCTGCAGCAGGCGGCGACGCGGATTTGCAGCAAGATCGAGGCGCTGAACGCGGCGGTGGACTGGCTGCAGGTGGCGCCCTGGGGCGCGCCGATGGACGACCCGGCGCGCGGCTGTGTGTCGATGGCGGTGCTGCGCGACGCGGTGCGCGACGGGCGCAAGCTGCGGCTGGTCTATCGCGACGCGCAGGAGGAAGAGACGCATCGCACAGTGCGGCCGGTGGCGATGATCTATCACCTGAACTGCGTGATGCTGGCCGCCTGGTGCGAATTGCGCGGCGGCTTCCGGCGGTTCCGAACCGACCGCATCTGGGGTTGCGACACGCTGGACGACCGGTTCGAAACCGGGCCGTTGCGCCGGTTGTGGCGAGAACAGGAAGCCGCCGAGGCCGACGCGCAGGTGGTCTGCTGACCGCGCGCGGCGGTTCCAGCGGTCAGGCGACGGTAAGAACCTCGTCGATGGTGCGGGCTTTTTCCACCGTCTCCTGATATTCCAGGGCCGGGTCCGAGGCGGCGACGATGCCCCCGCCGACATGCAGAAAGGCCTGGCTGCGGGTGATCCGCGCGGCGCGCAGGTTGACCAGCAGCCGCGTTTCACCGCCGATCCCGACAGGACCGAGATAGCCGGTATAGAACCCCCGCGCCGCGCCCTCGACCTCGGTGATGAAGGCGCGCGCCGCGCTGCGCGGCATGCCGCAGACCGCCGAGGTCGGATGCAGCAGGCGCAACAACCGGGCGAGCTGTTCCGGCGTCGCCGGCGGCGCCGCGAAATCCGAGCGCAAATGGCACAGCTGCGCCGCCCGCACGGTATGCGCCGGGGTTTCGCTGACCCCGGTGAGACCGGCCTGCGCAAAGGCGCTGCGGATTTCGGACGCGACGATGGCCTGTTCGTCGATGATCTTGCGCGGCCAGCTGAGCGTGGCGGGATCCACCTGCGGATCGGGCCACTGGGTGCCGGCAAGCGCCATGGTGAAGACGCCGCTGGCATCGCTGCGCAGCAACACTTCGGGGGTCGCGGTCAGCCAGGTGCCCGCCTGCGGCAACGACACCAGGCTGACAAAGGCCTGGGCACGCGCAGCGGCCAATGCCTGGACCAGGTTGCGCAGGTCATGATCGGGGGCAAGCGCGCGCGGCTCGACCCGCGACAGCACGATCTTTTCCGCCTGCCCCGCGCGGATCGCCGCGACCGCCCGGGCGACGCGGGCCTCGTAAAGCGGGCGCGGCGTCGGTTCC
>NZ_PGTB01000114.1 GCF_002786325.1 Pseudooceanicola lipolyticus | reverse complement strand
GAGGCGGAGGCGCGCCGCCGCAAGGCCGCCGCCGAGGCCCGGCCGCTGCCGAAAGAACTGGGCGGCCGCGACGGGCCCGAGCCAGTCCGCTATGGCGACTGGGAGAAGAAGGGCCTCGCCATCGATTTCTGAACCGGCCAGGCGGCTGGGGGCCAAGAGTTTTCTGAAAACTCTTGGCAAAACTTTTCTGAAAAGTTTTGCCCGGCGGGAATGGCTGGCTCAGAGCCCCAGCACGTCCACCATGTCATACTGCCCCGGTGCCTTGTCCTGACCCCAGAGCGCGGCCTTGAGCGCGCCGCGGGCAAAAATCGCCCGGTCGGTGGCGACATGGCGCAGGATGATGCGTTCGCCGGGGCCCAGGAACATCACGTCATGTTCGCCGACGACGTCGCCGCCGCGAATGGCGGAAAAGCCGATATCCCCGCCGGTGCGCGCGCCGGTGATGCCGTCGCGGCCGCGGTCGGCCACCTCGCCCAGCGCCACGCCGCGGCCCTCGGCCGCGGCTTCGCCCAGCATCAGCGCGGTGCCCGAAGGCGCGTCGACCTTCATCCGGTGATGCGATTCGACCACCTCGATATCGAACTCGGCATCCAGCGCGCGCGCGACCTTTTTCGTCAGCTGCATCAGCAGGTTGACCCCCAGGCTCATATTGCCGGCGCGGATGATCACCGCGTGGCGCGCCGCCGGGGCCAGCCGGGCGATCTGGTCTTCGGTCATGCCGGTGGTGCCGATCACATGCACCGCGCGGGCCTGCGCCGCCAGTTCGGCAAATTCCAGCGTCGCCTCGGGCGCGGTGAAATCCAGGACCGCCTGGGCGCTGGCAAAGGCTTCGAGCGGGTCGTCGGTGACCTTGACCCCCAGCGGCGCGCTGCCCATCGCCTCGCCCAGGTCCTGGCCGATCCAGGCATGGCCGGCGCGTTCCACCGCGCCGGCCAGGCGCACCTTGTCGCTGTCGCTGACCAGCCGGGTCAGCATCTGGCCCATGCGGCCCGACGCTCCGGTGATGACGATGCCGGGATGGTGTGTCATGGCGCTCTTCCTTTTTTCGCTTGCGGTTCGATACCCTGTCGCGCCGCGCTTGGCAAAGGCCGCGCAAAGGCTTAGATCCCGACCATGGCCAAGAACCGATTTCATGACGGGGCCGGCCCGTCGCAACGCCAGCTTCGTGTTGGAGAACTGATCCGCCGCACCCTGTCCGAGGTGCTGGCGCGCGGCGACGTGCACGACCCGGATCTCAACCGCCTGTCGATCACCGTGGGCGAGGTGCGCACCTCGCCCGACCTGCGCGTGGCCACCGCCTTTGTGCTGCCGCTGGGCGGCAAGGGGCAGGACGAGGTGCTGGGACTACTGGCGCGCAACAAGGCGGAACTGCGCCGGCTGGTGGCAAAAAAGCTGACGCTGAAATTCTCGCCCGAGCTGCGCTTTCGCCTGGACGAGACCTTCGACCGGATGGACGACACCCGCCGCATGTTCGACCAGGCAGCGGTGCGCCGCGACCTGGACCAGTGATCCGCGCCCTGGCCCTTTGGGCCGCGCTCGCCTTCAGCGGGGCGGCGGCAGCGGGCGCGACGGCGGTGGAGTGCCGCGACCTGACCTTCGAGGATACCGGCTATACCGTCTGCGTGGTCGAGGCCCGCGCAGCCGATCTGCGGCTGTTCCTCTATGACGAGTCCGGCCGGGTGTTTGGCCAGTTCGGCGAGGTCGACACCGCGCTGGGCCGGCAGGGCCAGCGGCTGGCCTTTGCGATGAATGGCGGCATGTATCACAGCAACCGCGCGCCGGTGGGCTATTACGTCGAAAACGGCGTCGAGCTGATGCATGTGATTCCCAATGCCGGGCCGGGCAATTTCGGCCTGCTGCCCAATGGCATCTTCTGCATCCGTCCGGGCCGCGCCGACGTGATCGAAACCCTGGCCTTTCTCGACCAGCCGCGCGACTGCAGCTTTGCCACCCAGTCGGGGCCGATGCTGGTGATCGATGGGGCGTTGCATCCGCGGTTCTTGCCCGACAGCACCTCGCGTCATATCCGCAACGGGGTGGGCACCACGGCAGATGGCGGGCATGCGGTTTTTGCGATCTCGGACAGCGCGGTGACCTTCCATGAATTCGGCCGGCTGTTCCGCGACGGGCTGGGCCTGCCCAATGCGCTGTATCTGGACGGCAGCGTTTCGCGCCTTTACGCGCCGAGCATCGGACGGGCCGATGCGGGGTTTGCCCTGGGGCCGATCCTGGGCGTGGTGACGCCACAATAGGCCGGCGCCGGTTGACCGGCGCGGCCGCCTGCGTATAACGCCGCTTTCGCAACCAAGGGGAGCGCCGCATGGCACGCAAGGGACGCGACATTTCCGGCTGGCTGATCATCGACAAACCGGCGGGGCCGACCTCGACCGCGGTGGTGAACAAGGTGCGCTGGGCGCTGGGGGCGAAGAAGGCCGGCCATGCCGGCACGCTGGATCCGGAGGCCACCGGGGTGCTGGCGGTGGCGCTGGGCGAGGCCACCAAGACGGTGCCCTATGTCACCGACGCGCTGAAGGCCTATGCCTTTACCGTGCGGCTGGGCCAGGCCACCAATACCGACGATGCCGAGGGCGAGGTGATCGCGGCCAGCGATATCCGCCCGAACGATGACCAGATCAAGGAGGCGCTGCACGCCTTTGTCGGCGAGATCATGCAGGTGCCGCCGCAATTCTCGGCGGTGAAGATCGATGGCGAGCGCGCCTACAAGCGGGCCCGCAGCGGCGAAGAGATGGCGCTGGAGGCGCGGCCGCTCTGGGTTGAGGAACTGGTGATGACCGGGCGGCCCGACGCCGATCATGTCACCCTGGAAATGACCTGCGGCAAGGGCGGTTATGTCCGCGCCATCGCCCGCGACCTGGGGCAGGCGCTGGGCTGCTACGGCCATGTCACCGGCCTGCGCCGGATCTGGTCGGGGCCGTTCACCGCCGAGGACGGGTTGTCGCTGGACCAGGTCGAGGCGATGGCGAAAACGCCGGAGCTGGATGGCTATCTGAAACCGCTGGAACTGGGCCTCTCCGACCTGCCCGAGCTGCGCTGCACCCCGGAAGGCGCGGCGCGGCTGCGCAACGGCAATCCCGGCATGGTGCTGGCCGCGGCGGTGGAATATGGCGACGAGGCCTGGGCCTCGCTGGACGGGCGGGCGGTTGCGGTCGGGATTTACAAGGCCGGCGAATTGCATCCCAGCCGGGTGTTCAACCCCTAGCGCGGGCGGCATCGGCAGGGCGCCGCGACCCCGGCAAGACCGCGCCGGATCGCGCTTGAAGGCGGCGGGGAAGGCTGGCAAAGAGCCGCCATGATCACTCGCAATCACACCAAGGGCGACGCGCCATCCACCGCGGTCTATTCCGACTGCGAGAACTATCGCTATAGCCTGACGCGGGTCTGGGACGCCGGTGGCGGGACGGTGATGTTTGTCATGTTGAACCCGTCGAAGGCGACCGAGGTGCAGAACGATCCGACGGTCGAACGCTGCGAGCGGCGGGCGCGGGCGCTGGGTTATGGCGGCATCCGGGTGACCAATATCTTCGCCTGGCGCGAAACCGATCCCAAGCAGCTGCGCGCGGCGGCGGCACCTGTCGGTCCGGACAATGACGCCGCGCTGCGCGACGGCGCCGCCTGGGCCGACCGGATCATCGCCGGCTGGGGCACCCATGGCGAACATATGGGGCGCGGGGCGCAGGTGGAGGCGCTGCTGCGCGATACCGGCAAGCCGCTGTATCACCTGGGGCTGTCGCGGGCCGGGCATCCGCGCCACCCGCTATACATCACCTATGCCCGGCGGCCCGAGCCCTGGGCGCAATAAGCCTTTGCCATTCGGCGCGAAACTCCCTATACGCGCGCATCTGCGGCGGAATCGCCGTGGAGCATCTCCACGGGCCTGTGCTGGACGACATCCCGGCCTGCGCCATCCACTCTAACCTCTGAAGGAGACCCCGATGTCGATTACTGCGGAAGAAAAAAACCGCCTGATGAAGGAATACGCGACCAAGGACGGTGACACCGGGTCGCCCGAAGTGCAGATCGCGATCCTGACCTCGCGCATCTCGACGCTGACCGAGCATTTCAAGACCCACAAGAAGGACAACCACGGCCGCCGTGGCCTTCTGAAGATGGTGGCCCATCGCCGCAAGCTGCTGGACTACCTGAAGGGCAAGGATGTGTCGCGCTATCAGAACCTGATCCAGAGCCTCGGCATCCGCCGCTGAGCCCGGTTCGGGACGAAGGTTGAAAGGGTCGCCAGCGGCGGCCCTTTTGCTTTTGGGGCCGTGCGGTTTGGGTGGAGCGACCCCGCAGCCCAGCCGGGGCGGCGAATCGGCTTGCCCCCGGCCCGCAACTCGATTAGCGGAGGCGCTTTTTCCGACGGGGCGGCGCCATGCAGACTGACACACTCGCAATCGATTTCGGAACCTCGAATTCCGCCGCGGCCATCCCCAACGGCAGCGGCATCCGCCGCATCGCAATCGAGGCGGCCGCCGACACCTTGCCGACGGCGGTGTTCTTTCCCGCCGATGCCGGTGCCATGCGCATCGGCGCCGCTGCAGGCGCGGCGCTGATCGACGGGCAGGAGGGGCGGTATATGCGGGCGCTGAAAAGCGTGCTGGGCCTGCCGCTGCTGCATGAATCGCGCCTGATCGGCGGCCGCCGCCGCACCCTGGCCGAGATCATCACCGCCTTTCTGGCCGAGCTGCGCCAGCGCGCCGAAGCGGCCACAGGTGGCCAATTTCGCCGCGCGCTGTCGGGGCGGCCGGTGCATTTCCACTCGGCCGACCCGGACAAGGATGCGCGGGCCGAGGCCGATCTGCGCGCCTGTTACCTGGCGGCCGGCTTCGACGAGGTGGCTTTCCTGGCCGAACCCGAGGCCGCGGCCCTAGCCTGTCACGGCATGGGCACGGCGGCCAAGATCGGGCTGGTTGTCGATATCGGTGGCGGCACCTCGGATTTTTCGGTGTTCCGCAGCACTGGGGCGCGGCCCGAGATCCTGGCCAATCACGGCATCCGCCTGGGTGGCACCGATTTCGACCATGCGGTGGCGATGGCTCATGCGATGCCGCCGCTGGGGCTGGGCGGCCAGCTGCGCCGCGAGATGGGCAGCGGGCTGCTGCCGGTGCCGCGTGCGCCCTATGTCGACCTGGCGACCTGGGCCAAGATCCCGTTCCTCTACACGCCCGAGATGCGCCGCATGGCCGCTGGCATGGTGCGGGTGGCCGAGGACCGCGCGGCGATGGAACGGTTCGAGGCGGTGCTGGAGCTGGAACTGGGCCACGAGCTGGCCTTTGCTGTCGAGCGCGGCAAGATTGCCGCCAATGCCGGCGGCGCGGCGGGCGAGATTGCCATGGGATTTATCGAGCCGGGCCTGGCGGCCACGGTCACGCCCGGCGACCTGGATGCCGCCCTGTCGGACAACCGAACGCTGCTGCGCGGCGCGGCGGCCGAAACCCTGGCTCTGGCCGGGATCGGCCCCGACCGGATCGGCCGGGTGATCCTGGTTGGCGGGTCGAGCCTGATGCGCTTTGTCTCGGACGAGATGCGCGACCTGTGCCCGCAGGCCGAGATCCTGCAATCCGAGGCGTTCACCGCTGTGGTCGATGGGTTGGCCGTGGCGACCCGTCACTGACCGAAGTTGCGCTGACTTCCGCCTGCAGGCGCGCCTTGGGCTAGTTCGCCGGCAGGCTGGCGCAGTTCACCTGCGTGTTCAGCGGGAATTCCAGCCCGTCCAGCACCGCGCGATGACCGCAGAGCATGGGTTTGCAGGCCCAGTCCTTGTCGGTCAGGCGCATACCGCCATCGGGCATGACCAGCAGTTCGATCCGGCACAGGGTGCCGTCGAACCGTTCCTCGTAAACCCAGCCGCCCTGAACCGGGTGCGCCGGGCCGCCGGCGCCACAGACATGGCCGCCGCCCTGGACGCTTTCCAGCGCAAAGACGGCTCGGCCATCGCCCGCGACATCAAGGCGAAGGGTGCTGTGCCGGTTCTGGAAGCAATAGCCGGTGCCGCCGCCGCCCTGCCGGGTTCCGGCGCCGGCGCCGCTTTTGGGCTGGCAGGGGATCTGCGAGACGCGAAACCCCGGCCCGGCAATGTCGTCGATGCGCCAGAACCCGTCTTCGGCGATGAAGTCATAGGTGATCTGCGCCGGTTCGCCGAAGACGCTGAATCTGGCGGTGACGCTGTGGCGCGCGGCATCGCCACCGCTGGTGATGGCCAGCGTGCGCATGATTTCCTGGGCGTCGAAATCCTGCCCGGGAATGTCGAAGGAAAAATCGACACAGGCCATCATCAGGTCATCGCCATAGCTGTCGTTGGCCTGGTAAAACGCCACCATCCGGCGGCTGAAATACTCCGCGCGCCGCTGCGGTGCGGACAGGTAGGCCAGCCCCTGATCCGGCCCCGGCTGCAACCGCGAGCTGTAGATCCAGCGCACCGTGTCTTCCGGGCCCTGCGCACGGGCCGGGCCGAGGGTTGCAAGTGTCAGCAGAACCGCCGCCGCCAGTGCCAGACCCCACCGCATCATCTGCCGCCCCTCCCTGATCCGGGAGCGAGCCTAGCGGATGTGGGGGGCGGATCAAGTCCGCGGGAGGGCGCTCACACAGTCCTTTTCAAACAGCCCAAAGACGTGTATTGGCGCGCAATCTGAGACGTTGTGCCCAGATCCCGGCACTCGAGAGCAAGATGGAAGGGATCGGCGGCAATGGGGCCGCCACGCAAACGGGAGACCCGGAGGGCCGGGAGCGCTCCCATTACAGGATACGCAGATGTTTGACGTAACGACGAAATCTATGCAGTGGGGCGAAGAAACCCTCACTCTGGAAACGGGCAAGGTTGCCCGTCAGGCCGATGGCTCGGTCATCGCCACGCTGGGGGAAACCTCGGTCATGGCCAACGTGACCTTCGCCAAGGAAGCCAAGCCCGGTCAGGATTTCTTTCCGCTGACCGTGCATTACCAGGAAAAATACTATGCCGCGGGCAAGATCCCGGGCGGCTTTTTCAAGCGCGAGGCGCGGCCGACCGAAAAGGAAACCCTGACCGCCCGCCTGATCGACCGGCCGATCCGGCCGCTGTTTGTGCCCGGCTTCAAGCATGAAGTTCTGGTCATGTGCACCGTGCTGAGCCATGACCTGGTCAACGACCCGGATATCGTGGCGATGATCGCCGCCTCGGCCGCGCTGACCATTTCCGGCGCGCCCTTCATGGGGCCGATCGCCGGCTGCCGCGTCGGCTTTGCCGATGGTGAATACGTGCTGAACCCCGATGTCGAGGACATGCACGACCTGCGGCTGAACCCCGAGCAGCGGCTGGACCTGGTGGTTGCGGGCACCAAGGACGCCGTGATGATGGTGGAATCGGAAGCCTATGAGCTGACCGAGGCCGAGATGCTGGGCGCGGTGAACTTTGCGCATCAGCAGATCCAGCCGGTGATCGACCTGATCGTCAGCCTGGCCGAGGATTGCGCGAAAGAGCCCTTCGACTTTACCCCGCCGGATTATTCCGAGCTGTCGGCCGCGGTGAAGGCCGCCGGGGAAGAACAGATGCGCGCCGCCTACGCGATCAAGGACAAGCAAGAGCGCGTGTCGGCCGTGGCCGCCGCCCGCGAGGCGATCAAGGCAGCCCTGAGCGAAGAGCAGCTTGAGGATGCCAATCTGGGTTCGGCGATGAAAAAGCTGGAATCCGGTATCCTGCGCGGCGACGTGGTGAAAAACGGCAACCGGATCGATGGCCGCAAGACCACCGATATCCGCCCGATCGTGGCCGAGGCAGGGGTTCTGCCGCGCACCCATGGTTCGGCGCTGTTCACCCGCGGCGAAACCCAGGCGCTGGCGGTGACCACGCTGGGCACCGGCGATGACGAACAGTTCATCGATGCGCTGCATGGCAACTTCAAGGCCAACTTCCTGCTGCACTACAACTTCCCGCCCTATTCGGTTGGTGAAGTGGGCCGTGTCGGCTCGCCCGGCCGTCGCGAGATCGGCCATGGCAAGCTGGCCTGGCGGGCGCTGCAGGCGGTGCTGCCGGCCCCGACCGACTTCCCCTATACCATTCGCGTCGTCAGCGAGATCACCGAGTCCAACGGCTCGTCCTCGATGGCGTCGGTCTGCGGCGGGTCGCTGTCGATGATGGATGCCGGCGTGCCGCTGAAGGCGCCGGTGGCCGGTGTGGCGATGGGCCTGGTCCTGGAAGAGGATGGCTCCTACGCGATCCTGTCCGACATTCTGGGCGACGAAGACCACCTGGGCGACATGGACTTCAAGGTGGCGGGGACCGAAAACGGCATCACCTCGCTGCAGATGGACATCAAGGTGGCCGGCATCACCCCGGAGATCATGGAAAAGGCACTGGCCCAGGCCAAGGACGGCCGGATGCATATCCTGAGCGAGATGTCCAAGGCGCTGAGCGAAGCCGGGGCCTTCTCGGTCCATGCGCCGCGCATCGAGACGATGACCGTGCCCACCGACAAGATCCGCGAAGTGATCGGTTCGGGCGGCAAGGTGATCCGCGAGATCGTCGAGGTCTCGGGCGCCAAGGTCGACATCAACGATGACGGCGTGATCAAGATCGCCTCGCCCAATGGCGATGCCATCCAGAAGGCCTATGACATGATCTATTCGATCGTGGCCGAGCCGGAAGAAGGCAAGGTCTATAAGGGCAAGGTGGTCAAGATCGTCGATTTCGGCGCCTTCGTGAACTTCTTTGGCAAGCGCGACGGGCTGGTGCATGTCAGCCAGATCGAGAACCGCCGCCTGAACCATCCTTCGGACGTCCTGAAGGAAGGCCAGGAGGTCTGGGTCAAGCTGCTGGGCTTTGATGATCGCGGCAAGGTGCGCCTGTCGATGAAAGTCGTCGACCAGGAGACCGGCGAAGAGGCACAGAAAGAAGAAGCGGCCGAATAAGGCCCGCCTTTGCGACAGAAACTTGAAACCCCCGGCCCAGCGCCGGGGGTTTTGTTTTGCGGCGACGGGATGTGCCGCCGGATTGGGCAGCACCGCCTGCCGATCGACCCTCTCGGCGCGCGTGGCGCGGGCGCGGACAAATCGCCGGAACCTGTGGTGGCGGGGCGCGTTCACGCTTGCTAGGCTGCCGGCATTTGATAAGGGTATTTCCAAGATGCGCCCGTTGATTCAATTTTTCCTCGAGCCCTGCCTGCTGCTGGGTTTTTTCGGCCTCGGCCTGATCATCCAATCCGCCGCCACCGCTGACGGCCGCGCCGCCTGGGCCGCGCCGCAGGCGGTCGAGATAAGCCTGCTGCGCTGTGCCGGGGCCTGCCGCTCGGGTGGTGAATAGCCGGGCGCTCATGCCGCTGGTGCAAGGGCGCGGCGCGCGCTAGGCAGGGGCATGCGCTCCTATATCATTCACATGTCGTCCAGCACCGCGCGGCGGGCCAATGCCGAACAGCTGCTGCAGGATCTGCCGGCGGCCGAGCTGGTCGAGGCGGTGGATGGCCGCGACCCGGCGCAGCTGGCCGGCATGGCGGTGCATTCCGGCGACCTGCACGCGCCGGCCTATCCCTTTGCGCTGCGGCCGCCCGAGATCGGGGTGTTTCTCAGCCATCGCCGGTGCTGGCAAAAGCTGGTCGAGAGCGGCGCGGATTTCGCGCTGATCGCCGAGGACGACCTGGCGGTGTCGCCCGACGGGCTGGCGCGGGCGCTGGCGCTGGTGGCGGCGCATGGCCGGCCGGACATGTATATCCGCCTGCCGGTGAAGGACCGCGAGCGTGCGGGCCGGGTGCTGGCCCGCGATGCCGAGATGCGGCTGCTGCTGCCGCGGGTCATCGGCCTGCAATGTATCTGCCAGGTGGTCGGGCGCGATGCGGCGGCGCGGCTGCTGGCGGCAACCGCGGCGATCGACCGCCCGGTCGATACGCTGTTGCAGATGCACTGGGTCACCGGCCAGCCGGTGCACACGATCCTGCCCAACGGCAATCGCGAGGTCGCGGCGCAGATCGGCGGTTCGACGATCCAGGCGCGGCCCTCCGGTGGCCGCCTGTCGCGCGAGATCAAGCGGGCGCTGTACCGGGCGCAGCTGTGGCTGCGCCCGCAGCGCTGACCCGCCGCGTCGGGCAGTCCTGAGCGCCTGGGCCAGGTGGTCGGGGGCCGCACCTGCCCCTCCCGGTCCTGCATTCTCCAACGGCGCGGCAAAGGCGCCGGGCGGGAACTGCGGTTCTGTTCAACCGGCTCTCTGCCTTCGTCAGCGTTTGCGCCGTTTCACATTGCCGCCGTGCTGCCCCGGCCGCCCTGCAGTGCTGCGCCCCTTGCTTTTCACCGCCGCCTCGGCGGCGGCGTCGACCGCCGACTGGCGCGCCAGCGGGTCGTCATGCACGGCGAGGTCGACCGCTTCCAGCCGCTTGATCTCGTCGCGCAGGCGGGCGGCCTCTTCGAATTCCAGGTTCTCCGCCGCCTTGCGCATGTCGGTCCGCAGCCCCTCCAGCACCGTCTGCAGGTTGCCGCCCTGCAGCGCCGGGTTGATCTTGGCGGTGACCCGGTTCATGTCGACATCGCCCTGGTAGAGCCCGGCGAGGATGTCATCGACATTCTTCTTCACCGTCGCCGGCGTGATGCCATGCGCCTCGTTATAGGCGATCTGTTTGGCGCGTCGGCGGTCGGTTTCGCCCAGGGCGCGCTCCATCGAGCCGGTGATGCGATCGGCATACATGATCACCCGGCCCTCGGCGTTGCGCGCGGCGCGGCCGATGGTCTGGATCAGCGAGGTTTCCGAGCGCAGGAAGCCCTCCTTGTCGGCATCCAGGATCGCCACCAGCCCGCATTCGGGAATATCCAGTCCCTCGCGCAGCAGGTTGATGCCGACCAGCACATCGAAGGCGCCCAGGCGCAGATCGCGCAGGATCTCGATACGCTCCAGCGTGTCGATATCGGAATGCATGTAACGCACCTTGATGCCCTGCTCATGCAGGTACTCGGTAAGGTCCTCGGCCATCCGCTTGGTCAGCGTCGTGACCAGCGTGCGGAAGCCCTGGGCGGTGACCTTGCGCACCTCGTCCAGCAGGTCGTCGACCTGCATCTCGACCGGGCGGATCTCGACCACCGGATCCAGCAGCCCGGTGGGGCGGATCACCTGTTCGGTAAAGACGCCGCCAGCCTGTTCCAGCTCCCACGCTGCGGGGGTGGCGGAGACGAACACCGATTGCGGCCGCATCGCATCCCATTCCTCGAACTTCAGCGGGCGGTTGTCCATGCAGGAGGGCAGGCGGAAGCCGTGCTCGGCCAGGGTGAACTTGCGCCGGTAGTCGCCGCGATACATGCCGCCGATCTGCGGAACGCTCACGTGGCTTTCATCGGCGAAGACGATGGCGTTGTCGGGGATGAACTCGAACAGGGTGGGGGGCGGCTCGCCGGGGGCGCGGCCGGTCAGATAGCGGGAATAATTCTCGATCCCGTTGCAGACGCCGGTGGCCTCCAGCATCTCGAGATCGAAATTGGTGCGCTGTTCCAGCCGCTGCGCCTCCAGCAGCTTGCCCTCGCCCACCAGCTGGTCCAGCCGCTGGCGCAGTTCCTTGCGGATGTTGATGATCGCCTGCTGCATCGTCGGCTTGGGGGTGACATAGTGGCTGTTGGCATAGACCCGGATGCGGTCCATCGCGCCCGTCTTTTCGCCGGTCAGCGGGTCGAACTCGGTGATGCTTTCCAGTTCCTCGCCGAAGAAGGACAGTTTCCAGGCGCGGTCTTCCAGGTGGGCGGGAAAGATCTCCAGGGAATCGCCGCGCACCCGGAAACTGCCGCGCTGAAAGGCCTGGTCGTTGCGGCGGTATTGCTGCGCCACCAGGTCGGCCATCACCTCGCGCTGGTCATAGAGGCCGCCCACCTTCAGATCCTGGGTCATTGCGCCATAGGTCTCGACCGAGCCGATGCCGTAGATGCAGGAGACCGAGGCGACGATGATCACGTCATCGCGTTCCAGCAGCGCCCGCGTGGCCGAGTGGCGCATGCGGTCGATCTGTTCGTTGATCTGGCTTTCCTTCTCGATATAGGTGTCCGAGCGCGGCACATAGGCCTCGGGCTGGTAATAGTCGTAGAAGGACACGAAATATTCCACCGAGTTCTCGGGGAAGAAGCCCTTGAACTCGCCGTAAAGCTGCGCCGCCAATGTCTTGTTCGGGGCCAGGATGATCGCCGGGCGCTGGGTCTCTTCGATGACCTTCGCCATGGTATAGGTCTTGCCGGTGCCGGTGGCGCCCAGCAGCACCTGGTTCTGTTCGCCCTCGCGCACGCCCTGGGCCAGTTCGGCAATCGCGGTGGGCTGGTCGCCCGCCGGCTGGAACTCGGTCTGCATGACGAATCTGCGCCCGCCCTCCAGCTTTTCCCGGGTCTTCACGTCGGGCGCCGGGGCGGCCATCAGCGGCAGGGTCTTGTCGGAATGGGCATAGGGCATGGAGATTCCTTTCCAGCCAGAGTTTGGTCACTTTTTGTTCCGGTTCAAGAGGTGCCGCGCAGGCTGCTGACAGATTGCGGAATTGCGCCTTGCCCCGCCGCACCCAGTTGCGCATAAAGACATGACGTTCGCCGGTTGGAGAGACTGCCCATGCGCGCCCGCATCTACAAGCCCGCCAAGACCGCCATGCAGTCGGGCACCGCCAAAACCCAGGACTGGGTACTGGAATTCGCGCCGCAAAGCGCGCGCTCGGTCGACCCGCTGATGGGCTGGACCTCGTCCGGGGACATGCAGAGCCAGGTGCGCCTGCGGTTCCCGACCAAGGAGGCGGCGCTGGAATATGCCCAGGACAAGGGCATCGATGCCCAGGTGCTGGAACCCAAGGCCCGCAAGGTCAATATCCGCCCCGGCGGCTATGGCGAGAATTTTGCCACCAACCGGCGCGGCGCCTGGACCCACTGACCGCATTTTTGCACAGGCCCGGTATTGCGGGGCGCCGCCGCCCCGCCGCATCTTGCCCAGCACCGGGCGCTTCTGTATGGGCAAAGCCAGCGCCCGTGCCCGGGCGCTTCGGCGGTCCCGTAGCTCAACTGGATAGAGCAGCCGACTTCTAATCGGCAGGTTCGGGGTTCGAGTCCTCGCGGGATCGCCAGCACATCGGCCGCGCTTTGGTTCCAGTTCCCACCCAAATCCCTGTCCGAATTTCTCGCCAGCGCCGGTGTTGTGGCCTTGCGCCGGGCGATTTTGGCGCCGGTCAGAGAAAGCCGCGCCAGGCCAGCAGGGTGATCACCAAGGCGGCGGTCAGCAGCAGTGAGAAGGCCAGCGCGCCCAGGATGTCGAGTGCCAGGGCGCGACGGCGGTCGGCGGTGTCGAGCGTGGCGAGGTGGCTTTTCAGCGCCTCGGCGGCGGCGGCGAGGCGGGGCTGGTCCAGGGTCGGGCGCAGGCGCGGGTTGTCG
>NZ_PGTB01000113.1 GCF_002786325.1 Pseudooceanicola lipolyticus | reverse complement strand
CGCCGGCTGGCAGGCGGGTGACGGGATCGCCGCCTTCTGGACCGCGCCGGGCCAGTGGATGATCGAGGCCGCCGGCCGCGCCACGGCGGATTTCGCCGCCGACCTTGCCGCTGCAGCGCCGGGTTGCAGCGTCACGGAACAGACCGATGGCTGGGTCTGTTCCGAACTTGCCGCCGCTTCACAGGCCGATGCCCTGCGGCGCCTGCTGGAAAAGCTGGTCAATATCGACCCCGAGCAGCTGCAACCGGGCACCGCCCTGCGCACCGGGCTGGACCATCAATCCGTGTTCCTGCTCCGGCGCGCGCCGGACCATCTGGCGATCTGGGGAATGCGCTCGGCGGCGCGGTCGCTCTGGCACGCGATCACAAGTGCCGCGGAACAACAGACCGTCAGCCCGGGCTGAGGCCGCCGGGCCGCCTATTCACACTTGCAAGAAGATGGACACGAGATGCAGAAATTCACGCTCACCGTAACCTGTTCCTCCACCCGCGGCATCGTTGCCGCCATTTCCACCTTCCTGGCCGAGAATGGCTGCAACATCACCGACAGCAGCCAGTTCGACGATCTGGAAAGCGGCCGGTTTTTCACCCGTATCAGCTTTGCCTCGGAACAGGGCCGGACCCTGAGCGACCTGCAGTCCGATTTCGCCGCGGTTGCGGCGCCCTTCGACATGGAGTTCGCCTTTCATGACGAGGCCCGGAAAATGAAGGTGGTGGTGATGGTCAGCCGTTTCGGCCATTGCCTGAACGACCTGCTGTACCGGTGCCGCATCGGCGCGCTGCCGATCGAGATCGTCGCGGTGATTTCCAACCACATGGACTATCAGAAACTGGTGGTGAACCACGACATCCCGTTCCACTACATCAAGGTCACCCGCCAGAACAAACCCCAGGCCGAGGCCCAGCTGATGCAGGTGGTCGAAGACTCCGGCGCCGAACTGGTGGTGCTGGCCCGCTATATGCAGATCCTGTCGGATGAAATGTGCCGCAAGATGTCCGGCCGGATCATCAATATCCACCACTCCTTCCTGCCCAGTTTCAAGGGTGCCAACCCCTATAAACAGGCGTTCGAGCGCGGGGTGAAACTGATCGGGGCGACGTCGCATTACGTGACCGCCGACCTGGACGAGGGCCCGATCATCGAACAGGACACGGTGCGGATCACCCATGCCCAAAGCGCCGAGGACTATGTCAGCCTGGGCCGCGATGTCGAGGCGCAGGTGCTGGCCCGCGCCATCCATGCCCATGCCCATCGCCGGGTCTTCCTCAATGGCAACAAGACCGTGGTCTTCCCCGCCTCGCCCGGATCCTACTGTTCCGAACGGATGGGCTGAGGCAGCGCAGAGCCTGCGGCGCCCCCGGCCCGGCGATCAGACATTGCTGGAAACTCCCGGCCAGACTGCATAGCTTGGCGTCACAGCCGCCTGAACCGCCCCGGTGGCCGGGGCCGGGAGCGATGGCGAAACCCGGACAGCACATACGGATACCTGCCCTTGAAGAGTGAGACCAAGACGCTGCGCCAGAACCCGCACGCCATTCGCGAGGCACGGGAAAAGAACCTGGAGGTCGCGATCGGCCGCCAGGTCCGCGATCTGCGCAAGCGTCAGAGGATGACCGGGGCCGATCTGGCGAAACAGACCGGCCTGTCGGTCGGCATGTTGTCCAAGATCGAAAACGGGGTGATCTCGCCCTCGCTGACCACGATTTCACTGCTGGCCCATGCGCTGCGCGTGCCGCTGGTGCAGCTGTTTTCCGGCTATGAGGAAGAACGCGGCTGCATGCATGTCAAGGCCGGCCAGGGCGTCGAAATCGAGCGCGCCGGCACCCGCGCCGGCCATCAATACCACCTGCTGGGCCATATCGGCTCCAACAATTCCGGCGTCGTGGTCGAACCCTATATGATCACGCTGGACAGCGAGAGCGACCGGTTCCCGACCTTCCAGCACGAGGGGATCGAACTGCTCTATATGCTGGACGGGGTGATGCGATACCGCCATGGCGACAAGCAGTTCCTGATGGAGGCCGGCGATTCGCTGCTGTTTGATTCCGATGCGCCGCATGGGCCGGAAATCCTCGAAGAATTGCCGATCCGATATCTCTCGATCATCACCTATCCACAGCAGAGATAACCGCCCGACCCCGGTGCGGGGTGGCAAAAACGCTCAAGATTTCATCAAATGCCGACCTGTCGGCGGCAAAGTTCTGGCGCGTGCAATTTTTCCTAGTGCGAATAAAACTTTCTTTGTAAGCACAGCGGCAACACAGGTTACTGCTCTCTTGAAAGTCTTACGGAGGATCTATGTGCGGCATTGTTGGCCTTTTCCTGAAAAAGGATGAACTGCGCCCCAGGCTTGGCGATTTGCTGACCGACATGCTTATCACCATGACCGATCGCGGACCCGACAGCGCCGGGATCGCGATCTATGGGTCCGAGACCGGCGGCCTGAAGATCACGGTGCAATCGGACACGCCCGATCAGGACTTTGCCGGGCTCGACACGGCCCTGGCCGCGGCGCTTGGCGCCGAGGTGTCGATGCGCGTGCTCAGCACCCATGCCGTGCTGGCCCTGCCGGCCGAGCATGAGGCAGCCGCCGTCGCCGAGCTCGAAGCGCGCGGGCTCAGGATCATGAGCGTCGGCACCAGCATGGAGATCTTCAAGGAGGTCGGCCTGCCGAAAGACGTCGCCGAACGCTTCGGCATTCGCGGGATGGGCGGCAGCCACGGCATCGGCCATACCCGGATGGCCACCGAATCCGCGGTCACCACGCTGGGGGCGCATCCCTTCTCGACTGCGGGCGATCAATGCCTGGTACATAACGGCTCGCTGTCCAACCACAACGACATGCGGCGCAAGCTGGCCAAAAAGGGCGTCTATACCAAAACCGAAAACGACACCGAGGTCGGCGCCGCCTATATCTCGTCGCGGATTGCCGAGGGTGCTTCGCTGGGGGAGGCGCTGGAAGGCACGCTGAAGGATCTGGACGGGTTCTTCACCTTCGTCACCGGCACACGGGACGGGTTCGGCGTGGTCCGCGACCCGATCGCCTGCAAGCCCGCGGTGATGGCCGAAACCGACGACTATGTCGCCTTCGGCAGCGAATACCGCGCCTTTGCCAACCTGCCCGGCATCGACACCGCCCGTATCTGGGAACCCGAGCCCGCCACCGTCTATTTCTGGGAGCGCTAAGACATGCCCGTTCTGGATATGCTGAAAACCGACCTGCGCGAGGTCAACCTGACCCTGCAATCTGCCGCACGGGCCCAGGCCAACGAGGCCTATGTGATCAAGAACCCCCGCGGATCGCATGCCATCGCGGTGGGTCTGGACGGGCCGGTCGCCGTCACCGTCAAGGGCTCCACCGGCTATTACTGCGCCGGCATGAACAAGGCAGCGACCATCCATGTCGAAGGTTCGGTCGGGCCGGGCGTGGCCGAGAACATGATGTCCGGCGCGGTCACCGTCGATGGCGATGCCAGCCAATATGCCGGCGCCACCGGCCGCGGCGGTCTGCTGAACATCAAGGGCAATGCCTCGTCGCGCTGTGGCATCTCGATGAAGGGCATCGACATCGTGGTGCATGGCAATATCGGCCACATGTCCGCCTTCATGGCGCAGAAAGGCAACCTGGTCGTGCTGGGCGATGCCGGCGATGCGCTTGGCGACAGCCTCTACGAGGCGCGGCTGTTCGTGCGCGGCGCGGTCAAGTCGCTGGGCGCGGATTGCATCGAAAAGGACATGCGGCAGGAACATCTTGACCTGCTGGCCGACCTGCTGGCGCGCGCCGGGGCCGATGCCAGACCGGAAGAGTTCAAGCGCTATGGCTCGGCCCGCAAGCTTTACAACTTCAACATCGATCACGCCGACGCGTATTGAGGAACGGATGATGGACAAGACCCCCCAAACCGAACCGCGCCAGTCCTGGACCTTTTCCAGAGAGGTGAATTCCGAGATCCGCCGCGCCGCCGCCACCGGCATCTACGACATCCGCGGCGGCGGCGCGAAACGCCGCGTGCCGCATTTCGACGACCTGCTGTTCCTGGGCGCCTCGATCTCGCGCTATCCGCTGGAAGGCTATCGCGAGAAATGCGAGACCAGCGTGACGCTGGGCACCCGCTTTGCCAAGAAACCGATCGAGCTGAAGATCCCGATCACCATCGCCGGCATGTCCTTCGGGGCGCTGTCGGGCCACGCCAAGGAGGCCCTGGGCCGTGGCGCCACCATGGCCGGCACCTCGACCACCACCGGCGATGGCGGCATGACCGAGGAAGAGCGCGGCCATTCCGAGAAACTGGTCTACCAATACCTGCCCAGCCGCTATGGCATGAACCCCGATGACCTGCGCCGCGCCGACGCGATCGAGGTGGTGGTTGGCCAGGGCGCCAAACCCGGCGGCGGCGGCATGCTGCTGGGCCAGAAGATCACCGAACGGGTGGCCGGCATGCGCGACCTGCCGGTCGGCATCGACCAGCGCTCGGCCTGCCGCCACCCGGACTGGACCGGGCCCGACGACCTGGAAATCAAGATCCTCGAATTGCGCGAAATCACCAATTGGGAAAAGCCGATCTATATCAAGGTCGGCGGCGCGCGGCCCTATTACGACACCGCCCTGGCGGTCAAGGCCGGGGCCGACGTGGTGGTGCTGGATGGCATGCAGGGCGGCACCGCCGCCACCCAGGACGTGTTCATCGAGAATGTCGGCCAGCCGACCCTGGCCTGCATTCGGCCCGCGGTGCAGGCGCTGCAGGATCTGGGCATGCACCGCGAGGTGCAGCTGGTGGTCTCGGGCGGCATCCGCACCGGCGCCGACGTCGCCAAGGCGCTGGCGCTGGGGGCCGACGCGGTGGCCATCGGCACCGCGGCGCTGATCGCCCTGGGTGACAACGATCCCAAATGGGAAGCCGAATACGCCGAGCTGGGAACCACCGCCGGCGCCTATGACGACTGGCACGAAGGCCGCGATCCGGCCGGCATCACCACCCAGGATCCCGCGTTGATGCAGCGGCTTGACCCGGTTGCCGCCGGCCGCCGGCTGCGCAACTACCTGAACGTGATGACGCTGGAATGCCAGACGCTGGCCCGCGCCTGCGGCAAAAGCCACGTGCACAACCTGGAACCCGAAGACCTGTGCGCGCTGACCATGGAAGCCGCGGCCATGGCCCAGGTGCCTTTGGCCGGGACCAATTGGTGGCCGGGCAAAAGCGGCTTTTGAACCACAAAAACAAATCGGCGGCACGGACCCCCGGATGACAGGGATAGAAAGGACTTAGGAATGGCCGATCTGGCGGAATTTGCCCGGGAAAAGGGCGTCAAATATTTCATGATCTCCTATACCGACCTCTTCGGAGGCCAGCGGGCCAAGCTGGTGCCGGCGCAGGCGATCGCGGAAATGCAGGCGGAGGGTGCCGGGTTTGCCGGCTTCGCCACCTGGCTTGACCTGACCCCGGCGCATCCCGACATGCTGGCCGTGCCGGATCCCGCAGCGGTGATCCAGCTGCCCTGGAAGCCCGAGGTCGCCTGGGTGGCGGCCGATTGCGTGATGGAAGGGGCCGAAGTCGAACAGGCGCCGCGCAACGTGCTGCGCAAACTGGTGGCCGAGGCGGCAAAAGCCGGGCTGCGGGTGAAAACCGGGGTCGAGGCGGAATTCTTCCTGCTGACCCCCGAGGGCGACCAGATTTCCGACGCCTACGACACCGCGGAAAAGCCCTGCTATGACCAGCAGGCGGTGATGCGGCGCTACGACGTGATTGCCGAGATCTGCGACTATATGTTGGAACTGGGCTGGGGCCCCTACCAGAACGACCACGAAGACGCCAACGGCCAGTTCGAAATGAACTGGGGCTTTGACGATGCGCTGGTGACCGCCGACCGCCACAGCTTTTTCAAGTTCATGGTGAAATCCGTCGCCGAAAAACACGGGCTGCGCGCCACCTTCATGCCCAAGCCCATCGAAGGGCTGACCGGCAATGGCTGTCACGCGCATATCTCGGTCTGGGATCTGGACGGGACCACCAATGCCTTTGCCGGCACCGGCTCGGGCCAGACCGGCGAGGTGGGGCTGTCTGAACAGGGGGCGCAGTTCCTCGGCGGGATCATGCAGCATGGCGAGGCGCTGGCCGCGATCACCAACCCGACCGTCAACAGCTACAAGCGGATCAATGCGCCGCGCACCCTTTCCGGCGCAACCTGGGCGCCGAACACCCTGACCTGGACCGGCAACAACCGCACCCACATGGTGCGCGTGCCCGGCCCCGGCCGGTTCGAATTGCGGCTGCCCGATGGTGCCGCCAACCCCTATCTGCTGCAGGCGGTGATCATCGCCGCCGGCCTGTCCGGCCTGCGCAGCCAGGCCGATCCCGGCCCGCGCTCGGATATCGACATGTATGCCGTAGGCCATACGATCACGGATGCCCCGAAATTGCCGCTGAACCTGCTGGACGCGATCCGGGCCTTCGATGCCGACACCGATCTGAAAGCCATGCTGGGGGACGGGTTTGCAGCCTCCTACGTCAAGCTGAAACAGCAGGAATGGAATTCCTTCGTGTCGCATTTCTCCCGCTGGGAGAAAGACAACACGCTCGACATCTGAGCGCGGCCGGGGATACCGCCAAGATCGCGGCGCCGGGCCTTCGCGGGCGGCTGGCGCCGCCCTAGCCGCTCACTTGCCGCGGCACCCGGTCCTGCATCCGGTCCAGATGCGCCCCGGACAGGATCTTGACGATCTCGAAGGCTGCGGCGGCTGGCAAGGTGGTGTCGATCTGCAGCCGGACATCGTCCAGCTGGTCGTCGATCGAGGTCATCGCAAACGCCGGGGTCACCGTGCCGGTTCCGTTCTTGGTCTTTCCCATGATCTCCTCCCTCTCGCGAGTTCCCGCAGTCTAGCAGGAAAAACCACCCGTGGCGCGCCAATGCAGAAGGCGTGCAAAATCAAATCCCGCACCAGCCTGACCAAGTCCGCATCGCGGCGGTTCGATAGGATTGGCGCCGGGCGGCGTCCTGCCTAAACTGCCGGCATGGGCTATGTGACGTCTTTGTTTGCACGGAAAATGGCGGCTGCGGCGGGACAGGCCGTCGATGCGCCGGCCTTGCTGACCAGCGTCGGGATCGATCCCGAGGGCGCCTGGGATCCCAAACACATGATCCCCGCGGCAACCTATTACGACATGCTGGAACGGATCGCCGCGCAGACCGACGTGACCGATCTGCCGATCCATGTCGGCGCCTCGATGCGTTGCGACGAATATGGCGCGCTGGGGCTGGCCTGGAAGGCGGCGCTGACGCTGCAAGGTTCGTTTTCCCGCGTCGAACGCTATGCCCGGCTGTGGACCAGCGTGGTGGAATACGAGTTGCGCCCCGATCCGCGCGGCACGCTGTTCATCCTGCACCGCGATGGCGCGCGGCGGCTGGGCCTGCGGCTGTCGAACGAGGCGACGCTTGCCAGCGGGGTGTCGCTGGCCCGCCAGGTCTGCGCCGAGCCGTTTGCACCGCTGGAGGTGCAGATCCGCCATCCGGCTCCGAAAACGGCCTCGATTCACGAAGACTGGTTCGGCTGCCCAGTGCGGTTTGGCGCGGATCTCGACGCGCTGCTGCTGTCGGACACGGCGCTGGCCCGGCCCAATATCCTGGGAGACGAGGGGATCTCCCGCTATCTGGTGTCGCAGCTGGATGTCGAACTCTCCCAGGTCGGCGACCGCTCGCTGGTCGAGCAGGCCAGAGGCGCGATCGCCCAGGCGCTCAGCGAAGGCGTTCCGAAAATGTCCGACATCGCCCGCGGTCTGGGTCTGAGCGCGCGTTCTTTCCACCGCCGCCTCTCCGAACACGGGGTGAGTTTCCAGGCCATCACCGAGGACACCCGCCGCGAACTGGCCAAGGGGCTGCTGCGGGACAATCGCCACTCGCTGGCGGAAATTGCCTTTCTAACCGGGTTTTCCGAGCAGAGCTCGTTCACCCGCGCCTTCAAACGCTGGGTCGGGCAGACCCCGGCCAGCTATCGCAGGGCGCGCGCGGCGCAGTGAGGGCGGCCTTGGCCGGCGCGGTCAAAACCCTGGCGGCATCGGTTAAGACCGGCGCGGGCCGGCGCAGCTATTCCTTGGACACACCCCAGAGCCAAGGAGCGTGAGCCATGCAGACCAACCCCATTCTCGTCATCGGCGCCACCGGCAAGACCGGCAGCCGCGTTGCCGCCCGGCTGGAGGCCGCCGGCGTTCCGGTCCGGCGCGGAACCCGCCGTGCCAACCGACCCTTCGACTGGGACGCGCCCGACACCTGGGCCGCCGCCTTCGAGGGCGTGCGCGCCGCCTATGTCACCTATTTCCCCGATCTCGCCTTCCCCGGTGCCGTCGACAAGCTGGACTCGCTCTGCGAGACGGCAAAGGCGGCGGGGGTCGGCCATCTCGTGCTGCTGTCGGGGCGCGGCGAACATCACGCCCGCCTCGGCGAGGCCGTGGTCCGCGACTCTGGCGTGGATTTCACCATCGTGCGCGCGGCCTGGTTCGCGCAAAATTTCAGCGAAGGCTATCTGCGCGACCCGATCCTGTCCGGCGTTTTGCCGATGCCCGGTGGCGACATAAGCGAACCGATCATCGACGTGGACGACATTGCCGATGTCGTGGTCGAGGCCCTCACCGGCGAGGGCCACAGGGGCGAACTCTACGAGGTGACCGGGCCGCGGCTGATGACCTTCGCCCAGATGGCGGCGGATCTTGCTGCCGCCACCGGCCGCCCGATCCGCCATATCCCGATCTCGTTCGAGGATTTCCACGCCAATATCGCCCGGGCGGGTGGCGATTTCGTCGCCGATGTCTTCACCGCCATCGCCCGCGAAACCCTGGACGGGCGCAATGCGCATCTGGGTGACGGAGTCCAGCGGGCACTGGGCCGCGCGCCGCGCGATTTCTCGGATTTCGCCAGCACCGCCGCCCGCGCCGGCAAATGGCCGGCGGCGGCCTAAGGCCCGCTCTCCCGCTACCGAAAGGAACCGCGATGCCTCTCACCCGATTTCAAGGCTTCACCCTCTTCCTGTCCGGTGTCACCGCGCTTGGCATCGGCGCAGTGATCCTGTTTGTGCCGCAGAGCTTTTATGCCGGCTCCGGCATCGCTCTGGGCGATGACGTCAATCTTCTGAGCGAGCTGCGCGCGCCGGCGGCGGGGCTTGCCGCGCTTGGGGCGCTGATGCTGGCCGGGATTCTCCGCAGCGCGCTGCGCCAGGCGGCCATCGCGGCGGCGCTGATCGTCTCTCTCGCCTTCCCCGCCGGGCGGCTGGTGGGCCTGATCACGGATGGCATGCCCAATGCCAGCATTCTCACCGCGCTGGTTGTCGAACTGGCCCTCGGGGTACTTTGCCTGATCGCCTTTCGCCACCGGCTGGGCCTGGCCGCACCCGCGACCCATAGCCGCCGCATCGCCGTCCGCTAACCCGCCCGCCCGGAGTGCCCTGTTATGTCCCCGTTTTTCACATTCCTACTGCACCTCTCCGTTCTGGCTTATGCGCTGGTGGGTGGTGTCTTCCTCGCCTTTTCGGACTTCATCATGCGGTCGCTGGCGCTGACCACCGGGACCGGCGGCGCCGAGGCGATGCAGGCCATCAACCGCGAAGTGTTTCGCTGGGTGTTCATGACCCTGTTCCTGGGCATGGCCGCGATCTCGGCGATCCTCGTCGGTTATTCTGTAACCCGGCTTACCGCGCCCGGTAACCTGTTGATCCTGTTGGCAGGTCTCGTCTATCTGTTGGGCAGTTTCGGCGTTACGGTTGTTTTCAACGTGCCAATGAACACGGCGCTGGCCGATATGGATCCGTCGCAAGCGGCCACGCAGGACTATTGGGTCGGCACCTACCTGCCGCGCTGGACCTTCTGGAACAGCGTCCGCACGCTGGCCTGTACCCTTGCGGCGGCGCTGTTGCTGGCCGGGCTGTACCGAACCCTCCAGCCGCCGCCAACCTGATGAGAAGGCCGAGCGCCGGAAATGGATAGGATGATGACAGGGCACCCCCCCACGCTGCACATGCTCTGCGGCAAGATCGCCTCGGGAAAATCCACGCTGGCGGCCGAACTCGGCCGGGTCGAGGGCACGGTGATTCTGGTCGAAGACGATTGGCTGCATGCGCTTTATGCCGACCAGTTGTCCACCCTGCCCGACTACCGGCGCTGCACGGCCAAGCTGCGGCAGGCTATGGGCCCGCATATCATTTCCCTGCTGAAGGCCGGGCTTTCGGTGGTGCTGGATTTCCAGGCCAACACGGTCGAGTCGCGGCGCTGGATGCGCGGCCTTCTGGATCAGACCACCGCCTCCCATGCGCTGCATTTCCTCGACGTTTCCGATGCCGATTGCCTGGCCCGGTTGCAGCGGCGCAATGCCAGCGGCGCACATCCCTTCGCGGTGACCGAAGCGCAGTTCCAGCAGTTCAGCCAGCATTTTGTGGCGCCCACGCCCGCGGAGGGGTTCCACATCGTGACCCATCCGGGCGCAACCGACAGCTAGGCCCGGCGCGGTATGCCGGCCGCGCGCCTCAGCCCGCGATCGACCGCTCCAGCAGCGTCAGCATCGCGGTGATATAGCTGTCCTTGTCGCCGCCCTGGGCAATGGCCAGCGCCGTGCGGTCGAAGGCCGCCGACAGAATGTCGGTCATCGCGTCGAGTTCGCCCGGCGCGGCCTGCGGGAACGCCTGCGCAAGGCCGTCGCGCAGCTGCGCCTGGCCATCCGCCAGATCCGGATCCGCCGCCGCCGCGTGCCCCAGCACCGCGGGCAGGTCCAGCAACAGCAGACGCGACCGCCCCGGAACGCTCATGGCGTCGAAATAGGCCACTGCCCCCAGCTTGATCGCCTGAACCGCCTCGGGCACGTCTTGCGTGGCCGCTTCGATGGCCTGGCCGACCGCCTCCGCCTCGCGGATGCAGACCGCGCGGAACAGGTCGGTCTTGTCGGCAAAGTGGTGATACAGCGCGCCGCGCGTCACCCCCGCCGCGGTGACGATCATCGGCGTGCTGGTCGCGGCATAGCCTTCGGTCACGAACAGGTCGCGCGCCGCGTCGATCAATTGCGCCCGCATGGCGTTGCTGCGTTCTGTCTGGGTCCGACGCCGGGCGGATTGCGCGGCAGGATCTGTGTTCGGGCTCACTTACATACACCTTGCATGTTTCTGAATCGAATGTTACATACAGCCTGTATGTAACATCAACACAGAGGTGCTGCAATGAAGACGACGCAATATTACCCGGTGCTCCAGGTGGCCGATGTCGCAGGGACCAGCGCATTCTACCGGCAACATTTCGGCTTTCGCGCCCTGTTCGAAAGCGATTGGTACGTGCATCTGCAACAACGGCAGGACGCCGCCGTGAACCTCGCGATCCTGCGCTATGACCACCACACCATCCCCGAGGGCGGGCGCGGGGAAACCCGCGGGCTGATCCTGAATTTCGAGGTCGAAGATGTCGATGCCGAAGATGCCCGCCTGCGTGCCCAAGGCGTGCCGGTGGTCAAGTCGCTGCGCGACGAGCCCTTCGGCCAGCGCCACGCGATCTTCCGCGATCCCAACGGTGTGCTGATCGACGTGATCACGCCTATCCCGCCGACAGAGGGCTTTGCCGAGGGTTTCGCGGCCGAGGCGCTGCCGACCTGAGCGATGGTCGGAACATCGTGGTCCGGGCCGGCACGCACCGCCGGCCCGACTTTACCGCAGCTCAGACCCGGATACCGTACCGGCTGATCTTGTCGTTCAGGGTGCGCCGCGCCATGCCCAATGCCTTGGCCGCACGTTCGGTATTGCCGCGGCAATGTTCCAGCGCCAGCCGGATCTCGCGCGCCTCGAAGGCGGCCACCCGGTCGGCCAGGCTTTCGGGGGCGGCCAGCGGCCGGTCGGTGCCCTCGGGAATATCCAGCCCCAGGGTAAAGCGTTCGGCCAGCGCCTTGAGTTCGCGCACATTGCCAGGCCAGGGGCGACGCAGCAGGCGCTGTTTCAGGCCATAATCCACCACCGGCATCTCGCGGCCATAGCGCGCCGCCGCCAGGCCAGCATAATGGCTGAACAGCAGCACGATATCTTCGCCCAGGGCGCGCAGCGGCTCGACCGTGATCTCGGCCCCGGCCAGGCGATAGAACAGGTCGGCGCGGAAACTGCCATCCAGCGTGCGCGGCCGCAGATCGGTTTTCGAGGTGGCGATGATGCGCAGGTCCAGCGGCCGCAGCTGGTTTTCGCCCAGCCGCTCGACCATGCGTTCCTGCAGCGCGCGCAGCAGCTTGGGCTGGATCGCCTCGGGCATCGCCTCGACCTCGTCCAGCATCAGCGTCCCGCCCGAGGCCGCCTCCAGCTTGCCGGGCTTGTCCTGGGCGCCGGGAAAGGCACCGGCGACATGGCCGAAGATCTCGATCTCGAACAGGCTTTCGGGCAGCGCCGCGCAATTCACCGCCACGAAGGGGCCAGCGGCGCGGGCGCTGGCCCGGTGCAGCGCGCGGGCGATCAGCTCTTTGCCGGTGCCGGTTTCGCCGGTCACCACGATGTCCAGGTCGGTCGGGGCCAGCGCCGCGATACGCGCCCGCAGCGCGGTGATCGCCGCCGATTGCCCCAGCAACCCGCCCTCGTCACGCCGGGCGATCCGGTCCTGCAGCCGACCCAGCTCGTCGCGGGTGGCGCGGGTGCGCAGCCCGCGCTCGATCACCGTCAGCAGGTGCATCCCGTCATAGGGTTTTTCCAGGAAATCCTCGGCCCCGGCGCGCATCGCCTGCACCGCCTGGGTTAATTCGCCGTGGCCCGAAATAAGGATCACCGGGCAGTCCGGGTCGCGCGCCCGCACCGCCTGCAACAGCGCCTGGCCGTCCATTCCCGGCATTCGCAGATCGGTCAGCACCAGGTCCGGCCGCGTCGCCGCCGCCAAGGCGGCCCGGCCCTCGGCAAAACCCTCGGCGCGATAGCCGGCGGCCTCGATCAGGTCGCACAGCGCCAGGCGATGGTCCCGGTCATCCTCGACCACGTGGATCAGCGGGCTCATTCGGCGGCCTCGCGGATGTCGTTCTCGGCCAGCAGCGGCAGCACCACGGCGATTTCGGCGCCGCCGTCGGGGCCCGAGCGGATATCCAGCCGGCCGCCGAATTGCTGCACCACCTCGAAACAGATCGACAGCCCCAGGCCCAGCCCCTCGCCGCCGACCTTGGTCGAGAAAAACGGCTCGGTCACCCGCGGCAGCACCTCGGCCGGGATGCCGGGGCCGTTGTCGCGCACCACCAGCGTCAGCTCGCCCCCCTCGCAGCAGAGCGTCAGCGCCACCTCGCCACGGCCCGGCGGCACCGCCTCGATGGCATTGTGCAGCAGGTTCACCAGCACCTGTTCCAGCCGGGCATGCCCGGCGCGCACCATCGGCGCATTCGGCGGCGGCTCGAACCGCAGCTGCACGCCGGCGGCATCGGCGC
>NZ_PGTB01000112.1 GCF_002786325.1 Pseudooceanicola lipolyticus | reverse complement strand
CCCCGGCCGAGGCGCGGCGGTTTGCCAAAGCGGCGCGCGCCTGCGCCGCCCCGCCGCCCTGACGGGCCACGGCCTTGCGGCTCCCGATCCTGTTCATCCTGATCACCGTCGTGCTGGACGCGATGGGGATCGGGCTGATCATGCCGATCATGCCCGACCTGATCCGCGAAGTACGCGGCGGCACCCTGGCCGGCGCGGCGCTGTGGGGCGGCATCCTGTCAACCGTCTTCGCGGTGATGCAATTCGGCTTCGGCCCGCTGGTCGGCAGCCTGTCAGACCGGTTCGGACGGCGGCCGGTGCTGCTGATCTCGTTGTTTTTCATGACGCTGGATTACCTGGTGATGGCACTGGCCGGGTCGATCTGGCTGTTGCTGGCCGCGCGCATCGTCGGCGGCATCACCGCCGCCACCCATGCCACGGCCAGCGCCTTTATGGCCGACATCTCGGCGCCCGAGGACAAGGCGGCGAATTTCGGTCTGATCGGCGCCGGTTTTGGCATCGGGTTCGTGCTGGGCCCGCTGATGGGCGGGCTGCTGGCCGAATACGGCACCCGCGCCCCATTCTACGCCGCCGCCGCGCTATCGGCGCTGAACCTGCTGTTGGGCGCCTGCGTGCTGCGCGAAACCGTGCGCCGCCCGCGGGCCTTTTCCTGGGCCCGCGCCAATCCGCTGGGCGCCTTCCGCCACCTGTCGCGGATGCCGGGAATCCGCCCGCTGCTGGTGGTGTTCTTTCTCTATAACCTGGCGCTGTACGTCTATCCGGCGATCTGGGCCTATTTCACCCAGGCGCGGTTCGGCTGGAGCCCCGATATCATCGGCCTGTCGCTGGCGCTGTACGGGATCACCTCGGCGCTGGTGCAGACGGTGCTGATCCGCAGCCTGATGCGCCACTGGGGCGAACGGCTGACCGTGCTGCAGGGCCTGTTCTTCGACATCGGCACCTGCCTTTTGCTGGCAGTGGTCACCAGTGGCACCGTGGCGCTGATCCTGACGCCGCTTGCCGCGATCGGCGCGGTGGTGACCCCGGCGCTGCAAGGCACCATGTCGCGGCAGGTGGCCGATGACGCCCAGGGCGAATTGCAGGGCGTGCTGAGCAGCGTCAACGCGCTGGCGGTGATCCTGTCGACGATGGTCATGACCTCGGTCTTTGCCGCCTTCACCGCCCCCGCCGCGCCGGTGCAGTTTGCCGGCGCGCCGTTCCTGCTGGCCGCGCTGCTGTTGGTCATTGCCCTGGTGATCTACCGGCGGCAGGTGAACGCAGCGGCAGGTGCGGCGTAGGAATTTTCCGTCTTGCGATGCAGGGCCAAGCGAATAACGTGCAGGGCAGGATCGGGAGCGGAGGGGACTATGCAAAGCATCAAAGCGGCCGTGTGCCACGCGTTTAACGCGCCATTGGTGATCGAAGACGTCCTGCTGGACGCGCCCGCCGCCGGGCAGGTCGAGGTCGAGATCGACGCGGTGGCGATCTGCCATTCCGATATTTCCTACCAGCAGGGCGGCTTTGGCGGCCATCTGCCCGCGGTCTATGGCCACGAGGCGGCCGGCCGCATCACCGCGATCGGCACCGGCGTTGCCGCCGAATATGCCGTGGGTGACAGCGTTTGCGTCACCCTGGTGCGGTCCTGCGGCCATTGCCCCTCGTGCTATTCCGGGCATCTGTCCACCTGCGAAACCCCGCGCGACAACACCATGGGACCGCTGAAAACCAAGGATGGCGGCGCGGTGCTGCAGGCGATGTCCTGCGGCGCCTTCGCCGAAAAGGTGGTGGTCGATCAAAGCCAGATCGTGAAGATTCCCGCCGATCTGGGCAAGGATGTCGCCTCGGTCATCTCCTGTGGTGTGATCACCGGGGTCGGCGCCTCGGTGCTGGCCGCCAATCTGCGGGTCGGGCAGGACGTGGTGGTGATCGGCGCCGGTGGCGTCGGGCTGAACGCGATCCAGGGCGCCCGGATCGCCGGGGCGCGGCGGATCGTGGCGGTGGACCTGATGGACGAGAAGCTGAAAATCGCCAAGGCGTTCGGCGCGACCGACGCGGTCTCGGCCAAGGCGGCAAAACCCTGGCGCGAGGTCAAGGCGATCCTGGGGCGCGGCGCCGATGCGGTGCTGGTCACCGTGGGGGTGGCTCAGGTCTATGACCAGGCGCCACGCTATCTGGCGCCCAGCGGCAATGTCGTCATGGTCGGGATGCCTCATGGCGATCAGCTGACCACCTTTTCGCCGCTGAACATGGCCGATGCCGGGCAGGGCTTTATCGGCTCGAAAATGGGCAACATGGTGATCAAAAGGGATATTCCCTGGATCATCGACCTCTACAAACAGGGGCGGCTGAAGCTGGACGAGCTGATTTCGGGCCGCTGGCGGCTGGATCAGATCAACGAGGCGATTGCCGACACGCTGGGCGGCGCCGCCAAGCGCAATGTGATCATCTTCGACCGGTAACCGGGGCGCCCCGCCCCACAAGGAACGCGCGATGAAACTGCAAGATCTCGAGGTTATCGTCACCGCGCCGCCGGCGCCGGGCTGGGGCGGGCGGTACTGGATCCTGGTCAAGCTGACCACCGATACCGGCGTCACCGGCTGGGGCGAATGTTATGCCGCCTCGGTCGGACCCGAAGCGATGACGGCGGTGATCAAGGACGTGTTCGCGCGCCACATGCAGGGCGACACGCCCGAGAATATCGAAATGATGTTCCGCCGCGCCTATTCCGCCGGCTTCACCCAGCGCCCCGACCTGACCGTGATGGGCGCCTTTTCGGGGCTGGAAATCGCCTGCTGGGACATCCTGGGCAAGGACCGGGACCGCCCGGTGCATATGCTGCTGGGCGGGCGGATGAACGACCGCATCCGCTGTTACACCTATCTCTATCCGCTGCCCCAGCACGACATGTCGACCTTCTGGACCTCGCCCGAATTGGCCGCCGAAAGCGCCGCGGCGCTGGTTGCCAGGGGCTATACCGCGGTCAAGTTCGATCCCGCCGGCCCCTATACCAAGCGCGGCGGCCATATGCCGGCGATGTCCGACATCACCTTGTCGGTGGCGTTCTGCAAGGCAGTGCGCGAGGCGGTGGGCGACCGCGCCGACCTGCTGTTCGGCACCCACGGACAGTTCAGCACCGCCGGCGCGATCCGGCTGGGCAAGGCGTTGGAACCCTATCAGCCGCTCTGGTTCGAGGAACCGGTGCCGCCGGACAATGTGGATGCCATGGCGCGGGTGGCCCAGGCCGTGAACATCCCCGTCGCCACCGGCGAACGGCTGACCACCAAGGCCGAGTTCGCCGCGTTGCTGCGCGCCGGGGCGGCCGAGATCCTGCAGCCGGCACTGGGCCGCGCCGGCGGCCTGTGGGAGATGAAGAAGGTCGCCGCCATGGCGGAAGGCTTCAACGTCCAGATGGCGCCGCATCTTTATGCCGGGCCGGTGGAATGGGCGGCCAACCTGCACTTCGCCACCTCGATCCCCAACCTGCTGATCGCCGAAACCATCGAAACCCCGTTCCACGATGCGCTGATCGGCGGCAGCATCCGGGTCGAGGACGGTTTTGTCTCGCTGTCGGGCGCGCCCGGCCTGGGCATCGAGGTGGACGAGGCGCTGGCCCGCGCACATCCCTATACCGGCACCGGCCTGCATCTGGAGATGCAGGAAGATCCCTGCAGCTATACCGGCGACAACGCCTTCGAGGGCGGCGCCCCGGCGACCAGATAGCGCGCCGGATCAGTTCGAGACATAGCCGGCCACGACCTGCAGGATCTTGAAGGCGGTCGCGGCGTCGTTTTCGACCACGGCAAGGAATTCCTTGGCGCCGATCCGCAGGCATTTCAGCTCGCTTTCCGCCACCATGCTCAGCGCCCGCGGCTCGTTGCGGATCAGGCCGAGTTCGCCAACCAATTGCCCCGGTCCGGCGGTCACGATCAGCTGGTCGGGCTCGGAGTCTTTCGGCAGGTACAGCCCCGCCTCGCCCTCCAGGATCAGGTAGGCGCCGTCGCTGGGCGGGTCGTTCTTGAGGAACACCACGTCGCCTTTCTGCGCCTCGTACCAGCGGGCGCCGAAGGCCAGCAGCCGCAGCTGCTTGCGGTTCAGCGTCGAAAACAGCTCGGTCTGTTCCAGCGCGCGCAGCTTGCGCGCCAGGTCGGCGCTGCCGGCGCCGTCGCCATCGCCGCCCGGTGCGGTCTCTTCGCTCACGATGCGGCCCTGCTGCAGTTCCAGAAGGACATCGAAGATCCCTTCGTCATCGAATTTCTCGCCGAGATAGATCAGCGTCGTCTCGGGCATCAGTTTGCGCAGGTTATCATGAACCACCGCCCGCGTCTCGGCCCCGTAGCTGGCCAGCGCCCCGTCCAGGATCAGGATATCGGGCCGCTTGATGGTGGCGCGGCTATAGGCCAGCGGTTCGGCGTAAAGCGCCGGCAGGTTCTGCCCCGACAGCGCGATCGGCAGGTCGTAGATCAGCTGCACCACGCCTTCCTGCGCGCCGGATTCGATCAGCGCCACTGATACCAGCCGGCGGATATCGTCGGCCCGGCCACCGGCATCCTGCGACAGCTTGCCGAAAATCGCGTTTTCCAGCACCGTGAGGCCCGAGGAAAACCCGTCCTCTTCCAGCGGCGCGAACAGATCGCCGAGGCAATCAAGCAATTCCGAGGAATGGCTTTGCCGCAGATCCAGAATCCGGGTCTTCAGCTCTTCGGGGAAGGTCGGACCGATCTGTTCGGCCGAGATCCGGAAAGGCACCGTCAACAGCGTGCCCAGCTCGGCATCGCTGATCGGCGGGGCGTCGGGCCGGCGGGTTTTTTCCACCAGTTCCACCGCCGCCTCGTAGGTTGCTGCATCCAGACCCAGATTGCGGAACAGCGGGTGGTCGGTGCCGTCCATCCCAAAGATCTGGCGCAGCATCTCGATCACGTCGCGCGCCAGCGTCACCAGCACGGTGTCGAGCCCCAGCGCGCGGATCTGGCCGAGGAAGGCGCTTTGACCGGCCAGCAGCTCTGGGGTGATCGGCTGGCGCGGGGTGGCAAACAGCAGGTTTTCCCCCACCGGCAGCGCCGGGTTGTAGCGCGCGGGATCCAGCCCGTGCACATAGCGCGCCAGCCCCGCCTCGGACAGCGCGAACCCGATGCGGTCGCGCAGCTCGACCAGCCGCTCGGCCAGCGCCGGATGGGCGGCGGCGTCAAAGCTCTGGTCAAGGCCGCGCCGGAACAGCGCGTTGCCCGGCCCCATCCCTTCGATCAGTTGCAGCCACCAGCTGCGCAGCTCGTCCGCCGTGGCCACCCCGGCGGCGGCGGGGTCGTACCAGTCGGCGTCGAGCGGATCGGGGCTGTTGCCGGCGCGCAGCGCCTCGGCCACATAGGTCGGGTCCTGCCCCTCGCCCATCGGGCGGCGGCGGATCGGCATCATCACGTTGTCGCCGAAGGTGCCCTGGAACAGCTGCGGCCGCGAGGTGGCATAGCCGATGCGCGCGGCAACCACCCCCTGGTGCAACGTGGCCAGTTCGTGTTCGCCCAGCTGCACCGCGCCCGAGGCCGGCAGGATCTCGCGGGTCAGCAGCTCGGCAAAGGCGCGGCGATCCTCCTGGCTGGGTGCCAGGATGCCGATGGTGGCGCCACCGGGCAGCGTGGCGCTCAGATCCTCGAGCACCGGGTTGCCGTCCGGGTCGCGCACGGTGACATGGTCCAGCACCACATCGCCGGTCAGGCGCGGAATCTCGTCGGGCTGGCCGTCGAACTGGGCCTGGTCGCGCATGCCGGCGGGGGCGAAGCGCTCGACGATCACCTCCCAGCGCAGCGACATGTCCTGGGTCTGGTTGTAGTAGTCCAGCAGCTCTTTCCAAGGCGAGCTGAGATCCTTGTAAGCCGCCAGCGCCGCCACCAGGGCGCCGATCGACACCGCGCCCTGGATCACCAGATAGCCGCCGATGGCAAAGAAGAAGAACGGCGTGAGCTGGCCGATGAAGTTGTTGATGAACTTCATAAAGAACTTCTTCTGGTAGATCTCGAAGCGGATCTTGAACAGCCGCCCCAGCTGGTGCGAGATCTGGGCCTGCCGGTAGCGCCAGCCGCCATTGGCGCGCAGCGCCGCCACGCCGCCGGCGCTTTCGCCGATATCCGCGGCCAGCACCCGCACCTCCTGGATACGCTTCTTGTTCAGCAGGTTGATCTGGCGCTGCAGCTTGGGGATCAGCCAGGCCTGCAACGGTATCAGCGCGCAGGCGGCGACACCGAACCAGAAACTCTGCAGGAACAGGAACCCGAGGATCGTCAGCATCTGCCCGGCCTGAAGCACCGGCTGGCTGATCGCGTCGCCCATCAGCCCGCCCATCGGTTCGCTTTCGGCGGTGACCATCGCCACCAGTTCGCCCTGGCTGACCCTTTCGAAATAAGGCTGCGGGAACAACAACATGCGCGAGATCAATTGATAGCGAAAGCGGCGCAGCATCCGTTCGGCCAGCACGCCTTTCATGGTGTTGATCCGCATCTTGACCAGGCCATGCGCCAGCACCGACAGCAGGAAGGCGCCGCACAGCAGGGCGAGGAAGCCGATCTGGCTGAACGCGACGCCCAGCACCTCGATCTCGCTCGACTGTGCGCCGATAGCGTCGTTGATGATCCGCTTGGGCAATTCCAGCGTCAGGTAAAGCAGCGGAAACAACGCCGCGGTTACCATCAGCAGGATCAGCTGATCGCGTTTGGAATATTTCCAGATGAATTGAAACAGCTTGCTTTCTATCTGACCGCTCCAATCATGCGACTGCACCCTGCCCTTCAATACCCGCCGGAACGGCCCCCGCGTTTTGGATTTCTAGCAAAGCGGGGGAATTGCTGGCAAATCCTATTCTGGTTTTGTTGCGTTGTGGCGCGGTGATTGCAGCATCAGATCGAAGCGCCTAAGCTGTGGCAATGCAATGACGCCGGAGACAGCTTTGGCCCCAACGGTCGGCAACGCTTTGATCCTTATCTGCTTCCTGCAGATCAAGCACATGTTTGCAGATTATTTTCTGCAAACCCCCAAGATGCTATCCGGACGCGGAGAATACCTGCATATGGGGCGCGCCCAGCATGCCGGGGTGCATGTTCTGGGTTCGGCTTTGGTGTTTCTGCTCTTCGGCGCCAGCCCGGTGTTCATTGCAATTCTCGCATTGGCGGAATGGGTGGTGCATTTCAATATCGATTGGGGCAAGGCGCGCTATTCCGAGGTGCGGGGCCTTGACCCGACCGAGGCCGGCTATTGGCGCGCCAATGGCCTGGACCAGGCGTTGCACCATCTGACCTATCTGGCGATGGCGTGGCTGTGGGTGGAATACGGCGCCCGCTAGCTTTCGGTGCTGGCCGAAGTGGCCTTGACGAAAAGATCCACCGCCAGGTTGCGGCGCGCGGCGATTTCCTCCGGGGTGCTGAGCGGCAATTCCGGATCCAGCAGCCGAGGCACCGGATTTTCCAGCGCCATACCAACCAGCAGGTCGGCATGCAGCTGCATCTGGTCCGCGGGGATCGACAACTCGCCGGCCTGCACCGCGGCTTGCAACTCTTCGATGACCATCCCCGCCAGAGCGATGGTGCTTTTCTCGCTGGTGCGCCGCGCCAGCAGCGGATAGGTGCGCGTGCTGGCAATGATCGCGCGCAAAAGCTCCAGCGAATTGTCCTTGAACCCGGGCACCTCGTTATGGGTCAGCACCCGTTTCAGCCGCGCCGCCACCGGCAGGCGCCGTTCGGCGGGTGAGAGCGGCCGGAACACCGTCTTGCCGATTCGGGCGATACAGGCCCCCAGCAGGTGCTCGCGATTTTCGAACATGCCATAGACCGTGCGTTTCGACATGCCCGCCCGGTCGGCAATAGCCGCCATCGTCACTTCGTCAAGCCTGAGCTCTGACAGCAGCTGGGTGGTGGCATCCAGAACGATTTCTTCGCGCGTGTCCTGATCGATCTGCACCGGTCGCCCGCGGCGGCGCACCTGCGGCATACAACACTTCGACTCACGCTTTTGCTTCATCTTGCCTTCCCATCTGGCTGTTCACCCAAAATTCGGCGCATGGGCAAAACAGCAGCTTTACAAAACTTGCCGGTTTCCTTATTCGACTGCAAGGCGCAAATCATCCGCGCGCCGGATTTCCTGGAGCAGTCAGATGCGAACCACCGCGAATTTCGCCCTCCGGGCCCTCGCCGCCTCGGCCGTCTGTGGCATGCTTTTGGGGGCGACGGCCAGCGCCCAGCAAGGCAGCGCCCCGCCGCCGACCGTCACCGTTGTGACGCTGGAAGCCAGCGATGTGACCCTGACCGCCAAGCTGCCCGGCCGCGTCGAAGCCTCGCGCATGGCCGAGGTGCGGCCCCAGGTCAGCGGCATCATCACCGAACGGCTGTTCGAAGAGGGCAAGCCGGTTGCAGCCGGAGACGCGCTCTACAAGATCAACTCGGCCAGCTATGCCGCGCAGAAGGCCGCCGCCGAGGCGGCGCTGGCGCAGGCGCAGGCATCATTGAATTCCGCCGAACGCGAAGCGGCCCGCCAGCAGCAATTGCGCAGCCGCGCGGTCACCAGCCAGCAGGTGCTGGACGATGCCCTGGGCGCCCGCGACGTCGCCGCCGCCGCCGTCAAGGTGGCCGAGGCCAACCTGATGTCGGCGCGGATCGATCTGGAGCGCACCACCATCCGGGCGCCGATTTCGGGCGTGACCGGGCTGAGCCAGACCAGCGAGGGCGCGCTGGTCACCTCGGGCCAGGCCACCGCGCTGACGGTAATTCGCAAGCTCGACCCGGTTTACGTGGACGTGACCCAGTCGGCGGCGGAGATGCTGCGCTGGCGCCGCGCCGGCGCCGCGCTGGAAGAGGACAACCAGGTCGTCACCCTGCGGCTGGCCGATGGCGAGCTTTATGAACATGCCGGGCATCTCTCGGCGGCCGAACCGCATGTGGATGAACAGACCGGGACCATCCTGCTGCGGCTGGACTTTCCGAACCCCGAACAGTTCCTGCTGCCCGGCATGTATGTCGAGGTCGAGGTGCCGCAGGCGGTGGTCAGAAACGCCATTCTCGCCCCGCAGGAAGGCGTCACCCGCGACCGGCGCGGCCGCCCGGTGGCGATGGTGGTCACGCCGGAAAACACGGTCGAGACCCGCGCCCTGGACATCCAGCGCGACCAGGGCGCGTTCTGGGTGGTGGAGGACGGGTTGAACCCCGGCGACCGACTGATCGTGGAAGGTCTGCAAAAGATTGCCCCCGGCATGACCGTGCAGGCCGAGGAACGCCCCGCCGCCACCGACCAGGCCGCGCCGGATAGCGAAGGTTAAGCCCCGGCAGCCGCGATAAGGGCGGCGCCGCAGGAGACGATTCATGGCACGATTCTTCATCGACCGGCCGGTTTTTGCATGGGTCATCTCGATCCTGATCATGGGCGTGGGGCTGCTTTCGGTCTATACGCTGCCGGTGGCGCAATATCCGCAGATCGCCCCGCCCGCGGTGCGCATCTCGGCCAACTATCCTGGCGCCTCGGCCGAAACGGTCGCCAACACCGTGACCCAGGTGATCGAACAGCAGATGACCGGGCTGGACGGCATGCGTTACATGTCCTCCAGCTCGTCCTCGAATGGCAGCGCCAGCATCACCCTGACCTTCACCGCCGGCACCGATGCCGACGTGGCGCAGGTGCAGGTGCAGAACAAGCTGTCGCAGGCGACGCCGCTGCTGCCGGAAGCGGTGCAGCGGCAAGGCGTGACCGTGCAGAAGACCTCGGACAGCTTCTTCATGGTCATCGCGCTGATTTCCGATGACGGGCGGCTGGAGCAGACCGACCTGTCCGACTACATGGCCTCGAACCTGGTCGACGAGTTCAGCCGCATCGAAGGTGTCGGCGGCGTGCAGGTGTTCGGCGCGCAATATGCCATGCGCATCTGGCTGGATCCGTCCAAGCTGGCCGCCTATGAAATGACACCGTCCGACGTGGTGGCGGCGGTCTCGTCGCAGAATGCGCAGATCTCGGCCGGCGCCTTCGGCACCCTGCCCGCCCCGTCGGGCCAGCAGCTGAACGCGACGATCACCGCGCAATCGCTGCTGAGCACGCCCGAGGATTTCCGCAACATCGTGCTGCGTTCGGAAACCAATGGCGGCCTGGTGCTGTTGCAGGATGTTGCGCGGGTGGAAATCGGCGCCGAGAACTATGCGACCATCGGCCGGTTCAACGGCAAACCGGCCTCGGGCATGGCGATGCAGCTGGCCTCGGACGCCAACGCGCTGGACACCGCCGAACGGGTCAAGGAACGGATCGAGGAATTCTCGCAATTCTTCCCCGAAGGCGTGTCTTACGTCATTCCCTACGACACCACGCCGTTTATCGAGATCTCGATCCACGAGGTGCAGAAAACCCTGTTCGAGGCGATCGCGCTGGTCTTCCTGGTGATGCTGCTGTTCCTGCAGAACGTGCGGGCCACGATCATCCCGACCCTGGCAGTGCCGGTGGTGATCCTCGGCACCTTCGCGATACTCGCCATGGCCGGCTTTACCATCAACACGCTGACCATGCTGGCGATGGTGCTGGCGATTGGCCTGCTGGTCGATGACGCGATCGTGGTGGTCGAAAATGTCGAACGGATCATGGAGGAAGAGGGCCTTGGCCCGCGCGAGGCGACGCGGAAATCGATGGGCCAGATCACCGGCGCGCTGATCGGCGTGGCGCTGGTGCTGTCGGCGGTGTTCGTGCCGATGGCGTTTTTCGGCGGCTCGACCGGGGTGATCTACCGCCAGTTCGCCATCACCATCGTTTCGGCGATGGGCCTGTCGGTGCTGGTGGCGCTGACGCTGACCCCGGCGCTGTGCGCAACCATCCTGAAACCGAAAACGGCCCATGGCGGCCGGCGCGGGCCGCTGGGCTGGTTCAACCGCGGCTTTGACGCGATCACCCGCGGCTATGGCGGCACGGTCAGCTATGTGATCCGCCGCCCGCTGCGCATCCTGGTGATCTATGCCATGATCGGCGGCGGCATTGGCTGGCTGTTTTCAAACACGCCCACCGGGTTCCTGCCGAACGAGGATCAGGGCATCCTGATCACGCTGATCCAGGCGCCCACCGGCGCCACCGCCGAGCGCACGCTGAACGTGGTCAAGCAGGTCGAGAACCACTTTATGAACGTCGAAAGCGAAGACGTGTCGTCGATGTTCGGCGTCGTCGGCTTTTCCTTCGGCGGCAGCGGCCAGAACATGGGCCTGGCCTTTGTCCGGCTGGAGGATTGGGACGACCGGCCGCGGCCAGAGCAAAGCGCCCCGGCCATAGCCGGGCGCGCCTTTGGCGCATTGTCGCAGGTGCGCGACGCGATGGTGTTCCCGATCATCCCGCCGGCGGTGCCGGAACTGGGCAATATCTCGGGCTTTGATTTCTACCTGCTGGCATTGGGCGGGCAGACCCATGAACAGCTGCTGGCAGCCCGCAACCAGTTCCTCGGCCTTGCGGCGCAAAGCCCGCTGATCGCCTCGGCCCGGCCCTCGGGGCTGGAAGATGCATCGCAATTCGCGCTCGACATCGATTGGCGCGCCGCCGGGGCGATGGGGGTGTCGCCCACCGATGTCGGCAATGTGCTGTCGATCGCCTGGGCCGGCAGCTATGTGAACGATTTCAACGACAACGGCCGGATCAAGCGCGTCTATGTGCAGGGCGAACCGGAGTCACGCGCAACCCCGTCGGACCTGTCGAAATGGCGGGTGCGGAATTCGGCGGGCGACCTGGTGCCCTTCGCCAACTTCACCTCGGAACGCTGGACCCATGGCCCGCAGGGCCTGACCCGGTACAGCGGCATCCCGGCGATGCAGATCCAGGGCTCGCCCGCCGCCGGCGTGTCGAGCGGCGAGGCGATGGCCGAAGTCGAACGCCTGGTCCAGCAGCTGCCGCCGGGCTACCGCGTGGCCTGGACCGGTCTGTCGCTGGAAGAACGTGAATCCGGCGGCCAGGCACCGATGCTCTACGCCTTGTCGCTGGCGGCGATCTTCCTCTGCCTGGCGGCGCTGTACGAAAGCTGGGCCATCCCCTTCTCGGTGATGCTGGCGATGCCGATCGGAGTGCTGGGAACGCTGGGCGGCGCCTATTGGTTCGGCTTCGAAAACGGGGTGTTCTTCCAGGTGGGCCTGCTGACGGTGATCGGCCTGACCGGCAAGAACGCCATCCTGATCGTCGAATTCGCGCGCGAACGTTACGACGCAGGGGAATCGTTGTTCGACGCGGTGACGCTGGCCGCGCGCCAGCGGTTCCGGCCGATCATCATGACCTCGATGGCCTTTTCGCTGGGGGTGCTGCCGCTGGCCCTGTCCACCGGCGCTGGCTCGGGCGGGCGCACGGCGGTGGGCACCGCGGTTCTGGGCGGCACCATCACCGGCACCGTGCTGGGCGTGATCTTTGTGCCGCTGTTCTTCGTGCTGGTGCAGCGGGTCTTTGGCCGCTCCAAGGCCAAGTCGCAGCCCGGCGCGACCAACGAGGCCGCGACGGACCGGACCTGACCCGGCACGCTCAGGCGCGCTCGCGAAGCGCAGCGGTGCCGGCCTGCGCAACCGGCACCGGAGCGGCGGTGGCAAAGCGGTCCGCCCGCGGCACCGCCGACAGCAGCTTGCGGGTATAAGCGTGCTGCGGATCGGCCAGCACCTGCCCGGTCGGTCCGGTCTCGACGATTTCGCCCTGGTACATCACCGCGATGCGGTGGCTGACCCGTTCCACCACCGCGATATCGTGGCTGATGAACAGGAAGGACACGCCGTCGCGCGCCTGGATATCGGCCATCAGGTCGGTGACCCTGCGCGCGATGGACACGTCCAGCGCCGACACCGCCTCGTCGGCGACGATCACGCGGGGCCGCACCGACAGCGCGCGGGCGATGCAGATCCGCTGGCGCTGCCCGCCGGAAAACTGGTGCGGATAGCGCTCGGCCGCCTCCGGCTCCAGCCCCACCCGCTGCAACAGCTCGGCCGCCATGGCGCCGCGATCGCCGCGCGCGACCATGCCGTGCAGAAAGGCCGGCTCGGTCACCAGGTCGCGCACCGGCAGGCGCGGGTTGAGCGAGGCAAAGGGATCCTGGAACACCATCTGCATCCGTGCGCGGCTGGCTTTCATCGCCTCGGCGGACAGCCCGGACAGGCGCTGACCCTCCAGCACCACCTCGCCCGCCGACGGCTCGACCAGCCGCATGATCGAACGTGCCAGCGTGGACTTGCCGCAGCCGGATTCACCCACCAGCCCCAGGGTTTCGCCGCGCCCCAAATGCAGCGAGACATCGCGCACCGCCGCGCTGCCCTGGGCCCGTGAAAACAACCCGCCACCGCCGTAAACCGCGGTCAGCCCGGCAACGCTCAGCACCGGTTCGGGCTGGTCCAGCGGTGCCGGCGCACCGGCGCCCAGCCGCGGCATCGCCGCCATCAGCGTCTGGGTATAATCGGCGCGGGGCGACAGGAACACGTCGCGGGTATGCCCCTCTTCCACCTTTTCACCATGGCGCATCACCACCATGCGGTCGGCAATTTCCGCCACCACGCCCATATCGTGGGTGATGAACAGTACCGCCATGCCCAGATCATCCTGCAACGCGGCGATCAGCTTCAGAATCTCGGCCTGCGTGGTGACATCCAGCGCCGTGGTCGGTTCATCGGCGATCAGCAGGTCGGGTTCGCAGGCCAGCGCCATGGCGATCATCACCCGCTGGCGCAGCCCACCGGACAGCTCGTGCGGGAATTGCCGCAGCCGGCGCACCGGTTCCGGGATCTGCACCCGTTCCAGCGCCTCGCGGGCGGCCTCGTGGGCCGCCGCGCCGCGCAGGCCGCGATGCAGGCGCA
>NZ_PGTB01000111.1 GCF_002786325.1 Pseudooceanicola lipolyticus | reverse complement strand
ACCGCCAGCGGCTCGCCCAGGTGGCGCACCCGGTCCACCGGCATCAGCGGCCGCGGCGTGGCCAGCCAGTCGCGCCCGTCCGGGCCGCGCACCTTCATGTCGACCTGCACCGGCCCGATGCCGTCCCCGGCCAGATCGGCGCCGGTCAGCACCGCCACCACCCCCGGCATGTCGCGGGCCTCGGACACATCCAGCGCGACGATCCGGGCCGAGGCCAGGTCGGCGCGCACGAAGGCGGCCACCAGCGCCGGGCCGGCGGTATCGTCACCATAGCGGCCCTGCCCGGTGAGAAAGCGCCGGTCCTCGATCCGGCCGCGGCGTAAGCTGTCCATGCGCATTGACCCTCTGGTGGAAAATTCCTACTCAGCGTTAATCATCCGGACCGGCGAGATTCAACCGCACGCGCCGGGGCGATGCGCACCTTCGCGCCGGGCAGAGAAAGCCGCAACCGCATGAGACAGTCCATCCGCATCGCCGGAGACGAGATTCATCTGCTGATGACGGCGATGGTTTTTGCCGTCGGCATCGCCGGCGGGTTCCTGGCGCAGCTGATCGGCGCGCCGCTGCCGATGCTGCTGGGCTCGGTCACCGCGGTGGGCGCAATCTCGATCTTCGGTTTCAAACCCGGTGGCCGGCCGCCGCGCATTCCGTTCTGGCTGCGCAACTTTTTCATCCCGATTGTCGGCCTGTCCATCGGCGCCGCCTTCACCCCGGGGGTCCTGACCGCGATGCGCGACTGGTGGCCGTCCCTGCTGGCGCTGCTGCTCTACATCCCGCTGTCGCATTATATCGGCTATCGCGCCTTCGTGCTGCTGGGCGGTCTGTCGCGCCCCACCGCCTATTACGGCGCGGTGCCCGGCGGCCTGCTGGTCTGTATCGCCATGGGCGAAGAAAACGGCGCCGACGGGCCGATGCTGACGGCGTTGCAATTCCTGCGGCTGATCCTGACCGTGATGCTGGTGCCGCTGGCCTTCACGCTGCTGTCGGGCACCTCGGTGGGCACCGCCGCCGGTGCGGTGATCGGCCAGACCGAAGGCGCCTTTACCGCCTCCGAGATCTTCTGGCAGGTCGCCCTGGGCGTGGCCGGCTATTTCGGCGGCCGGCGGCTGGACCTGCCGGCCTTCATGATCACCGGGCCGATCCTGGCCTCGGGGCTGGGCCACCTGACCGGCCTGTTGCAGGCGGCACCGCCCGGCTGGCTGATCCAGGTCACCCAACTGGTGATCGGCGTGTCGCTGGGCACCCGCTTTGTCGGCATGGGCGGGCGCACCTTTTTCAAGGCGTTCTGGCTGGCGCTGCTGAATATCGGCTTCACCATGATCCTTGCCATTGGCGCCGCCCTGCTGCTGCATGGCGTGGTCGGCGAGCGGTTCGAGGCGGTGGTTCTGGCCTTTGCCCCCGGTGGCTTGGCCGAGATGTCGCTGGTGGCGGTGTCGCTGCAGATCTCGGTGATCTATGTCAGCGCCCATCACGTGGCGCGGATCCTGCTGTCGGTCACCTTTGCCCGGCTGTTTGCGCGTTTCATCCCGCCCGAGGACGACCCCGGACCGGCCTATCGCTAGGTTACAGCGCTCTCCGCTGCTCCATCGCAGTCCCGACCCAGGGCCCTAAGATGCGCCGACCAACCCCGGCAAGGCGTCAAAGGCAGAAAACGCCGCCGCATGCGGGATCGCCGCGACCGGTGATTTGCGATAGCCGCCGGTGAACAGCAGGAACCGGATGCCGGCGCGCTGCGCCGTTTCGGCATCGACCTCGCTGTCGCCGACATAAAGGCATGGCCCGGCGCCCAGCGCCGCAAAGGCCTGGTGCAAGGGTGCCGGGTCGGGTTTGCGGGTGGCTGCACTGTCGCCGCCCACCACCGTGGCAAAGCCGTCCAGCAGGCCCAGATGCGCCAGCACCGCGCGCGCCGGGCGCGCAGGCTTGTTGGTGCAGATGCCCAGGGCATGGCCCGCCGCCGCCAGCGCCCGCAGCGCCGCCACCACGCCGGGATAGGGCCGGGTCAGGTCGACCGCGGTCTCGTATCCGGCGGAGAATTCGGCCAGCAGAGCCGCCTGTTCGCGCTCCGGCAAGGCGCGCGCCTGGCGCATCTTTTCGACAAACACCGCCGCGCCATTGCCGATAAAGCTGTGCGTTTCCGCCAGGGCCAGCGGCGCGCAGCCGCGATCGGCCAGCAACCGGTTGGCCAGCGCCCGGATATCCGGCGCGCTGTCGATCAGCGTGCCGTCGAGGTCGAAGACAATCCGCATCGGCGCCGGGCTAGCCCCGCTTTCTGGGGGCGTGGATCTCGCCCGTGGTCAGCACCGGCGAGGCGTCCAGCCCCTCGGCATTCAGCATCGCCGCCACCCGCTCGAGCGACGAGACCAGCTGTGCCTGTTCCCAGTCCTCCAGCCGGTCGAAGGCGCGGACATAGCGTTGTTGCAGCGCGTCGGGCACGTTTTCCAGCGTCGCGCGCCCGGCCTCGGACGCCACCACATTGGTCTGCCGCCGGTCCGCCTCGGACGGGAGGCGCTGCACGAAGCCGCGCGCCACCAGTTTGTCGACCAGCGCGGTTACCGTCGCCTGGCTGACCCCCATCTGAGTCGCCAGCGCCTTGGGCGTGACGCTGAGCCGCCCGGCCACGATCTGCAACACCCGCAATTGCGCCGGGGTCAGGCCGGCCGCCTGGGCCAGATCCCGCTCATACAGCTCGGTTGCCCGCAGAATGCGGCGCAGCGCGATCAGGCTTTCATCGGTGCGGTCCATCGGCTCTCCGGTGCTGGCGGCTATGATGCCACATAGAGCCAAATTGCCGCAATCCACAATGGGTTGGGAACTTATTTCGATCTTCGAAGTTGTTCCCCAAAACCCATCGCCATGCGAAGCAATTCGCGCAACAGAACAACACCGTTATGTGCCTGAAAATGTCACATTTACTAAATATAATTGGTTTAGGTTGAAAACCGCGACCGACCCGATTACTTAGACAACCGAACAAAATAAGAAGAGGCCGCCTGCCAATGCCGAACGAGACAGACAAACCCCGAACCGGAACGCCCCGTCTGCGCAAACCTGATGCGACGGATGGGGCCGATATCTGGGCGCTGGTCCGCGCCTGCAAACCGCTCGACGAAAACTCGATGTACTGCAATCTGGTACAGGCCGATCATTTCCGCGACACCTGCGTGCTGGCGGAACTGGACGGTGAGGTCGTCGGCTGGATCTCGGGCCACATGATTCCGAACGAGGATGCGCTGTTTGTCTGGCAGGTGGCCGTCAGCCCCAAGGCCCGCGGCCTTGGCCTGGGCCGCAAGATGCTGTCCGAGCTGCTGGCGCGCGACGCCTGCAGCGGGGCCGAGGCCCTGAAAACCACCATCACCAAGGACAACGACGCCTCCTGGGCGCTGTTCCGCAGCTTTGCCCGCAAGGTGGGCGGCGACTTGGACGATGCGCCGCATTTCGAAAGCGATGCGCATTTCGATGGTCAGCACGCCACCGAGCATATGGTGACGATCTCGTTGCCGCAGGAGCCGCGCCTCGCGCGTGCCGCCTGACGCCGGCTGTCCGCCGCCGCATTTCCCCCAAAATTCTGCCTCCCGAAAGGAGTCCCGATCATGCCCAAGGACATGACTGCCATTTCTGATATCTTTGAACGCCGCGAGAGCGAGGCCCGTTCCTATTGCCGTGGCTTCAACACCGTCTTCACCAAGGCCAGCGGTTCGATGCTGACCGACCATAAAGGGCGCAGCTATATCGACTTTCTCGCCGGCTGTTCGTCGCTGAACTACGGCCATAACGACCCGGATATGAAAACCGCCCTGGTCGATCACATCATGAATGACGGGCTGGCGCACGGGCTGGACCTGCATACCGATACCAAGGCCGATTTCCTGACCGCGTTCGAGACCCATATCCTGGAACCGCGCGGCATGGATCACCGGCTGATGTTTGTCGGCCCCACCGGCGCCAACGCGGTCGAGGCGGCGATGAAGATCGCCCGCAAGGCCACCGGCCGCACCAATATCATCGCCTTCACCAACGGCTTCCACGGCGTCACCCATGGCGCGCTGGCGGCCACCGGCAACGGCTATCACCGCGGCGGCGCCGGCACCTCGCTGAACGGGGTCACCCGGATGCCTTATGACGGCTATCTCGGTGCCGAGTTCGACACTGCCGATCTGCTGGAAACCATGCTGGACGACGCCTCGTCGGGCGTCGATGCGCCGGCAGCCATCCTGCTGGAAACCGTGCAGGGCGAAGGCGGCCTGAACGCCGCGCGCCCGGAATGGGTCAAGCGGGTGGCTGATCTGGCCAAGAAACACGGCGCGCTGCTGATCGTCGACGACATCCAGGCCGGCTGTGGCCGCACCGGGCGCTTCTTCTCCTTCGAAGAGATGGGCATCAAACCCGACGTGATCACCATGGCCAAATCGGTTTCGGGCTTTGGCCTGCCGATGGCGCTGGTGCTGGTGCGCCCGGAATATGACATCTTCGGCCCGGCCGAGCATAACGGCACCTTCCGCGGCAACACCCATGCCTTCGTGACCGCCCGCGTGGCGATCGAGAAGTTCTGGAAAACCGACGACTTCCAGAAGGAACTGGCCATCAAGGCCGACCTGATCGCCGAGGGGCTGGCCGGGCTTGCGCTGCTGATCCCCGGCGCCACGCTGAAGGGCCGCGGCCTGATGCGCGGTGTCGATGTCGGCTCGGGCGAGCTGGCTTCCGAGATCTGCGCCCGCGCCTTCCAGAAGGGCCTGGTGATCGAAACCTCGGGCCCCAATGACGAGGTGGTCAAGGTGCTTGCCGCGCTGACCACGCCAGAGGCGACGCTCGCCAAGGGGCTGAACATCCTGCTGGATGCAGCCCGCGACGTCGTCGAAACCGAAACCAAGGCCGCAGGATAACCGAAATGATTGTACGCGATTTCAACAAGATCACCGAAACCGAGCGCTCGCGCGTGGTGTCCGATGCCAATTGGACCAGCGTGCGGATGCTGCTGGCCGATGACGGCATGGGCTTTTCCTTCCACATCACCTTTCTCGAGGCCGGGTCGGAGCACACGTTCGAATACAAGAACCACTTCGAAAGCGTCTATTGCATGCAGGGCACCGGCTCGATCACCGATCTCGCCACCGGCGAGACGCACGAGATCAAGCCCGGCGTGATGTATGCGCTGGACAAGCATGACCGCCACGTTCTGAAGGCGACCGAAGAACTGGTGATGGCCTGCTGCTTCAACCCGCCGGTGACCGGCAAGGAAGTGCACCGCGAGGACGGCTCCTATGCCCCGGCGGAGGAACTGGTGGACTAAGCCATGGCCCATACTGTTGAAAAGATCGGCGGAACCTCGATGTCGCGGGTGAGCGAACTGCGCGACACGCTGTTCCTCAAGGACGACAATCCCTATGGCCGCATCTTCGTGGTCTCCGCCTTTGGCGGCATCACCGACCTGCTGCTGGAACACAAGAAATCGGGCAAGCCCGGCGTCTATGCGCAATTCGCCAATGCCGACAATGACCGCGGCTGGCACGAGGCGCTGGACCGCGTCGCCGATGCCATGGCCGAGGCGCATGAGGCGGTGCTGGACCATGGCGCCGATACCGAGCGTGCCGATTCCTTCGTGCGCGAGCGGCTGGAAGGCGCCCGCAACTGCCTGATCGACCTGCAGCGCCTGTGCTCTTACGGCCATTTCCGCCTGTCCGAGCATATGCTGCATATCCGCGAGCTGCTTTCGGGCCTGGGCGAGGCGCATTCCGCCTTCGTCACCACCCTGTTGCTGCAGCGTGCCGGCGTGAACGCGCGTCTGGTCGACCTGTCGGGCTGGCGCGACGATGCCGAGGTGTCGCTGGAAGAACGGCTGTCGCTGGCGATGAAGGATATCGACCCGGCCGTCGAGATGCCGATCGTCACCGGCTATGCGCAATGTGCCGAAGGGCTGATGCGCGAATTCGACCGCGGCTATTCCGAGGTCACGTTTTCGCGGCTGGCGGCGCTGACCGGCGCCCGCGAGGCGATCATCCACAAGGAATTCCACCTGTCCTCGGCCGATCCCCGGCTGGTGGGCGAAGATGCCGTGCGCAAGCTGGGCCGGACCAATTACGACGTGGCCGACCAGCTGTCGAATATGGGGATGGAGGCGATCCACCCCAAGGCGGCCAAGACGCTGCGCCAGTCCGGCGTGCCGCTGCGCGTCACCAACGCCTTCGAACCGGGCGATCCCGGCACCCTGATCGACGACCAGCCGGCCAGCGAAGCGGCGGCGGAAATCGTCACCGGCCTGGACATCATCGCGCTGGAACTGTTCGAACAGGACATGGTCGGGGTGAAAGGCTATGACGCGGCGATCCTCGATGTGCTGACCCGGCACAATGTGCGCATCGTCTCGAAGGTCTCGAACGCCAATACCATCACCCATTACGTCGACGCCTCGCTGAAGGCGATGCGCCGGGTGGAGAAAGACCTGGCAAAACTCTACCCCGCCGCCGAGATCTCGCTGGCCCGCCTCGCCGTGGCCTCGGTGATTGGCCGCGATCTCAAGGGCCTGTCGGTGCTGACCCGCGGCCTTGCCGCGATTGCCGAAGCCGGGCTGGAAACCGTCGGCGCCACCCAGGGCCCGCGCAATGTGGATGTGCAATTCATCCTCGACCGCGACGACCTCAAGGGCGCCATCCGGGCCCTGCACGAGGCCCTGATCGGCGACGCCCCCGGCGCCGCCCTGGCCGAGGCCGCCTGAGGGTTACCCCTTAGAAAACCGGGTGGGGGCGCGCGCCCCCACCCGCATGCCGTACCGGACGGTTCGGGCCGGTCAGGTCACGCCGCCTCGTCGCGCAGCAGCAGAAACAACGCCAGCACCGTCAGGGCGATCCCCACCAGGATCAGCGGCGGCGGCGCGCCATTGCCCAGCGCCAATTCCCAGATGATCACCCAGCTGGGCGTCAGATAGGTATAGGCCATCACCTTGGCCGAGGGCAGGTGCAGGGTGGCGTATTGCAGCAGCACGAAGCTGGCGGCGCTGGCCATCAGCGCCAGATAGATCAGGGTGATCCAGACAATCGGCCGCAGCCCGGCCCAATCGGTGGCGCGGATATCGGACCAGCCGAACAGGGTCAGCACGACGCAGCCCGCCACCAGCGTTCCACAGGTGAACAGCACCGGCGCCTCGCCGCGATTCAGCCGCCGCACCATTGGCGTGTACAGCGCATGCGCCACGCAGCCGAGGAAATAGATCGCCTCGCCACGCCCCAGGGCGAAGCGGCCCAGCGCCGACCAATCGGCGCGGAAGATCACCCACAGCGCCCCCGCGGCCCCGACGCTCAGCGCCAGCGCCATGCGCGGGGTGGTGACCTGGCGCAGCAACCACCAGCCGAACAGCCCCGACAGGATCGGCGTCAGGGTGAACACCGCCGCGGTACTGACCGCCGGCGCGGTTTTCAGCCCCTCGAACATCAGCACGAAATACAGCGCGAACAGCCCACCCAGCAGCAGATAGCGCCATGGCGCCACCAGCGCCGCGCGCGACCAGCCGGTGGTGACGCTGACCACCGCGGCGATCACCGCCGCGGCAATGGCAAACCGCGCCGCGTTGATCGCCGCCGGGGCGATCTCGTTGGCGACGATGGTGCCCAGCGAAAACGAGCCCGCCACCAGCGCCGAGAACAGCAGCATGGCCAGGTGGCCGCGCGCCTGCGGCCGCACTAGCTCCAGTCCCCCGCCCGGCTTTTCAGGAATTTCAGGAAGCTCTGCACCTTGGGGGTGCGGTGCAGATCGACATGGGTGACCAGCCAGACCGGCGCCGACCATTCGTCGCGCGGCTCCAGCACCTGCACCAGGTCCGGGCTGCGCCGCGCCTCGCAGACGCTCATGAATCCCAGCCCGGCCCCCGCCAGCACCGCCTCGCGCAGCGCAAAGCCGTCCATGCCGCGAAAGCTGACCCGCTCGCGCGGGACGTGCTGGTTCAGCCATTGCGCAAACGGCGCCCGGCTGTTGGCCTCGTCCATGCCGATGAACCAGTGCTGCTCCAACTCGGCCTCGCTTTGCGGCAGCCCCATGCGCTCGGCATAGGCCTTGCTGCCATAGAGCGCCACCGCCTGGCGCGCGAAACGCTGCACCACGTTGTCGGGCTGGTTCGGCGCGGCGCCGGCGCGCAGCGCCACATGCGCCTCGCCATATTCCAGCCGGAACAGCCGCGCCCCGGTCAGATAGCGCACGATCAGGCCGGGATGCCCGGTCTGGAAATCGGCCAGCGCCGGCACCACCACCGGCGCGTGTTCGGCCAGCGAGGTCACCACCAGTTCGCCGGTGACATCCTCGCCCTGCCCCTTCAGCCGCGCCACCAGCTGGTTGAACTGGTCATCGGTGGTCTGCGCCACCCGCAGCAGATCCTGGCCCGCTTCGGTCGGGGTATAGCCGCGCGGATGGCGCTGGAACAGCTTGACCCCCAGCCGTGCCTCCAGCGCGTCGATATGGCGGATCACGGTGGCATGGTGCACCCCCAGCACCTCGGCGGCGCCGCTCACCGTGCCCATGCGGGCCACCTGATAGGCGGTGCGTACCTCGTCCCAATTGTTCACCCTGCACCCCCATCTCTGTGCGTCAGCTCACATCTGATGCTCGTTTTCGGCCGTTGCGTTCGAAACTTCAAGACTCAACATTAGTCGCATCAGCTATTTCTGTTCACCCGATGGGATCTGACATGACCAAGACACTGCTTCATATCGACGCCTCCGCCCTGGCCGACCGATCGGTTTCGCGCCAGATCTCCGCCCGCATCGTCGAGCATCTGGCCCCGGCCGAAGTGATCCGCCGCGACCTCAGCGACCCGCTGCCGATCCTGACCCAGGACTGGATCGGCGCCAATTTCACCCCCGCCGATCAGCGCAGCGATGCGCATAAGGCGCAGCTGGCACTGTCCGACAGCCTGCTGGACGAGGTCGAGCGCGCCGAGGTGATCGTGATCGGCACGCCGATGTACAACTTCGCGGTGCCGGCCAATCTCAAGGCCTGGCTCGACCAGATCGCCCGCGCCGGGCGCAGCTTCCGCTATACCGAATCCGGGCCCGAGGGGCTGCTGACCGGCAAGCGCGTCATCATCGCCATTGCCACCGGCGGCACCGCGATCGGTTCGGATCACGATTTCGCCAGCGGCTATCTCCGCTTCATGCTGGGTTTCCTCGGCCTCACCGATGTCAGCTTTGTCACCGCCGACCAGCTCGGCACCCCGGCCGAGACCAAGCTGGAAGCCGCCCAAGCACAGATCGCCCGGCTGGCCGCCTGACCGGCACTGGCGGCCACGGCAGGCGCCGTGGCCGTCCCGCCGCGGCTTGACTCCGCCGCCGCAACCGCCTAAGCCGCCCGCAACTGTCCGGAAGCGTCACACCTTCCGGTCCCCGCCTGTGCGGGGATCGCCCTCCACCAGCGCGTTGCGCCCGTGGGGGCGTTTGTGCATTGAGCGTTCCCTGCCTAGATAGGGGGCAAAGGTCAACGGTGGCAAAGGAGCCGGCGCATGTTTGAAAATCTGTCCGAACGCCTTTCCGGCGTCTTCGACCGCCTGACGAAACAGGGCGCGCTCAGCGAAGAGGACGTCAAGACCGCGCTGCGCGAGGTGCGGGTGGCGCTGCTGGAGGCCGATGTCTCGCTGCCGGTGGCGCGCGATTTCGTCAAGGCGGTGCAGGACAAGGCCACCGGCCAGGCGGTGACCAAATCGGTCACCCCCGGCCAGCAGGTGGTGAAGATCGTGCATGACGCGCTGGTCGACACCCTGCGCGGCGAAGGCGACCCCGGCGCGCTCAAGATCGACAACCCGCCGGCGCCGATCCTGATGGTCGGCCTGCAGGGCTCGGGCAAGACCACCACCACCGCCAAGCTGGCTAAGCGCCTGAAAGAGCGCGACGGCAAGCGGGTGCTGATGGCCTCGCTGGACACCAACCGCCCGGCGGCGATGGAACAGCTGGCGATCCTCGGCAACCAGATCGGCGTCGACACCCTGCCGATCGTCAAGGGCGAGGATCCGGTGGCCATTGCCAAGCGGGCTAAGACCCAGGCCAGCCTGGGCGGCTATGATGTCTACATGCTGGACACCGCCGGCCGGCTGCATATCGACCAGGAACTGATCGCCCAGGCCGCGGCGGTGCGCGATGTCGCCAACCCGCGCGAGACCCTGCTGGTGGTCGACGGGCTCACCGGTCAGGACGCGGTCAATGTCGCCACCGAATTCGACGCCAAGATCGGCGTCACCGGCGTGGTGCTGACCCGGATGGACGGCGACGGCCGCGGCGGTGCCGCATTGTCGATGCGCGCGGTCACCGGCAAGCCGATCCGCTTTGTCGGCCTCGGCGAGAAGATGGATGCGATCGAGACCTTCGAGCCCGACCGCATCGCCGGCCGCATCCTCGGCATGGGCGATATCGTCGCCCTGGTCGAAAAGGCGCAGGAAACCATCGAGGCCGAACAGGCCGAGAAGATGATGAAGCGCATGATGAAGGGTCAGTTCAACATGAACGACCTGCGCATGCAGCTGGAACAGATGCTGAAGATGGGCGGCATGGAGGGCATGATGTCGATGATGCCCGGCATGGGCAAGATGGCCAAGCAGGTCGAACAGGCCGGCTTTGACGATTCCATCCTCAAGCGCCAGATCGCGCTGATCCAGTCGATGACCAAGAAGGAACGCGCCAACCCCGCCCTGCTGCAGGCCAGCCGCAAGAAACGCATCGCCGCCGGCGCCGGCATGGAGGTCTCCGATCTCAACAAGCTTCTGAAGATGCACCGCCAGATGGGCGACATGATGAAGAAGATGGGCAAGATGGGCAAAGGCGGCATGCTGAAACAGGCGATGAAGGGCATGTTCGGCAAGGGTGGCATGCCCGACCCGGCCAGCATGGATCCCAAGGCGCTGGAAGCGGCGGCGCGGCAGATGGGCGGCAAGATGCCCGGCGGCCTGCCGGGCGGCCTGCCCGGCCTTGGCGGCGGCGCGCTGCCCCCGGGGCTCAGCGGTTTCGGCAAGAAGAAGTGACGCTGATGGCTTCTTCGCTTCATAAATGCGCCGCTCCGCGCGGCCCAGCCGCGCCGGCGCGTCTTCGCGCCCGTTTGGCAGGAGCCGCCTGATGGAGATCCCGGTGCTGCAGACCGCGCGGCTGACCCTGCGGGCGCCGAAACTGGCCGATTTCGAACATTGGGCACAGTTCTTCGCCTCCGACCGCGCCGAGTTTGAACGCGGCCGGATGCCGCGCGGCCAGGCCTGGCGGGTCTGGGCCTCGGACGTGGCGGGCTGGAGCCTGCGCGGCTATGGTCCCTTCGGCCTCGATGACCGCCAGACCGGCGCCTATCTGGGCGAGGTCGGCATCTATCAGCCCGACGGCTATCCCGGCCCCGAACTGGGCTGGTTCCTGGTGCCGGCGGCCGAGGGGCGCGGCTATGCCGCCGAGGCGGCGCGCGCGGTGATGGGCTGGGCGCGGCAGAGCCTGGGGTGGGACCGGCTGGTCAATTTCATCGATCCGCGCAATGCACGCTCGATCGCTCTGGGCCTGCGGCTGGGCGGGACGATCGACCCCGAGGCCGAAGGCGAGGATCCGGGCGACGTGGTGATCGTGCATGACCTGACGAGGCTGGCGGCATGATCGAGGACGTTCCCGTGATCGAAACCGAACGGCTGATCCTGCGCGGCCCGGAAGAGCGCGATTTCGACGCCTTCGCCGCGTTCAGCGCCTCGGAGCGGGCGAAATGGATCGGCGGCCCGTTCCCGCGCGACCGCGCCTGGGGCGGCTTTCTCAACACCTTCGGCCACTGGGCGCTGCGCGGCTATGGCATGTGGATGCTGGAACACCGCGCCAGCGGTGCCACCGCCGGGCGCGTCGGCATGATCTTCAACGACGGCTGGGACGAGCCCGAGCTGGGCTGGCATGTCTTCGACGGCTTCGAGGGCCAGGGCCTGGCCTATGAGGCGGCGCTGGCCGCCCGCGCCTATGCCGCCCGCCACCAGGGGCTGGACGCGGTGATTTCGTATATCGTGCCGGACAACACCCGCTCGGCCGCGCTGGCGGCGCGGCTTGGCGCGGTGATCGAACGCGACGGCACGGTGATGGGCCATGCCTGCAAGGTCTGGCGCCACCCGCGCGTGGCGGAGGCCGCGGCATGAACCACGCATCCGCAACCGGCGCGCCTGTGGCGCCACATCTGACATCCGAAAGGCTGGGCCATTGACCGACGACACCACCCGCGCCGCGGAATTGCTGAAAGAGCACCGCGAAAGTATCGACCGGCTGGACGCGATCCTCGTCTACACGCTGGGCGAGCGGTTCAAACATACCCAGGCGGTGGGCCGCCTGAAGGCGCAATACGACCTTCCCCCGTCCGATCCGGTGCGCGAAGCACAGCAGATCGCGCGGTTAGAAGACCTGGCGGAAAAGGCCGATCTCGACCCGGAATTCGCCAAGGCCTTCCTGAACTTCATCATTCAGGAAGTCATCCATCACCACGAGAAACACAAATCGTAGGATGGGGGTGCCCCCCATCCACCCCAGCCATTCAAAGGAGACACAGCAATGGCCATGAAGATCAGACTCGCCCGTGGCGGCTCGAAGAAACGCCCGTTCTACCGCATCGTCGCCGCCGACAGCCGGATGCCCCGCGACGGCCGCTTCATCGAAAAGCTCGGCACCTATAACCCGCTGCTGCCCAAGGACAGTGAAGACCGGGTGAAGATGGATGTCGAGCGGGTGCAGCATTGGCTGAGCCAGGGCGCCCAGCCCACCGACCGGATCGCCCGCATGCTCGAGGCCGCCGGCCTGCGCGACAAGGCCACCCGCAACAACCCCAACAAGGGCACCCCGGGCAAGAAGGCCCAGGAACGCGCCGAGGCCCGCGCCGAGAAGGCCGCCGCCGCGGCCGCCCCGGCGGAAGAGGACGCCTCGGCCGAATAAGCCGGTTTGCCTCCGGCCGCGGCAGGACCCGCGGCCGGGGCCGACCTGGTCTGGTCCTGGTTCGGGGGTCGCCATGACACACTGGATCGGTGTCGCGCACCGCAAACACGCGCTGATCGGGCGTGCGCAGGGCTTTTGCGCCTTTTCGCATGGCAAGGAGGCCGCGGTGCGCCGGCTTTCGCCCGGGGATCTCTTTGTCTATTACGCCCCGCGCGAGGATTTTGACGGTCCGGCGGTCCAGGCCTTCGTGGCGCTCGGCCAGGTGGCGGAGGGCGATCCGGCGCCGATGGCGATGCCGGGCACCGATTTCACCCCCTTTGCCCGCCCCGCCCGCTATGAGGCGGTGGCGGAACTGCCGGTGCGCCCGCTGCTGGACGAGCTTAGTTTCGTGCGCAGCCCGCGCCATTGGGGCATGGCCTTCCGCCGCGCGCTGTTCGAGGTCAGCGCCGAGGATTTCGCGCGCATCGCCACGCCGATGAGGGCGGGCGCATGAGCGGCGAACTGATCTGCGTCGGCGCCATTGCCGGCGCCTTCGGGGTGCGCGGCGAGGTGCGCCTCAAGAGCTTTTGTGCGGTGCCCGAGGATATCGCCGCCTATGCGCCGCTGCTGAGTGAGGATGGCGCGCGCAGCTTCACGCTGGAGCTGACCCGGCCGATCAAGAACGGCTTTGCCGCCCGGCTGGGCGGCGTCACCAACAAAGAAGAGGCCGACGCGCTGCGCGGCCTGCGCCTCTATGCCCCGCGCGACCGGCTGCCGTCGCTGCCGGATGACGAATTCTACCATGCCGACCTGATCGGCATGGCGGTGGTCGATACCGGCGGCGCCGATCTGGGCGAGGTGATCGCGGTGCAGGATCACGGCGCCGGCGACCTGCTGGAGATCCGCGCGCCGGGCGCCAGTGAAACCGTGCTGCTGCCCTTCACCCGCGCCAATGTGCCCACCGTCGACCTGAGCGCCGGGCGCATCGTGGCCGACCCGCCCGAGGGGCTGTTCCAGGACCACGGCTGATGCGCCGGCGCATCGTGGTGCATGCCGGGTTTCACAAGACCGGCACGACCTCGGCGCAACAGTTCCTGCGTGCCAATGGCGCGCTGCTGCGGCCGCATGCGGCGCTGGTGCTGCCCTGGAAGCTGCGCC
>NZ_PGTB01000110.1 GCF_002786325.1 Pseudooceanicola lipolyticus | reverse complement strand
CGGCACGCTGCCGGGATCGCCCAGCGCCAGCGCGGCCAGGAACTGGTCTGCCGCCCCCTGTCCCAGCGGGGTCTGCGCCGCGGTCTCGTAATCGGGCGACAGCAGCGCCACCCGCCAGGCGATGGCGCGGGCGCGGGGATCGTCCAGCACGATGTCGGACAGGCGGCTGGCAAACAGCGTGGCAAAGGGCACTTCCAATTGCGCCGCCTGCATCGCCTCCCAGACCGGCGGCAGCGTCTTGGCCACCGCTTCGGCGCTGCGGTGATCCAGCGCGGTTTCAAAGCGCTGCAGCGCGGTGATGCGGTCCCAGATGCCGCCCGAGGCGGCGGGCGAGCGTTCGGTAAACAGGCCCAGCATCCGGTTGGGGGGCAGCGCGCCGATGCGCGTCAGCCGCTCCGCCGCTTCGACCTGGGCCTTCCAGCCGGCCACGTCGCGCAGATCGGCGGTGGCAAAGGCGCGGGGCAGCGCCGCGGTGGGCAGCGGTTCGCCGATATCCTCGAACATGCGGAAGGTCAGCGGATCGGGTGCATCGGGTGCGCGCAGGGGTGGGGCGTCATCGAAGACCTCGGGCGACAGCAGGCGGTCCAGCAGGGCCAGCCGGTCGGGGGGCAGCAGCTCCAGCGCATGGGCCGCCTCCAGCGTCAGCGCGGCGGTCTCCCAATCGCCCAGGCGCATGTCGCAATAGATCTGCGCGTCGTAATCCGGCTTGAGATGCGGCGCCTCGTCCAGCGCGGCACAGGTTGCCTCTTCATTGCCGGTAAGCAGCGCTGCGTCGAACCAGCGCTGGAAGCGCGCCGGGCTTTTTCGCGGCGCGGCGGCCTCGGCCAGGGATTGCGCCGGGTCGACCGCCCCCAGTTCCAACAGCCGATCCAACCGCGCCAGCAGCAGGGTTTCCTCGGCCCGCACCCCGTCGGGCGGGCGGGTTTCCGACAGCAGCAGCGTATAAAGCAGAGTCTGCATCGCCGGGCTGTCCTGCACCGGCACATCGGCGATCAGCGTCGCCAGCGCGGTGGCGTCGCTGCGGCGCCACAGATCTTCGGGCAGCCCGGTGACCGAGGCCGGCACCAACCCCACCGGATCGGCCAACTGGCGCAGCGGCTGCACCTGGATCTGCGGATGCAGCGCGGTCTTGGTGACCGGCGGCTCCAACAGCACCGGGCCAGAGCGGACCTGCGGCGCGTTTTCACCCAACCATTCGATCGCCGACAACGGCGCCTGGGCCAGCGCGGCGGTGGGGAGGAACAGGGCGAAAACGGCGCAGTCAATCCGCATTCAGCGTCACCGGTTTGCGTATCTCGGTCTGTGGTGCCGAGAAATCGGTCCCGAACCACGGCCCCAGATAGGCATAGCCGACTATGGCGAGAAACGCCAAGCATAGGAGATAGATCACGAACCTGAATAGTCTGCCCATAGCGCCCTCGCTGCCTGCCCGTTATTTTGATTTCAATTATATATGGCCTTTTCTTCAATATCACGTCATTCACTGAAGAATGAGCGGAATTGAGCAGACGGCTTCGCCCAGACAGGCACAGCGCGTGCACGGAAAACTGAAAAAGACCGTCGTAATGGTGGGCATGATGGGGGCGGGCAAAACCGCCGTAGGCCGCGCCTTGGCCGCGCGGTTGAAGGTGCCCTTTATCGACAGCGATCACGAGATCGAGGCCGCCGCCAATATGAGCGTGCCGGAGATTTTTGCCCGCGACGGCGAAGGTTTCTTCCGCCGCAAGGAATCGCAGGTGATCTCGCGCCTGTTGGATGACACGCGCGGGGTGCTGTCGACCGGAGGCGGCGCCTATCTGGCCGAGGCGAATCGGCGGATGATCTCGGACAAGGGGGTTGCGGTCTGGCTGAACGCCGATCCCGCGGTGTTGTGGAGCCGGGTCAAGCACCGCGATACCCGGCCCCTGCTGCGTACCGCCAATCCGCGTCAGACGCTGCAGGATCTCTATGATGATCGCGTCGGGTTCTACGCCCTGGCCGATCTGGAAGTGCGTTCGGACGGCGAGGCCTCGATCGAGCAGATGGTGGATCGGGTGCTGGCGGCGCTGGCCACACGCCCGGATGTTCTGGATATTCAGTGATGCAACAGACCGTTCACGTGCCGCTGGGCGCGCGCAGCTATGATGTGAGGATCGGGCCCGGCCTGCTGGCACAGTCCGGTGCGCTGATCGCGCCGCTGCTGGCACGGCCCAAGGTGACGGTGATCAGCGATGAAACGGTAGCCGGGCTGCATCTTGCGTGCCTGCGCCAGGGGCTGGCAGAGGCGGGCATTACCCTTGAGGCGCTGAGCTTGCCGCCGGGCGAGGCGACCAAAAGCTGGGCGCAGCTGGAGCGCGCGGTGGGCTGGCTGCTGGACCAGAAGGTCGAGCGGCGCGATGTGGTCATCGCCCTGGGCGGCGGGGTGATCGGCGATCTGGTCGGATTTGCCGCCGCGATCCTGCGGCGCGGCGTGCGTTTCGTGCAGGTGCCGACCTCGCTGTTGGCGCAGGTCGACAGTTCGGTGGGCGGCAAGACCGGCATCAATACCGGCCATGGCAAGAACCTGGTCGGCGCCTTTCACCAGCCGGCGCTGGTGCTGGCCGATACCGAGGTTCTGGGCACGCTGACGGCGCGCGATTTCCTCGCCGGCTACGGCGAGGTGGTGAAATACGGGCTGCTGGGCGATGCGGCGTTTTTCGACTGGCTGGAAGATCAGGGGCCAGCGCTGGCGCGCGGCGACATGGCCGCGCGGGTCGCGGCGGTGGCACGGTCGGTGCAGATGAAGGCCGATATCGTGGCCCGCGACGAGACCGAGCAGGGCGACCGCGCGCTGCTGAACCTGGGCCATACCTTCTGTCACGCGCTGGAAGCGGCGACCGGCTATTCCGACCGGCTGCTGCATGGCGAGGGCGTGGCGATCGGCTGTGCGCTGGCCTTCGAGCTGTCGGCGCGGCTGGGACTATGCGCGCAGGAGGCGCCCAGCCGGGTGCGGGCGCATCTGAAGACGATGGGTATGAAGACCGACCTGGCCGACATTCCGGGTGATCTGCCGGGGCCCGAGGCGCTTCTGGAGCTGATGGCGCAGGACAAGAAAGTGGTCGACGGCCAGCTGCGCTTTATCCTCGCACGCGGCATCGGCGAGGCCTTCGTGACCTCGGAGGTGCCGCGCGACAAGGTGCATGCGCTGCTTGAGGATGCGCTGGCACTGCGCTGATTTGTCTGGATCGTTTCGTCCCGGACCCGTTCCGGGACCGCTCCGGTCCGGATCAGGCTGCCCCGATTACCGGCCCTTCAGCACCATCAACTCACCGATATTCTCGCGGGTGACATAGCCGATCATCTCGCCGCCGGCCGCACAGACGGCGACGGCGGGCGCGCCCTTGTGCAGCGCCTCCAGGATGCGTTCCAGGCCGGTGCCCAGCCCGACGCGGGGAATCTCGGTTTCCATGATGGTGTGGACCGGCTGCGTGGCGGATTTGCCTTCGACCGTCGCCTTGAAAATGGCGTTGCGGGTGACGAATCCGGCCAGCGCGCCGTCCTCCTGCAGCACCGGGAATTCATGCTGGGTGGTGCGGATCAGCGCCGCGGCGGCGGCCTCGACACTGTCATCGGGCGCAAGCGACTCGAACCGGGTGATCATCGCGTCGCGCGCCCGCAGCTGCCGCGCGGCCGACCGCATGGCGACGTCCTGGTTTTCACCCCCGGCGGCGATAAAGACGAAGAAGGCGACCAGCACCAGGATGGCGTTGCCGGTGCTGAGCCCGACAAAGGCCAGCAGCACCGCCACGCCCTGGCCGGCATAGCTGGCGATGCGGGTGGCCCTGACCCGGTCCATCCGCAAGCAGAGCAGGGCACGGAACACCCGGCCACCATCCATCGGAAAGGCCGGGATCATGTTGAACAGCGCCAGGATCAGGTTGACGGTGGCCAGCTGGCCAAGGAAACCACCGCTGGACAGCGCGCCATCGCCCAGATCGCCCAGTGCCGCACGGGTGCCGAACAGCAGCGTCAGCACCAGCCAGATCACGATATTCACCGCCGGCCCGGCCAGCGCCACCCAGATCTCGTGCAGCGGGTTTTCCGGCATCCGCTCCAGCCGCGCCAGCCCGCCGATCGGCAGCAGGGTGATATCCGGGGTGCGGATGCCATAGCGCCGCGCCATCAGCGCATGGCCAAATTCATGCGCCACGACGCAGGCAAACAGCGCCAGGATGAACAGCAGGTTGCGCACCGCCGCGGCCGGTCCGGCCTGGGCATAGGCGGCAAAGCCGACCCAGGCCAGCAGCAGGAAAAACGTAAGGTGAATGCGCAGTTCAGAGCCGAACAGCCGGCCCAGCGAGAAAGACCATGTCATGGCCCCAATCTAGGGGCCAATGACCGCTTTCGCCATATCCGTCGGCTTAGAACGGGATCTCGTCGTCCAGATCGCTGGGGGCGGGCGCGCCACGGCCGCTGCCGCCGCCGCCGCTGCCATAGCGGTCATCCGGCGGGCCGCTTTCATAGCCGCCGCCATACCCGCCACCACCGCCGCCGCCGCCATAGCCGCCGCCGCCTTCGCCACGCGCGTCAAGCAGGGTGAGTTCGCCTCGATAGGGGCGCAGCACAACCTCGGTCGAATAGCGGTCCTGACCGGACTGGTCCTGCCATTTGCGGGTTTCCAGCTGGCCCTCGATATAAACCTTCGAGCCCTTCTTGAGATATTGCTCGGCAATGCGGGCCAGCGGCTCGGAGAAGATCGCGACCGAGTGCCATTCGGTGCGTTCGCGCCGTTCGCCGGTGTTGCGGTCCTTCCAGGTTTCAGAGGTGGCGATGCGCAGGTTGCACACCTTGCCGCCATTCTGGAAGGTGCGCACCTCGGGATCGCGCCCCAGATTGCCGATGATTATAACCTTGTTGACCGAACCTGCCATATCGCTCCCCGTGCTGAGATCTGGTTGCGCTCCCGAATCCCCTGATCCGGTCCGCGTGACACTATACGTCCGCGCCGGAGGTTGAAACATGGTTAACCTGATTGTCCAACGGTTCTGGCCTTTTGCAGGTGATCGGATATAGTGCGCGCCGGAACGGGCAAGGGACAGGAGCGCGGAACCGTATGCGCGGTATCGGGTTTGTTTTGACGGCAGTTGCCGCAGTCAGTCTTGCTGCACCTGCCGGGGCCGACATGTTTTCCACCCGGAATCAGCGCAAGCTGTTCAAGTCGCAGACCCGGTTGCTGGACACCCGCGCGGCGCAGCAATATTCCAATTCGGTCCGGTTGCAGCCGCCGACGGTGTACACGCCCAGCAAATATCCCGACGCGCCCTACACCTCGTCCTATCAGGGTGAGTATCTTGAGATGGCGCGCGATGCGGCGCGCAAGCATAACGTGCCCGAAGATCTGTTTGCCCGCCTGGTGCAGCAGGAATCGGCCTGGAACCCGACGGCCAAATCCCACAAGGGCGCGCTGGGCCTGGCGCAGTTGATGCCGGAAACCGCGCGGCGGCTGGGGGTCGATCCGCATGATCCGCTGCAAAACCTGGAAGGCGGCGCGCGTTACCTGGCGATGCAGTTCCGCCGGTTCGGCTCGTGGCGGCTGGCGCTGGCCGCCTATAATGCCGGCCCCGAGGCGGTGACCAAATATGGCGGCGTGCCGCCCTATAAGGAAACCATGAATTACGTGCGCCGCATCTGGGGCAGCTAGCGCCTCTTACGGCGGCGGCATCACCGCCGGTCTTGGGCAATTCACAACACTCCCAACAGCTTATGCAACCGGCCGGTGCGGCAGGCGCGGGGCGTTTCGGCGGGAACCGTAGGGCCGGATCGGGCGTTACGCTCCCACACCACGCCTCTGGCCCCATGCGCAGATCCTGCGCCCGGAGGCAGAAAAGGAGATTGAGATGATGACCCGCAACTTCGTGCTTTCCGCCGCCGCCACGGCCAGCGCAGCCCTGCTGGCCACGCAGGTTTGGGCCGCTGAACCGACGATCAAGGAAGTGACGGTGAATACCGACTATTCCAGCCTGAAGGAGTCCAACGCGCAGTCCTATTATCCGGAACTGTCGCAGGATCTGCTGGAAGCGATCCTTGAACGCATTTCCCTGACCGACGAGGTCGAAGGCTATGTGATCGACGTGAATATCCAGAGCGTCAGCCTGGACGGCGACACCATGCTGCCGGATTCGGCCGAGTTCAACCAGATGGAAGGGGTGATGAGCCTGCAAAGCCCGATGACCAACGCCAACACCGAAAGCTATCCGATCAAGATCAAGGCGCATTCGGCTGAGGCCGCGGTGCCCGAGGGCTATGTTGGCGTCGCCCCGTCGACCGATGATTTCTACAACGCCATGATCGCCGGCTTTGCCGATGTCGTGGCCGAGGAATTGCCGGAACGGATGAGAGAATCGGGGTCGAAGTAACCCCTGTCCCCGCAGACGCGGCCCGCCTTTCGGCGGGCCGTTTTTCGTTGGGCCGCTATTCCGCCGCGATCTGGATCACCGGCTCCATCGTGGCGAATTGCTCGTCGCTCAGGTGGCACTTGATCTGGTGGCCGGAAAAATCGCGCATCGGCGGCACCTGGGTTTCGCACAGGTTGCCCGGCACCTGCGACTTCCAGCGGCAGCGGGTCTGGAACGGGCAGCCCGGCGGCGGGTTCATCGCCGATGGGATATCGCCCTCCAGCACGATTTCCTTCTTGCGTACCGAGGTGTCGGCAATCGGCACCGCCGACAGCAGCGCTTCGGTATAGGGGTGATAGGGCGGCGAAAACACCTCTTCGGTGGTGCCCAGTTCCACCACATGGCCCAGATACATCACCATCACCCGGTCCGACAGGTAGCGCACGATGCTGAGGTCGTGGCTGATGAACAGCAGCGTGGTCTTTTCGTTGCGCTGGATTTCCATCAGCAGATCCGTGACCGCCGCCTGAACGCTGACATCCAGCGCCGAAACCGGCTCGTCCGCCACCACGATCCGGGCGCCGCCGGCAAAGGCGCGGGCGATGCCGACCCGCTGTTTCTGCCCGCCCGAGAGTTGCCGCGGCATCCGCTCGGCAAAGGCGCGGGGCAGTTTCACCAGATCCAGCAGTTCCAGCATCCGCTTGCGGCGGTCGGCCTCGGTCTTGCCGACGCCGAAGATTTCCAGCGCCCGGATGATCTGGCGGCCCACGCTCATCGACGGGTTCAGCGTGTCGAACGGGTTCTGAAACACCATCTGCACCTCGCCCACGGTTTTGGCGTCGCGCTTTTCGATCGGCACCTGTTCGATGTTGCGGTTGTCCAGCAGGATCTGCCCGTCGGTGGCGGTTTCCAGACCCATCAGCACCTTGGCAAAGGTGGATTTGCCGCAGCCGGATTCGCCGACGATGGCCAGGGTTTCGGATTCGCGCGCCTCGAAAGACAGGGTTTCGTTGGCCTTCACCACCTTGGTATGGCCACCGCCGAACAGCGCGTTGGCGGCCACCTCGTAATATTTCTTCAGCTGGTCCATCTTCAGGACCACCTTGCCGATCTCGGCTTTCTGCTTGACCTCGGCGACCTCCATCGGCGCGTTCCAGTCGATTTCCTTGTAGCGGAGACAGCGGGTGTGGTGGCGTTCGTTGCCTTCGATCTCGAACATCGGGATGTCCTTGACGTCGCAGCGTCCGGCCTCGAAATAATCGCAGCGCGGGCCGAAATTGCAGCCGTTGGGGCGTTCGTGGGGCAGGGGGAAATTCCCCGGAATCGCCTTTAGCGGCCGCGCGGTCTTGTCCGCGCCCGGCAGCGGGATCGAGCGGAACAGCGCCTGGGTATAGGGGTGTTGCATCCGGTCGAACACATCCTCGATCGAGCCGCGTTCAACCGCCTCGCCGGAATACATCACGCAGATGCGGTCACAGGTTTCCAGCACCAGCCCCAGATTGTGCGAGATGAACAGCATCGAGGTGCCGTATTTCTCGCCCAGTTCCTTGACCAGCTGCACCACCGCCGCCTCGACGGTGACGTCCAGCGCGGTGGTCGGCTCGTCCAGGATCAGCAGCGCCGGTTCGCTCATCAGCGCCATGGCGATGACGATGCGCTGCTGCTGTCCGCCCGACAGCTGGTGCGGAAACGAGTTCAGCATCCGCTTGGGATCGGGCAGTTTCACATCCGTCACCACCTGCAGCGCCCGCTGATAGGCCGCCTTTTCCGACAGGCCCTGGTGGATCATCGGCACTTCCATCAGCTGTTTGCCGATCTTCATGGCCGGGTTCAGCGAGGCCATCGGCTCCTGATAGATCATCGCGATCTGCGAGCCGCGAATGTCGCGCAGTTCGGCCTCGCTCATCGCGCCCAGGTCGCGGCCCTTGAACTTGATCGACCCGCCGACAACGCGGCCGTTCTTGCCGAGGTCCTGCATCACTCCCAGCGCCACGGTGGATTTGCCGCAGCCGGATTCGCCCACCAGCCCCACCGCCTCGCCGGGCTGCACCGTGACCGAGAAATCCATCACCGCCGGGATTTCCCTGAGCCGGGTGAAAAACGAGATCGACAGCTTGTCTATTTCCAGGATCGGGCCGTCATAGTCCCATTTCGCCATGTCACACTCCCGTCGGGGCTGGGAAAAGTCGGGGCTTTTCCTCTTGCTTCAAATGTTCCGGGGGTCCGGGGGCCGAGCCCCCGGCGCTTGCCGCCCCGTTAATCGCGCAAACTCTCCTCGCGCAGCCCATCGGCCAGCAGGTTCAGACCCAGCACCAGGCTCAGCAGCGCGATCGCCGGAGGCAGGGCGGGGTGCAGGTAGATCGACAACAGCTTGCGGCCTTCGTTGATGGTCGAGCCCCAGTCGGGGCTTTCCGGCGGCAGGCCCAGCCCGAAGAAGCCGAGGGTGCCCAGCAGGATGGTGGTATAGCCGATGCGCAGGCAGAAATCGACGATCAGCGGGCCCCGCGCATTGGGCAGGATTTCCCACAGCATGATATACCAGGCGCCTTCGCCACGGGTCTGGGCGGCGGCGACATAGTCGCGGGTCTTGATGTCCATGGTCAGGCCCCGGACAATCCGGAACACGGTGGGCGAATTGACGAAGACCACCGAGACGAAGACCACCAGGATGCCGCCGGGCACGTCGAAGGGATCCAGCGGCCAGAAGCGGATCTTGGAACCCGGCGCATCGGAGTTGATCGCCGCGGCATAGATCAGGAACAGCGGGATCAGCACCACCGCCAGCCAGAGGTAATCCTTGTTCGGCTGGCTGCGGAACCGGGAATGGATCAACACGCCAAAGAACACCAGCGGGAAGGCAAACAGGAACAGCGCCATATATTGCGGCAGGCCGGTGGCGACGATCTCGGGGGTGACCAGCAGGTAGAACAGCAGGATGACCGGGAAGGCCAGGATCAGGTTGGCGACAAAGCTGAGCGTGGTGTCCAGCCGTTGGCCGTAATAGCCCGCCGGCAGGCCCAGGGTGATGCCGACCATGAAGGCGACGACAGTGGCCAATGGGGCGTATTTGATCACCTCCCAGCTGCCCGAGACCATGCGGCTGAACACGTCGCGGGCCAGGTTGTCGCCGCCCAGCAGGTACCAACCGTATTCGCCCGCCTCGGGCGCGGGCAGCGGCGTGCCGGGCACCTTGTTCTTCATCCCCGAGATCTGTGCCAGCGGGTCGTGGGTGGCGATCATGTCGAAGGCGCCGAAGATGCCGGTGAAGACCCAGAACATCACCAGGCCGAAGCCGATCATGCCGATCGGGCTGTCGAACAGTTTGCCATAAAGGCCCAGCCGACGGCGGAAGCTGAACGAGGCGGAGAACAGCACCGCCAAGGCGATCCAGACCGGAATGAACTGGTACAGGATGCGTCCGGCGATCTGGGCTGTGGTGAGGGGTTCCATGGCTCAGCTCTTCCTCATGAGATCCGGATGCGGGGGTTCAGGTAGACATAGCCGATGTCGGAGATGAGCTGGGTGACCAGCACCACCACCACCGACACCACCGAGACCGCCAGCAGCAGTTCGATATCGTTGTTGCCGGCGGCCTGCACCAGCGTCCAGCCGAAGCCCTTGTAGTTGAACAGCGTCTCGACAATCACCACGCCGTTCAGCAGCCAGGGCACTTGCAGCAGGATCACCGTAAACGGCGCGATCAGCGCGTTGCGCAGCGCGTGTTTCAGCACGATGTTGGAGAATTTCACCCCCTTGAGCCGGGCGGTGCGGATATATTGCGCCGTCATCACCTCGGTCATCGAGGCGCGGGTCATGCGGGCGATATAGCCCATGCCGTACAGCGAGATGGTCAGCACCGGCAGGAAGAAGTTTTCGAAATTGGCATCCTCCATGGCGCTGGTCGCGGTGCCCTTGAACCATTTCAGCCCGACGGTGGATGAGGTGAAGACCGCGATGAAGATCACCCCCGAGACATATTCGGGCGTTGCCGTGGTGATGATCGAAAAGGTCGACAGCGTGCGGTCGGTGGTCGAACCTTCGCGCATCCCCGCCAGCACGCCGACCAGCAGCGCCGAGGGCACCATCAGCACCAGCACCCAGAACATCAGCTTGCCGGTCAGGCCCAGCCGGGTGCCGATAATGCCGGAGACCTCGTCGCGGAACACGGTGGAATAGCCCCAGTCGCCCTGCAGGATGCCGCAGAAGCGCGGCGCCTGGGCCGCCTCTTCGGGGGTCGCGGTGCCGTCGATGCAGCGCCCGGTGATGCCGCCTTCGGTTTCCAGCGTCCAGCCCGGGAGCACGCCCAGCCACTGGCCGTATTTCACCGGCAGCGGCTGCAAATAGCCTTCGCGGGTCAGCCAGCTGGCCACGGCCTCGTCCGACATGCGGAAGTTGCCCTGCGTCTTGGCGAGTTTTTCAAGGTTGGGGTAGAGGTTGGTCAGAAAGAACACGATGAAGGTGAGGCACAGCGCCGTCAGCACCATCACGCCGGTTCTGCGCAGGATGAACAGTCCCATTTGACCCCCTGTCGGTCATTTCCGGACCCTTGTTATGCGGGTCCCTTGGTGTTCCGCCCGCGTTTTCCCTGCGGGTCGGAAAGCCGCCCCCCGAGAGGGAGGCGGCGCTTTGGCCTGCCGCCTAGGCGGCGACGGCCCATTTATAGTGGTGGTGTTCGTAGGTGATATGCTGGCCGATATCGACAAAGCCGGGCCGGTAATGCCGGTAGATCGACCGCCAATAGGGCTGGATGGTGACACCCTCGTCCTGGATCAGCGCCGCGCCGCGGGCGACCACTTCGCGCCGCTTGTCGGCATCGGCGATGGCCAGCGCCTCTTCGAGGATGGCGTCGAATTCGGCATTCGACCAGCCGAATTCGTTCCACGCCTCGCCGGTGCGATAGGCCAGCGCCCAGATCTGCACCGCCAGCGGCCGGTGGTTCCAGTTGGTCGAGCTGAACGGGTATTTGGTCCAGTCGTTCCAGAAGGTCGAACCCGGCAGCACGGTGCGTTTCACCTTGAAGCCGGCATCGCGCAGCTGGGCGGCGACGGCATCGGTGGTGTTCTTGCGCCAGTCATCGTCGATCGAGATGATTTCATGTTCGAAATCCATCATCCCGGCCTCTTCCATCAGCGCCTTGGCCGCGGCCGGATCGGCCGAACGCGGTGGCAGTTCGGCATAGTCGGGATGTACCGGCGAGACATGGTGGTTTTCCGCCGGTTCGCCGCGGTTGCCATAGCCCAGTTCCAGGCAGACGGCATTGTCGACCGCCATGGTGATGGCCTGGCGCACCCGCTTGTCGGCATAGGGCTGCGCGCCGTCGATCTCGGCCAGCTGGTTGGGCCGGATTACCAGAGTCGCGGCGGTCACGACTTCGGACTGTTCCAGCCCGATATCGTTCATGATGTCGATGAATTCGCCCACCGATTCATAAAGCGCGTCGACCTCTTCGGATTCGATCGCCGCCAGCCAGGCCGCCGGGTCGGTGCCGTAGTCGATATATTCGATCGTATCCAGATAGGGGCCGCCATAGACCTCGGTGCCCCACCAGGTGAAATCCGGCACCCGCTGCAGCGTCGCCTTCACCCCGACTTCCATCTCGGTCAGCATATAGGGGCCGGTGCCGATCAGGTCATTGGGGCTGGACGGATCATAGCTGGCATGCACCACGGCGGCCGGGTAGTCGGCAAAGCCGGGGATGATCGAGATGTCGGGCGTGGAGGTCTTCAGCACCACGGTCATCGGGTCGACCACGGTGATTGCGCCCTCGCGCGCCTTGCCGGTTGCCTCGTCCACCAGCGATCCGACGCGGGCGGCCATCGAGTTGCCCTCGACATCCTTTTCGCACCAGCGGGTGATGTTGCGGGCCACGTCCTCGGCGGTGAACTCATCGCCATTGTGCCATTTCACGCCGGGCCGCACCTTGAGGGTGTATTCGGTCGCGTCCGAATTCGCCTCCCAGCTTTCCAGCAGCATGCCCCGGAACGAGCCGTCATTGTTATATTCCACCAGGTATTCGCAGGCACCGCGCGTCACATTGGCGATTTCCGACCAGTCGGCGGTGCGGGTGTCTTTCAGCGCCTTCACCAGCATCTGCATCCGCAGCGTGCCGCCTTCGGCCGGGGCACCCTGGGCGTGGGCCGCGGGGGCGCCGAGGCCAGCCAGGCCATAGGCGGTCGCGGCGCTGACCCCCAACAGGGTGGCGCGGGCGAGGAATTCGCGGCGGCTGATCTTGCCCTCGCGGTATTCCTGGGCGTGCATCCGGGCAGCCCAATGCACCGGATTACCCGTCAAGCTGTCTTCCTTCATCGATATCTCCCATGTTGCGGCGCGTTATAATTTTGCCAGTGCTGTCGGCCGGACCGGCGCCGCTAACGTTCCGGATGGTCCAAGGCATTGAATGTCGAGCATTCCCATTGGTGTATTCCGCACGAGATTGACCGACAGGTCAATCTTCGCTTTCGCCGTTTCATGTAAAAAAACCGACATTGATCAGGTTGAAAAACGACCTGTTCACAATAGTGTTAAGGGTTTATGCGGGATCGAACGTCTTTTGCCGCCTTACGCAGGGCGGTGGGGGTGCGGCCGGTATGCTGCTGGATGAACCGGGTGAAATAGGCCGCACTGCCAAATCCCAGTTGGCTGGCGACCTGCTGTATCGGCAGATCGGTTTCGGTCAGGTCGCTGCGGGCCCGATGCAAAACCCGTTCCGACAACAAGGCCGCGGCGGTACGTCCGGTCTCGGCCTTGCAGACGCGGGTCAGATGCGTCGGGGTGACCCCCAGCGCCTCGGCATGATCGGCCATGCTGCCGCCATCGGTATAATGCGAGGCGAGGCGGGCAAAATAGCCCCGCATCAGCCGCCGCGCCGCGGTTTGCGCCTGGCCGCGCGGATCGTTCTCGGGCGCGTGGCGGCGCAGCCAGATCGCGGCCAGCGCGGCATGGGCGGCCATGGCGCTCTGGCTGTAGGCGCGGCCGCCATTCTGCTCGCGGCCCAGCGCCTCGAAAATGGTGGTCAGCTCGTTCTGGGCCATCACGTCGCGGATCCGCAGATGCAGCACCGTGGTGGGCAGCGTCTGGTCCGGCGGATCGGGCAGGATCAGCGCCTGGCCGAAGCCCTGCCGCCCCAGGTCCAGCGCCATCAGATTGCCCGCCGGCACGAACAGGGCATTATGCGCCCCGACCCCACGGCGGGCGCCGTCCAGCAGCGCCAGCCCCTGGCCGCGGGTGATCCAGATCAGCAGCGACACCGGCCGGTCATGCACCAGATCCAGTTGCCAGGCACCCGACGCCGCCAGTTGCGCCAGCGTCAGCAGGCGATAGCTGTCGCGCGCGGGGTTGATCAGCAGCATGGGTTCGCTTTTGGCATGGAATCCCTCACCATTCGCTGCGAGACCTGCCAGCTATGTCGCGAATTTGCAAACGGGTGCTGTCACTCCAGCGGGTGAATTCGGTGCCAGTGCCGCATTTTCGAGCGGAACCAGGTGCGCTGACGCTTGGCAAACTGGCGCGTAGACACGGTTGCGCGGTCGCGTGCCACCGCAAGCGGAATTTCGCCGTTCAGATGCGCCACCAGTTCCGGCACGCCGATGGCGCGGAAGGCCGGGCGCGCCGGGTCGTGATGCGGCAGCATTGCTGCCACCTCGTCCAGCGCGCCGGCGGCCAGCATCGCGTCGAAGCGGCGGGCGATGCGCGGTGTCAGCCAGTCCTTCGGCGCGTCGAACAGCAGCGGTGTCACCCGGTCCAGCGGCAGCGGTGGCGGCG
>NZ_PGTB01000010.1 GCF_002786325.1 Pseudooceanicola lipolyticus | reverse complement strand
GTGTCGGCATTGAAGCTGAGCGCGATGATGCCCGCCTCCAGCGCCATCGCGTCGTCATGGGCGATCTCGACCACGTCGCGCGCGGCGCTGACCTCGAGCGCGCCGGCGCGGCTGAACACCACCTGCTCGGCGACGATCGCGGCCGGGCTACGCCCCGGCACCTCGGTGACCGGATCTTCGGCGACCGGCTCTTCGGTCACCGGCTCGGCGGCGGGCTCTTCGGTGACCGGCTCCGTTACCGGCTCGCTGCCGCCATCGGCGCCGTCCAGCCAGGCGCCGCCCTGCTGCAGATAGGCCAGGAACTCGGTGGCGCCCAGGCCCGAGGCCGCCAGCTCCGAGCCGGGCACCGCCACGAAGGCGGTCCAGTCCAGGCTGCCGCCTTCGAACAGCGCGTCGATATCGGCGTCGCGGCCATAGACGAAATTGTCGCCGATGGTCGAGGACTGGGTCTCGTCATAGAGGATCTTCATGACATTGCCGGCCACCGTGGTGCCGGAATTGTCATAACCCGCCTTCTCGGCCAGCCGGATGATGGCGCCGCCGCCATTCAGCGGCAGCAGCGTGTTGTTCTGCACCACGACATTGTCCTGGCCGCCATTGATATAGATCGAGTTGACCGAGCTGACCGCGATCAGGTTCTCCTCGATCAGCAGGTTGGAATAGCCCCCCGCCGCCGGGTCGGAGATGAAGATGCCCTGCGGCGTCACCGTGCTGTCGCCGGTGGCGCGGTCGTCATACATCACGTTCTGCCGGATGGTGATGTCATGCGGCGTCGCGCCGTTGGAGCCGAACATCTGCAGGAAGTCCGAGTGGTTGTAGCCCTCGGTGTCCGGGTCGCCGTCGTTGCGGTAATCCTCGGGCTGGGTGTCGAAATAGAAATTATGCTCGATCAGCCCGTTATAGCTGTCGCCGGTGACCCGCATCAGGTCTTCCTGGGCGCCGTGGATGTAATTGTTGGTGATGGTGAAGTTCTGCACGTCATTGATCAGCATGGCGTGGAAATTGCCGGCCACGTCATTGCCGTCCAGCACCAGCCCGTCGACATCCTTCATATAGACGATGCCGTCCACCGCCGCGTTCTTCAGCGCGATGCCCTCCGAGGAATAGGCCCGGAAGGCATTGACCGAGATGCCGTCGAAACTCAGATTCGCGCTGTTGTTCATGATCACGTCGCCGAACTGGGCGCCGCCCGGGTTCTGGGCCACGATCGTCACCGCGGAATCATAGGACTCCGTGATGTTGAGCGTGCCGTAATCGCCGTCTTTCAGTATGATGGTGTCGCCACCGTTTGCCGCATTGAGTGCGCTTTGCAACTCGGTCTGGCTGCCAACCGTAATCACCGCCATAGGTCAGGTGCCCCTTGCTGTGGTCAATCGTAAAAACTCATCCCCTTGTGAGTTCACCCTTCGGTCCAATCACGGTTACAATGAGGCGCGAAGCTGACCTTTTTTCTCCGAATCTGAACAAGTTGAGAGGCATTTGAGGCTGATTCCCGGACCGTCCGGACCGCGCCGGCCCGGCGGAAAGCCGCACATTCCCGCGCCGCACCGGCAAGAACCGGCAGGCCGCGCCCCGCCTGTGGGCGAAAGTCGACACATCCCGCCCGGCGCCGCCCGCCGGGCCGCCAGAAACAAGGAATTGATCACAGCGATGTCAAAATTTTGCCGTATTGCCCGAAACCGGACCCGGCGCGGCGCCGCGAAACCGCGCCCACAGAACTGCCGCATTCCCGGCGGCCTTCCGCTTATCGCGGCGATATTCGCCACCCTGCTCGCCGCCACAACCACCGCCAACGCACAAAACATCACCATCGCAAATGCCGAGGCACTCGCCGCGGCCTTGCAGCAGGCCCAGGGCGGCGAGACCCTGGTGCTGGCGCCTGGCGATTATGGCGACGTGACCGTGCGGCGCAGCTTTATCGACACCGTGACCCTCACCGCCGCCGAGCCGCATGGCGCGCGCTTTGGCAAGCTGGAGGTGCTGGGCGGCGGCGGGCTGCGGTTCCAGGGCATCGAGACCGAGATTTTCTCGGCGGTGCGCGAGGCCATCGGCATCGAGTTGCTGGATTCGCGGGTGCGCGCGCTCAGCTATTTCCGCAATGTCAGCGACATCACCCTGGAACGCAACGACCTGCGCGGCCAGCAGCACGCGCTGCTGCTGAACACGGTCAAGCGGTTCACCGTGCGCGGCAACCTGATCCACAATGCAATCGAGGATCTGATGCGGGTCACCGGCGACAGCCATGACGGGGTGATCGAATATAACCGCTTTTTCGATATGCATCCCGAGGATCACCGCGCCGCCGGCAAGGGCTATACCCATTCCGACGCGCTGCAGATGTTCGCGGTGGACGGCAAGACGCCGCGCTCCATCGTGATCCGCCGCAATCATATCTATGACGACCCGGCCACCGGCGCGCCGACGGTGACGCCGCAGGGTATTTTCCTTTCGGATGCCGGCCCGGAGGCCTATCGCGACATCCGGGTCGAGGAAAATCTGATCGCGGTGCGCTCGGCCAATTCGATCTATGTCAACGGCGGCCAGCACAACGTGGTGATCCGCAACAACAGCCTGATCCCCGGCCCGCAGGATGGCGGCGCGGTGATCCGCCTGGCGAACAAGCACAAATGGTCCAATGGCGGCACCACCGTCACCGGCAATGTGGTGAAGATCATCCATGACGAAAGCAAGGGATCAACGGTCAGCGGCAACCACGCCTATGGCCGCAACGCCGCGCTCGCCCGTCTGTTTGCCGGGACGGGCCGCAGCTGGCAGGATTTTCTGCCGCCGAAAATCAGCCCCATCGCCCTCGGCTCGGGCCTCGGCGCCGAGAAATACCTTCAGGACCTGCTGGAACAGGACCCGGGATAAAGGGGTTACCCGCCGCAGCGCAGGGCCTTCGCCAGGCTCTCGGGGCCGGCAAACCTGCCGGCGCCGCGGGTTTCGATCCGCCCGTCGACCAGCCGACTGAGCATCACCCGTGACCAGTCGGCATTGACGCTGACGATCTCGGGCCGGGCGCCGCAGGCGCGGATGCCGCCCGAAATGAACTCCTGCCCGATGCGGTGATTGGTCAGCCCGGCGCGGTTGGCCACCGGGTGCAGGGCGCCGTCGCGGAACCGCCAGATGCGCAGCACCCGCGCCAGGTGCGGGCGGTCGATATAGGCAATTTCGACAAAGCCGTCGCCATCCAGATCCGCCGCGCCCAGCGGCGACAGCCAGCGGTGGCGCTGGCCGATAAACGGCGTCGCCGCGATCAGCCCGTCCCGGTCATACAGCGCCAGGCGCGCGCCCTGTTCCACGTCGCTTTCGACCACCAGCGCCGCGCGGCGATCGGGCGCGATCTGCACGATGCGGGGCGCGGTATCTTCGAACACGCGGCTGGGTGGCAGGGTGATCCGGCTGCGCTGCGCGCCTGTCCGCAGCGTCAGGCTGCCCCATTCCAGCGCATCGCCCAGCACGCCGTGATCGTAGCGCCCGGTCGGGTCACCGTATTCGGCGGCGTCGGGGCCGCGGGTCTGCGCCGCGGCAGAGCAGGCAACAAGGCTGAGCAGAAGCGCCGCGACATGCGCGGCGCGGCGCATCAGATCTGCTTTTCGGGCATCTGCACGACCAGACCGTCCAGCGCATCGGTGACCTTGAGCTGGCAGGTCAGGCGCGAGCGCGCCGGGTCGGGCTCGAAGGCGAAATCGAGCATGTCCTCTTCCATGTCCTCTTTCGCCGGCAGCTTTTCGACCCAGGCCGGGTCGACATAGACATGGCAGGTGGAACAGGCACAGGCGCCGCCGCAATCGGCCTCGATACCGGGAATATTGTTGTCGCGCGCGCCCTCCATCACGGTCAGCCCGTTGGGGACGTCCACCACATGTTCGGTACCGTTATGCTCGATATAGGTGATCTTAGCCATGCGGGGTGCCTTTCTTCCGGTGTCCTGCGACGCCTTCCTAGCCAAGCGAAATCGCGCGCGCCAGTGCAATTTGCCCCGCACCGGGGCTGATCGCGCGTGGCCGGCGCGATTTGCCCGGATGACAATCAATACGCCTTTATCCCTCCGGCGCCGCGGCTTTTCGACAGCCGGGGCCAAATTCCTTGTGCCCCGGGGACGGTTTGCTAGGGTGACCGCGGCAACCGGGGACCAGCCCATGACGCTTGAGACGTTTCCGAAGACCGGCTTTCTGGCCGAAGCCTCCGATGCGCTGTCGGCGCTCTTGGGCGAGCTGTCGACCACAGTGAAGCTGAACGATGGCGACGTGCTGTTTGAACAGGGCGACGAGGCGCGCGAGCTTTACGCGGTGATGAAAGGATCGCTCGAGGTCAGCGTGCTGTCGCTCGACGGGCGCAAGCTGGCGCTGAACGTGCTGCGCGAAGGGGCGCTGTTTGGCGAAATTGCCCTGTTCGATCCCGGCGAACGCACCGCGACGGTCACCGCGCTGGAACCCAGCAGCGTGCTGCGGGTGCGCTATGACGATGTGCTGGACGAGGTGCGCAGCGCACCCGAGCTGGCGATCGACCTGATCCACCTGGCCGGACAGCGGATGCGCTGGATGGACCGGCAGTTGAACGAACAGGTGTTCCTGCCGATGCCCAGCCGGTTGGCGCGCAAGATCCTGTATCTGACCGACCGGCCCGAAGGCGGGCCCGCCACCCTGGCCCTGTCCCAGGCCGAATTGGCCGAATTTGTCGGCGCCACCCGCGAGGCGGTGTCGAAAACGCTGTCCTCGTGGAAGCGGATGGGGGTGATCGATTCGGCGCGCGGCGCGCTGTCGGTCAAGGACCGCGCGGCGCTACAGGCGCTGGCCGATCCCGACCTGATCTGAAGCCGGCCTATTCCTGGCGCAGCCGCGCCAGCACCCGCGCCCAGCCGCCCGGCACCAGCAGGAAGGACAGCAGGAAGCCGCAGACAAAGCCACCCAGATCGGCCAGCCAGTCGCTGTGCAGCCCGAAGAACAGCCCGAACAGCAGTTGCAGCCCCATCAGCACCGCGATCAGCGTAAAGGCCCGTGTCTGGTTCGACCCCAGCGTCGCCAGCCGGCGCCACAGCAGAAAGGTGAAGGCGCCGATCAGCCCGTAAACCGGCGGGAACACCCCCAGCAGCCAGACCTGGCTGCCAAACCCGATGGTGTAGATCAGCGCGCCGCCAATTGCCGAGCCGAAGAAGATGGCCAGCATCGCCAGCGCGCCATAGGTTTCCGCCACCAGCTTGCCCATCGCCAGGAACATCACCCCGCCGATCAGCATGCTGGTGAAATTCGCGTTGACGAAAGGATAGCTGACCAGGCGGATCAGGTAGCGCAGCGGCCATTGGCCGGTCTCCCACATCCAGGTCAGCACGGCGCCGTTGAAATGATAGGTCTCGATCGCGGCGTTGCGCCAGCCGATCGCCTGCGGCCCGCCGACCAGCCCGGAGGTGCCGGCCTGGAACACCAGCTCGATGCCGAGAAACACAAGAAACATCGCCGCCACGACAGGCGGCAGCGGATTGACCGCGCGGATTTGGTCCGGACTGCTCATCTGGCCTGGCCTCCCTCGGCTTCTTGACGGCGCATGACCCCATCGGTAAGCGAAGCGGGCCGAATTTTCCAGCCGGGAGTTGCCAGAACATGGTCGACGCGACATTCAAGCCAAGGGTCTTTTCCGGGATCCAGCCCTCTGGCAACCTGCATCTGGGCAATTACCTGGGCGCGCTCAAGCGCTTTGTCGACACCCAGAACGAAGCCGAGTTCGAAACCGTCTATTGCATGGTCGACCTGCATGCGATCACCGTCTGGCAGGACCCCGCCCAGCTGGCCCATAACACCCGCGAGCTGGCGGCCGGCTTTATCGCCGCCGGCATCGACCCGGCAAAATCCATCCTGATCAACCAAAGCCAGGTGCCCGAACATGCGCAGCTGGCCTGGATCTTCAACTGCGTGGCACGGATGGGCTGGATGGGGCGGATGACCCAGTGGAAGGACAAGGCGGGCAAGAATGCCGAGGCCGCCTCGCTGGGGCTGCTCGCCTACCCGTCGCTGATGGCGGCCGACATCCTGATCTACCACGCCACCCATGTGCCGGTGGGCGAGGACCAGAAACAGCATATCGAGCTGACCCGCGACATCGCCGCCAAGTTCAACCATGACTATGGCGTCGATTTCTTCCCGCTGGCCGAGCCGGTGATCGAGGGCGCCGCAACGCGGGTAATGAGCCTGCGCGACGGCACCAAGAAGATGTCGAAATCGGATCCGTCCGACGCCTCGCGCATCAACATGACAGACGATGCCGACACCATCGCCAAGAAGATCCGCAAGGCCAAGACCGACCCCGATCCGCTGCCCGACAGCTACGAGGGGCTGGCCGACCGGCCCGAGGCGCGCAACCTGGTGAATATCTATGCCGCCCTGGCGGAAATGACCCCCGAAGCGGTGGTGGCGGACCATGCCGGCCAGCAATTCGGCCAGTTCAAACCGGCGCTGGCCGATCTTGCGGTGGACAAGCTGGCGCCGATCACCACCGAGATGTCGCGCCTGATGGCCGACCCGGCCGAGATCGACCGCATCCTGGCAAAGGGCGCCTTGCAGGCCCGCGAGATCACCACGCCGATCCTGAAGCGCACCTACGAGATTGTGGGGTTGGTCGCCTCGGTCTGATTCCAGCGGCTTGGCAGCGGCTAGAAACCGAACCACGCGGCGGTGACATCTGCCGCAGCGAATTGACCGTCCGGGTCCAGCAGCCGCAGATCCTCGCCCTGGGCGGTGATCAGAACCCCGCCATTGGCCATGTCGCTGGCCTTGATCTGGCTGAAGGCGGTCACCCCTTCCAGCGCGATGCGATCGCCCTGGTCCGGGCGGAAATCGGTGGCGGTGTCGGTCTTGCCATCCTTGACGAAAGCAAAGGTATCCGAGCCCGCACCGCCGGTCACCCGGTCGGTGCCGCGGCCGTCGCTGACCACGTCATTGCCGCCGCCGCCCTTCACGATGTCATTGCCGTCGCCGCCATCGAGGATTTCGGCGCGTTTCGATCCGACCAGCACATCCTTGCCGCCGGCGGTGGCCACCACCGGCGTCGATTCCTGCGCCACCTTGTTCAGCGTCACCTTGTCATCGCCATCACCAGTGATCAGCAACAGCACCTTGGGCGAGTCCCCCGACAGCCCGGTCGACATCACCGTCACCGGCCCGCCCTCCTGGCTCAGCATCAGCTTGCCGGATTTCGCCGCCACGGTCATGTCGCGCTCGGTCACGAAGGTGACCCCGAACTCATTGCGGGCGAACATCGCGGCTTCGACCCGTTCGATCCCCTTCATGCCGATTTCGAACAGGTTGGCATCTGTCCCGCTGCCGGAATAGACCACGCGCAGCTTGGCCTGGGTGAAGACCATCGCCGCGTTCAGGAAACCCGGCGTGACCAGTTCCAGCACGTCGGTGCCCGCGCCGCCATTGGCGGTGGACACCGCATAGGGCGTGTTGGGCGCCGTCGCCTCGGCCTGCGCCAGCCGCGCCTTGACGCCGCCGCCCGGCCCGCTGTTCAGCGGGATATCCATGATCAGCCGGTCATCCCCCTTGCCGCCCAACAGCACGTCTTCCCCCACCGTGGGCGAACCGCCGGCCAACCCGCTTCTCAGGCTGTCATCGCCTTTGCCGCCTTCCAGCCGGTCGCTGCCGGCGCCGCCAATCAGCGTGTCATTGCCGCCCTGCCCCAGCAGCACGTCGTCATCATCGCCGCCATCCAGGCTGTCATTGCCGCCGCCGCCCTTCAGCGTGTCGTCGCCATCGCCGCCGGCCAGCTTGTCCGCGCCCCCGCCGCCCAGCAAGGTATCGTCGCCAAAACTGCCGTCCAGATCGTCCTTGCCGGCGCCGCCGACCAGGCGGTCATTGTTCAGCCCGCCATCCAGCACATCATTCCCGCCCCGGCCAAAGATCACGTCATCGCCGTTGCCGCCGCCCAGCGTGTCGTCAAAGGACGACCCCAAGAGCCGGGTGGCGCCGTCATAGAGTGCGGGCGAGGAAAAGGTCGCCACCCAGTCCGCCCGCTGCGGCGTGTCGAAAATCACATCGAAAACCAGCGGTTCGGGCGCGGTAAAGGTATCGAGCAGCGACAGGGTCACCCGCGTGACCGGCGTCGCGCCGACCTCGATCCGCCAGTTGAAGATCAGCAGCGGATCGGCCGGCTGCGGCGGGAAGCTGCCGTAAAAGGTGGCCTTGGCGCTGCCGTTGAACAGATTGGCCTGCAGCGTCAGCTGGGTCTCGTCGGTTTCCGCGGGTACCGATACCGCCGTGTAGAAATTGCTGAAGAGGTCCATGAAGGCGCTGTCGCTCAGCGTCACGCCAACCGTTTTTCCGCCGATGGTTCGCCCCGGCGCCGCGCGTGCATCGATCGTGGTCATGCCGCCCCCACAACAGCAGCCCGGCCAGGAGTCTACCACAACCCGACCGATTCGAGGCGCCCGCCCGCCACCGCCTTGACTCCCGCCGCCCGGTCCGCATCACTGGCGCCGCGCAAGTAGGAGGCAAAAATGGCAACCGGAACCAATATCCGCACCTATTTCGACGGCGCCTGGCATGCGGATGACGTCGCCATCCTGCGGGCCGCCGATCACGGTGCATGGCTGGGATCGGGCGTGTTCGACGGTGCCCGCCTGGTCGACGGCCTGACCCCCGATCTCGACCTGCATTGCGCGCGCGTCAACCGCTCGGCCGAGGCGCTGATGCTGACTCCCACGGTTACGACCGCGGATATGGTCGAGATCGTCAAGGAGGGGCTCGCCGCCTATGCGCCCGGCAGCGCGGTGTATATCCGGCCGATGTATTGGGGCATCGACGGCGATGCCACCGCCATCGTGCCGCAGCCCGACAAGACCGGCTTTGCCATCTGCCTGGAAGAGATCCCGATGGCCGATCCCTCGGCCTCGGTCACCCTGACCCGCACCCGGTTCCGACGCCCGGTGCTGGAAGACGCGGTGGTCAATGCCAAGGCCGGCTGCCTTTATCCCAACAACGCCCGGATGCTGGCCGAGGCGCGGTCGAAAGGCTTCTCCAATGCGCTGGTGGCCGATGCGATGGGCAATGTCGCCGAAACCGCCACTGCCAATGTATTCATGGTGCGCGACGGCGAGGTGTTCACCCCGGTGGCCAATGGCACCTTCCTGGCCGGGATCACCCGCGCCCGCCATATCGCCAACCTGGAGGCCGATGGCGTGAAGGTGCACCAGACGGTGCTGAGTTTTGCCGATTTCGAGACCGCCGACGAGGTGTTCCTGTCCGGCAACATGAACAAGGTCACACCGGTCACCGCCTTCGACGACACCCGCTACCAGCCCGGCCCGGTCACCCGCCGCGTGCGCGAGATGTACTGGGACTGGGCCGCCTCGACCGCCTGACCGCGATTTCCCAGGGTCCCGCCACGGAAACCTAAATAATTTGTAAATTTCCCCCGCAGATGCCCTTGAGCTTCCCGCGCAGACGATTTAGATACACCCCACTGGCGCGGGATGGAGCAGTCCGGTAGCTCGTCAGGCTCATAACCTGAAGGTCGTAGGTTCAAATCCTACTCCCGCAACCAACAAAAAAGGCCCCCACGCATATCTGCGCTGGGGGCCTTTTTTGGTGCGGTGGCCGCATCACGGGACAGCGTCTACAAGCTGTCGCACAACGTCTCGGCCGCGCGGCGTTCCAGATCGGTGAAGCTGTCCGCCACCGGGCGCGCGGCCTTCAGGGCCGGCAGTCGGGCGGCATAGTCCAACTCCGACATCGTCGCGAGTGCGGCTTCGATCTCGTCGGCGTTCTGGCAAATCACCATGCCGGCCGTGTCGAAATAGTCATGGATATTGGGGCAGCCCCAGTAGATCGGCACGGTCAGGCAGAGCAGCGCGTCGATCAGCTTCTCGCTGAAATAATCCGGCTCGCGCACATTCTCGATCACCACGGAATAGCGGTAGGGCGCCAGCCCGTCGGCCTTGCGCTCGAACGGGGCATAGCCGCCGCCCATCACCGCCACGTCCCGCCCGGTGGCGCGGATATGGTCGACGATGCGGTGGCGCAGCTGGTGGCCGGCGCTGTCGCGCTTGGCCGAGGCGATCAGCGAACACATCGCGGACTTGTCCGTCACCCGTTCGCGCCAGTCCGGCACCCAGGTGGTGCCGTAGGGCAGGAACAGCCCATTGGGGATGCGGGAAAGCAGCGCGCGGTTGAAGCTCAGCACCCGAAAGAAGCGCCGATGGGTCAGCCGCAACAGGCGCAGATGGCGGGCATGGATGATTGCCGGTTCGACCACCATGATCGACACCTGTGCCCGGATCCCGCGCCGCAAATCAATATGCGAAGTGGTTTTGGGATAGACAATCAAGTGATCCGCCGGCCCCATATCGCGCAGGCGCCCCTGGCCCAGACGTTCGGGGCGGCCCAGCGGCCAGTTGAGATCGGACAACGGAATGTCGGCCAGGGCACGGCCCTGGCGGTGGCCATAGGGCAGGATGGCGATGGCGGGATCGGACACTGCCCGTTCAGCCCGCCGCATCGGGCAGCATGACTTCGCCGCTCATCAGCACATAGCCCGGACCGGCGACGCGGATGCCGGTCATCGCCTGCGCCGGGCCCACCCGGGTGACGCGGGCCTGGCCGGGCCGGTCCAGCCAATGGCCCTGTTCGGCAACAAAGCTGTCTTTCGGCATCAGCCCCTTGGCCCAGAGATAGGCCGCCATTGCCCCGGTGGCCGAGCCGGTGAAGGGATCCTCCGGCGGGCTGGGCGGCGCCAGCAGCAGGCGCGAAAAGGTGTCGCCCGCCGGCGTGGCGCCCTGCAATGTGACCAGGAAGGGTTCGGCCATGTTGCTGCCGCCGCCGGTCAGGTCGGCCAGATCGTTCAGCGCCCCCAAATTCAGCCGCGCGGCGCGCAGGGCGGCGTGGTCGCGCAACACGGTGATGACGAATGGCAGCCCGGTCGACACCAGCTGCGGTATGCCAACCACCTCTTCCGGGGCAAGGCCCACGGCGCGGGCGGCAAGCGCCGGGTCAACCTCGACCCCGAATTCGGGCGCGACCTGGGTCATCTCGACCAGATCGCCGTCCAAGGTGATCGGCACCACCCCTGCCCCGGTTTCCAGCGTCAGGCTGTCGCCGCTGACCAGGCCGCGTGCGCGCAGGGCCGCGACGGTGGCAATGGTCGGATGACCGGCAAAGGGTATTTCGCGGCTGGCCAGGAAATAGCGCACCCGGACATCGGCGACCTGGGAGGGCCCGGTAAACGTGCATTCCACCAGAGAGGTTTCGCGCACGAATCCCATGCAGGTGGCATCATCCAGGCCCGCGCCGTCATGGACCACCGCGCAGCCGTTTCCACCGAAGGCCCGGCCGGTAAAGGCATCGACCCAGTCAAAGCGGAAACGGCGCATAAGCGGACCTTTCGGGCGGTGCAGGCGCGCGGCCCGTCAGTGCACGCTTACCGGCGCAAGGTCATGCTGGCGGGCCAGGATAAAGGCCAGCTTGCGATCGGCCACCAGTGCCAGCTGCTGGCCGTCGGCATCATGCACGGCATAGAGGTGTTGCAGATCGCCGGCCTCGTCGCGGACCTGCTTGGGAAGGTCGGCCACATCGACAGGTTTGACATAGACAATCCGCTGGGCCGCTTCTTCAACTTCAAAAGGCGTGTTCATCGCTCAGCCCTTTCTGATACTGATCGTTTTCACGACGGCTTCGGGAACGGCACGGGTCAGATCGACATGCAGCAAACCGTTTTCGATTACCGCCTCACCTACCTCAACGCCTTCAGCCAGCACAAAGGTCCGTTGAAACTGACGCGCGGCAATGCCGCGGTGCAGATAGATTCGGCCTTCGCTGTCGTCCTGCTGGCGTCCGCGGATCACCAGCTGGCGGTCCTCGACGGTGATCGCGAGGTTGGCTTCGGAGAAGCCCGCCACGGCAAGCGTGATCCGGTAGGAGTGATCCGAGGTCTGTTCGATGTTGAACGGTGGATAACCTTCGTTGCCCGATTTCGCGGTGCGCTCAAGAAGGCGTTCCAACTGCTCGAACCCCAACAGGTGGGGGTATGAGCCCAAGGTAAGTTTCGACACGTCTTGCGGTCCTTTTGCATGAAAGCGACACGTGTGCACGGCCCCGTTTTCGGCAACCGCGCAACAGGAATATGGGAAGGTTTTACGAGATCCACAAGGTCTAGGCGAAAACATGATCTGATTGTAATCTGGGACCCTGCCCAGCCTGCCTGCCGAGTCGCCAGAATGAATGCACCCGCCGATATTTCGATGAAAACAGACGATGTTCTGCGCGTCGAGCTTGAAGTGTTTCGCCGCCAGCACCGCGACCTGGACGAAGCGATTGCGGCCCTGGTGGAAAAGGGCACCGGCGACCAGCTGACCATTCAGAGGCTGAAAAAGCAGAAACTGAGGCTAAAGGATCTGATCGCCCTGATCGAGGACCGCCTGACCCCCGATATCATCGCCTGACGCGGCAATTTGCACCGGTGGCAAAGTTACATTGCCTGCCGTGCCGGTTTGGCTATAGTGCCCGTTCTTCGGCGGCAGGGCCGGACAGGCGGGGACAGGCAATGCAGGAAACACACGTCGGCATCATCATGGGAAGCCAGTCGGACTGGTCCACGATGAAAGAGGCCGCATTGATGCTGGACGATCTGGGGGTGGGGTACGAGGCGCGGATCGTCTCGGCGCACCGCACGCCGGACCGGCTGTGGGATTACGGCAAAAGCGCGGTGTCGCGCGGGTTGAAGGTGATTATCGCCGGGGCCGGCGGCGCGGCGCATCTGCCGGGCATGATGGCGTCCAAGACGCGCCTGCCGGTGATCGGCGTGCCGGTGCAAACCCGCGCGCTGAGCGGGGTCGATTCGCTTTATTCCATCGTGCAGATGCCGCGCGGCTTTCCGGTAGCGACCATGGCAATCGGGTCGGCAGGGGCGGCCAATGCCGGGCTGATGGCCGCCGGCATCCTGGCCCTGCAGGATCCGGCGCTGGCGCAACGGCTGGACGCGTGGCGCGCGGCGCTGTCCGCCTCGATCCCGGAGGAGCCGCAAGATGACTGAACCGCTGGCCCCGGGCGCCACCATCGGCATTCTCGGCGGCGGCCAATTGGGCCGCATGCTGTCGGTCGCGGCGGCGCGGCTGGGCTTTTCCAGCCATATCTACGAACCCGGCGCCAACCCGCCCGCGGCCCAGGTGGCGGCGCAGGTCACCTCGGCCGATTACACCGATGAACAAGCGCTGCGCCGCTTTGCCCGCTCGGTCGATGTGATCACCTACGAATTCGAGAACATCCCGACCGAGGCGCTGGATATCCTGGAGGAAGACCGGCCGATTCATCCCGGGCGCGAGGCGCTGCGGGTCAGTCAGGACCGGCTGACCGAAAAGACCTTTCTGCAGGCCTTGGGCCTGAAAACTGCGCCCTTCGCCGATATCGACAGCCTGGACAGCCTGGAGGCCGCGCTGAAGACCATCGGCACCCCGTCGATCCTGAAATCACGCCGCTTCGGCTATGACGGCAAGGGCCAGGTCCGCCTGCGCGATCCCGGCGAGGCCAAACGCGCCTTTAGCGAGATGTTCGGCGCCCCGTCGATCCTGGAAGGTTTCGTCGATTTCCAGCGCGAGGTCTCGGTGATCGCCGCGCGGGGGCTGAACGGCGAGGTCGCCTGTTTTGATCCCGGCGAGAACGTGCACCGCGACGGCATCCTGCACACCACCACGGTTCCGGCCCGGTTGAGCGGGGCGCAGCGCGCCGATGCGGTATTGCTCGCCGGTCAGATCCTGAACGCCCTGGATTATGTCGGGGTGCTGGGCGTGGAACTGTTTGTCACCGGCGAGGGGCTGGTGGTGAACGAGATCGCGCCACGGGTGCATAATTCGGGCCACTGGACCCAGAATGGCTGTACCGTCGACCAGTTCGAACAGCATATCCGCGCCATCACCGGCTGGCCGCTGGGCGATGGCCGGCGCCACCTGGATGTGGTGATGGAAAACCTGATCGGCGATGCGGTGGAAACCGCGCAGGACCTGGCCAGGGAACCGGGAACGGCGTTGCACCTCTATGGCAAGGCCGAGGTCAAGCCGGGGCGCAAGATGGGCCATGTCAACCGGATCACCGGCCCGGCGGGCGGAAGCTAGGCCAGGAACCGCGCCGCCAGGGCACCGTTCAGATAGCTGACCCGCCCGGCGCAGAGCGTCGCGGCGACACGCAGCGTTGCCTTGTCCAGCAGCACGATATCCGCCCGCTTTCCCGGCGCCAGCCTGCCCCGGTCGTCCAGCCCCAACAACCGCGCTGGGCCGTCGGAGACCAACCCCCAGGCGGTGGCGAAATCGCAAATCCCATCGCGCCACAGCCTGAGCGCGGCGCGGCGCAGCGAGGGATAGTGATAGTCCGAGGCCAGCGCGTCGCACAGGCCCAGGCGCACCAGTTCGGCGGCGCTGACATTGCCCTTGTGCGACCCGCCGCGCGACACATTGGGCGCGCCCAGGATCACCGGATCGCCGCCCTCGCGCGCCGCGCGGGCAGCCGCCTCGGTTTCCGGAAACTCGGAAATATGCACGCCGCGCGCGCGCCATTCGGCGCGGTCCTGCGCGCTGTGTTCGTCATGGCTTCCCATGCGCACGCCCTGCGCCGCCAGCACCTGCGCCAGGCGGTCCAGCGCTGCGGGAACCTTGGGGCCGTTGGCATGTAGATCCAGCAACAGCTCGAACTGTTTCTCCGGGTTGCGCCCGGCCTTCAGCGCCTGCCCGGTCAGCGCCTTGGGCCGCCGCCCTTGGGCCAGCCGGTCATGCGGCAGGTGGTCGTTGAACACCACATAGCTTACGCCCCACTCGGCCAGCAGGCCGGGCAGTGCCGCGAAATGGTCCAGCATATGGGTTTCGAACCGCAACTGCGGGATCAAATCGGTCACCAGCACGTCGCGTTCGGCGGTGATCGCCGGCAGCACCTGCGCGGCAAAGTCCGGGCCGCGCAGCCCGCCCTCCCAGCTGTAGAACTGCGCCATCACCCCGGTGGTGATGCCGTTCGCCGCCAGCTCGGCCTCGGCCGATGCAATACCCTCGCCGATATCCGGCATCGCGCCGCGCCGGGGGGCGACGTGGCGTTCGAAACCGTCGCCATGCGCATCGACCACACCGGGCAGCACCAGGAACCCCGATACGTCCACGCGCCGCCCGACCGGTTCGGCGCGGATGCGTCCTGCGGCGATGGACAGGCACCCGACTTCCAGCCCGGCACCGGGGCGCAGCACTTCGCCGCCCTCGAAATCGACGTTCAACACGCTCATTCGCTGGCATCCCCCAGCGGCGCGTCGGCGCAGTCCTGCAGGCCCAGGCAGGCATCCTGAACCAGTGCCAGCACCGCCTCGGACCACGAGAGTTCGGGGTCGAACCGGCCGAATTCGAGGAATTGCAGTGTTTCGACAATCACCCGCGGATTGTTCATCATGAAGGTATGGGTGACCGGCAGGGTCAGATGCGCCGCCATCCCCTGCACCCGGGTCGAGGCGACCGACACCTTGCCGTCATCCGGGCCGGGGATCAGCGCGGACAACACCGGGTTCAGCGTTTGCGTGCCGGCGATGACCCCCAGGGGAAAGTCCACCGGCGGCAGGCGGTTCGGCCAGCTGTCGGGTCCGGTGCCCAGTTGCAGGCCCGCCGGGCCGGCGATCAGGCCGAACACCTCCCAGTCGCCCAACTCGTCCACCACCTCGCTGCCGTGATTGGGCGGGCCCAGCATCACGGTGCGGCCCAGCTTTGCCGGCCGGTGCGATTGCAGCCAATAGCGGATCAGGATGCCGCCCAGGGAATGCGACACGAAATGCACCTGTTGATCGCCGCAGGCGGCGATGGCGGGCGGCAGGGTGGTGCGGGCCAGGTCCGGGATCGGCTTGTCGGTTGAAGGATAATCGGCATTGACCACGGTATAGCCGCGCGCGGTCAGCACCTGTTCCATCACCGCAAAGGACGCATCGGTGCGCAACAGCCCGTGCAGCAGCACGACGCAATCCGCCGCCGCGGACAACGGCCAGAGCAGGAAGAGGGGAACAAGCCAGCGCATGGCCGTTGCTTAGGCCGGTTTCGGCGCGAAAGAAAGCGTTCAGCGTTGCCGACGCAGCGACAGCGCCACGCCGCCCAGCACCAGAACCGCCCCCGCCACCACGCGCAGCCCGACGGTTTCGCCCAACAACAAAACGCCGCCCAGCACCGCGATCACCGGCACGCTCAGCTGTACGATGGCGGCGATTGCCGGGGCGATGCCCGGCAGCAGACTGTACCACAGCGCATATCCCAACCCGGAGGTCACCGCACCCGACAGCACCGCCAACGCGACCCCGGCGGGCGTGACGTTCAGCGGCCCCGCCGTCAGCAGCGGCACCAGCGCGGTCAGCGGGAGCGCCAGGCAGAAATTCGCCGCGGTCCCGGCCAGCGCATCCGGCTCGGTGCGGCCGGACAGGGTGTAGATCGCCCAGCCGATGCCCGCCGCCGCCATCAAGGCCGCCCCCAGCGGATCAGTCCCCTGCGCACCGGCGGGGTTGAGCACGACGATCAACCCGCCAAAAGCGATCAGCGCTCCGGCGATCTGTTGCCCGTTGGGCCCTGCCCCTCGCAGCGCCGACAGCGCAAAGATGGTGATTTGCACCGTCCCGAACAGGATCAGCGCCCCCAGCCCTGCATCAAGCGTCAGATAGGCCAGCGAGAACCCGGCCATGTAGAGCGCCAGGGCAAAGGCGCCCACGGCCCTTTGGCGGGTGGCGAAAACAAGCGGTATGCCCTGCAGCAGCGCCAGCGCCACCAGCACCAGCGCCCCGGACAGCACCCGCAATGCCGCGAAGGATCCCGGATCGGCATGGCCGCCCTCCACCGCCATCCGGTTGAGAATGGAGTTCGCGGCAAAGGCCGTCATGGTCAAGGTGATCAAAAACGCGCGCATCACTCGCCTTTCGCGCGTCCCGGGCCGCGCTGCAAGCGCCATCGCTCAGCCAAAGGCATCGGGATAGATCAACTCCGCTTGAGGCCGGTCATTTCCCGGCCGCAGGATCAGCGTGTGATCGATCGGATAGGGCGAGCTCAGCCGTGCCGCGCGCTCAAGCGAGAAACCCGCGCGGGCGTAAAATGGCGGGTCGCCCAGCACCACCACCGTGTCGATGGCGCTGCTACTGCTGCGGATGGAGGTGACAAGGTCATGCATCAATTGCGATCCCAGATGCACGCCCTGCGCACCGTTCTGATACGCCGGCAGCACCGCCACCGGTGCCAGGCAGGCCCAACCGTCCGGCGCGCGCATCCGCGACAGCGCGTAATACCCCACGATCCGGCCGTGCCAGGGTGTCACCACCTCGGACAGCATTTCGCCGCCTTCACGCAGCTGGTGCACCAGCTCTGCCTCGTCCGCACCGGGAAACGCCGCGCGCAACAATGCGTCGATCTCGCGGTGATCCGCCGGGGTGGCCGGCCGTGAAGGATCGGGGGAAGAAACCATGACCTTACCCTTGGCTTGCAAACATGACGGGCTGACCCCGGCAGAGTTTTCACCGGTTAGCCACCTTGCCAGTATCGCCCACGCGCAGATCACCCAACAAGTTTCGCAAGTCCCGGTCAACTCGACCCGGGCCACCCCGGCCCCTACCCGGTTCCTGCCGCATCGTTATTTGCGGCGGGAGGGAACTTGCCATTGATGAATCGCGTTTGGATTAAGGCTATAATGTCGCCCGAATGCGTGGCGCCTTTGATCGCAGGGGGACAGGGTGCAGCACAGCCAGCAAAACAGGTCGGAAACCAAGATCGCGCGTCCAATCGCCGAGGCGAACCAGGACAACGCGGCTAACACAGTTCGGCCGATCCTCCTGGACAACCAGGTCTTGTTGCCACTGATTGCCTGCCTGATCGGGGTGGTGACGGTGTTCATAATCCTGTACCTGGCGCGGTTTTTCTTCTCGCCGGTCATCTCGGCCTTTGTGATGGGGATCGTGGTTTCGCCCCTGTCCCGCCTGTTGCGCAAGCTGCGCCTCAATCGTGCGCTTGCGGCGCTGGCGACGATGCTGTTGGTCCTGGCGGGACTGGCGGCGCTGATCTTTGCGCTCGAGCCCTATATCACCTTCGCGATCCAGCGCGGGCCGGCGATCTGGGCCGAATTCCGCGATGCGCTGAACGGGTTCACCCAGATGCTGAAAGGGCTGGGCGACATTTCCAAGGATATCGCCGCCTCGGTGACCGGCGCCGGCGCGGGCGAGGTCGAAGCCGAGCCCGAGGTCGAAGTGCCCAGCTTTACCGACGCGCTGTTCTACGCGCCCCAGGTGCTGGCCCAGATCATGGTGTTTTCCGGGACATTGTATTTCTTCCTGCTGGCGCGCGGCGATGTCTATGCCTGGATCGGCGCCTCGATGCCGGTGCTGACGCGGGACGACCTGGACCGCGCCGAACGCAAGGTGGCCCGCTATTTCCTGACCATTACCGCGATCAACGGCGCCTTCGGGACGATTGTCGGTATGGTGATGATGGTGCTGGGCATGCCCTCGCCGGTGTTCTGGGGGCTGATGGCCTTCCTGTTGAACTTCATCGTTTATCTCGGGCCCATCCTACTGGCCGCAGCGCTGCTGGTGGCCGGGCTGGTGGTGTTCGATGGCCCCTTCACCGTCGTGCCCGCGCTTGTCTACATGGCCATGAACGCCACCGAGGGCCAGTTCGTCACCCCGGCGCTGGTCGGTCAGCGGATGTCGGTCAGCCCGCTGCTGGTATTCCTGTCGCTGACCTTCTGGCTGTGGTTCTGGGGGCCGATTGGCGGGATCATCGCCATTCCGCTGATGATCTGGACCATCACCATCACCGAAGCGGCGCTGGGTCAGAGCATCAGCGCCGGGTTTCCCGGCCGAGAGGCGCAGAGCCTGAAAAAAGCCCGTGCCGGGTAGGCACGGGCGCATTCTAGTTTGCTTTATTCACAAGACCCCGGCGATCGGCCGGGGTCTTGGTTTTAGTTACGCTGTAATCGCGCGCAGCATCCAGGCCGCCTGCTCGTGAAAGGCCGACCGCTCGGTCGCCAGATCGGCGGTCACCGGGTCCTTGTTCTCTTCGGCCAGTTCGATCAGGGCGTGAAAGCGATGCGCCACGCGCTCGTGATCTTCGGCCAGATCGGTGCACATCTCGCCGGCAGACGGCGTCTTGTCCTTATCCTTGATAATCGAGGCCGAAACGATCGCATCCAGCCGGGCCGGCGCCAGCTTGCCCAGGGCCCGCACCCGCTCGGCCAGTTCATCCGCGGCGTCGAACAGGTTTTCATATTGCTCTTCGGTCAGCTTGTGCAGCGAAAAGAACAGCGGACCTTCGACGTTCCAGTGATAGGCGTGCGTTTTGAATGTCAGCCGATAGGTATCGGCCAGCAGATCCGACAGGCCCTCGGCAATGCTCTCGGTGTTTCGGACACCCGATTTGACGTCGTGATCGGTCGGGGTGACTTCGAGTGCAGCAGACATAAGCTTCTCCTTTATTACAAAAAACGGCGCGGGCCTTTTCCCTTCAGGCCCGCGAGGGTTCGGTCAGGTTGGGAATTGAATCTCAGAGATTAGATATGGCGCGGAGCCGAACGCGGCCCGGCGACCAGCCAGATCAGGAAACCCACCACCGGCAGCAGCAGGACCAGTAGCGTCCACAGCACTTTGCTGCCTGTCGATGCGGACGATCCGATGATCGATACGATGGCCCAGATATCCAGAATAAGGATGATCAGGCCGCCCAGCCCTGTCACTTCAAGCATGTTCTTTCTCCTCTGATACGTCTGCCTGCTTAACGCCCTCGACCGCGCTTGGTTCCGGTTCGGCAGGTCCCAGACATGCGAAAGCCCGCGACAACGCGGGCTTTCGTCTTGGATTGATGGTAAGCTTTAGCCCTCGTAATCGGGCATCGCTTCCAGCTCTTCCTTGGTCATGTTCACATGGACACGGATCGCCGAGCCATCCGCCTCGCGCTCGAACTTCAGCTCGTCCAGCGCCAGCATCACAGGCTTTTCGCCGATCCCCAGGAAACCGCCCACGTCAACCACCGCACCGTCGATCTGGTTGTCCGTGTTGACCACCAGTTCGGATACTTCGCCGATCCAGTTTTCCGCAGCGTCATAGACCGGGGCACCGGTCATCTCTTCCACCCCAACGCTGGCGGCTTCGACTTCGACGTACTCAACCTCGGCCGCTTCGGCATCGGCGTTCTCGGTCATGTCGGTGTCAGTCGCGGTCGTGCCGGGGGCCACAGCCGCGTCGGTATCACGCTCCATCGCGGTTTCTTCGGCCATGCCCTGCTGCGACCAGTCATATTCCGGCGCTTCCTCGAACTGGCCGCGATTGGCGGTCATCACCAGGAAGAAATCGTTGACATCTTCGGGCGTGGCGTCATCCGCAACAAACCGCAGCGAGTCCATATTCACCGCGATCTGCCGTTCGCCGATGCCCAGGAACCCGCCGATATCGACCAGCACGGCGTCGATCCGGCCGTCGCGTGACAGTACGACGTCGTTGATCTCGCCAATATCTTCCCAGTTGTCCTGAATGCCGTCATAGCTGACCGCATCGCTGGGTTCTTCCATGCTGTAGACCCGCATGCCGATGAAGTCCGATGCACGGAAGCTTTCAATGCCGGGGCCCGACAGAAATGTCTCGTCGTTCATCGGTGTCGTGGTCCCCGTCTGAGCGTGACCAGCGGTGGCGGCCATCGCGATCAGGGCTGTCGTCATCATAAGGCGTTTCATGATTGATCTCCTTCCTCCTTGGGTGCCGGAGCACATCCGGCGATTGGCTGATCAACCACCATCGAGGCGATTTTGTTCCCGCCGCTCTGCATCTTCGAACCGCTTGCCGCCGCGGCGAAAACTCAGAGCCTTGCGGGGAACGAAGCGGCGGCCCGGGCGTTTCGTTTTCGACGTCGACAACCGGGACATGCCCGATAAAATGAACACCTCCGCTGCGCAGGGGGCCATGGTGCAGGCCCGCATGATCATTCTTTTCAACGGCGGGTCGGGCAAGCGCGACACCGCCCATGTGCCTGACCGGATTCGTGCCGCGTTCCGCGACTGCGGCATCGAGGCCGAGATCCGCGTGCTCGACCAGGACATCGACATCACCACCGCCGCGCGCGAAGCGGTGGAGCTGGGCTTTGACACCATCGTGGCGGCGGGGGGCGATGGCACCATCTCGGCCGTGGCCAGCGTGCTGCGCGGCAGCGGCGCGGTGCTGGGCATCCTGCCGCTGGGCACCTTCAACTATTTCGCCCGCTCGCTGGATATCCCGTTGGAGATCGCCGACGCGGCCAAGCTGCTGGGCACCGGGGTGCGGCGCAAGGTCCGCGTCGCCTCGATCAACGACAGGACCTTCCTGAACAATGCCAGCCTGGGCGCCTATCCCGCCATTCTGGAAACCCGCGAGAAGATCTATCGCCGCTGGGGCCGCAGCCGGATTGCCGCCTATTGGTCGGTGCTGGTCGCGCTGTTTACGCTGCGCCGCCCGCTGCATTTGCGGATCGAGGCGGGTGAAGCGGTGATCGAACGCCATACGCCGCTGGTCTTTGCGGTCAACAATGCGTTCCAGCTGGATCAGGTGGGGCTGAGCGGGCGCGAGGAAATCGCCGCCGGGCGGTTGGCAGTGTTCATCGCGCCGCATACAAACCGGTGGGGTATGCTGCTGAACTCGTTGTTGCTGGCGCTGGGGCTGGCCGGGAAAAACGAAAATTTCGACATGGTCGCCGCCGATCATATCCGCATCGAAGAACGCCGCAGTTCGCGCGATGTCGCCTGCGATGGCGAGCGGGCGAAGATGGACGCGCCCTATGAGTTGCGCGTGATCGAAGACGAACTGACGGTGATCGTGCCCGCCGCACAGCAGGACGAGGTGCGGTGAGACGGCTGGTGCATCTATCCGACCTGCATTTCGGCCGCGACCGCCCGGAACTGGCCGAGCCGCTGATCGCGGCGGTGAACGCGCTGGCGCCGGACCTGGTGGCCATTTCCGGCGATTTGACCCAGCGCGCCCGGCTGAGCCAGTTCCGCGCCGCGCGCCGGTTCATCGACCGGCTGCAGGCGCCCGCCCTGGCCGTGCCCGGCAATCACGATGTGCCGCTGCACAATCTCCTGTTCCGCCTGGTCTGGCCCTGGCGCCACTACCGGCGCTGGATATCGCGCGATCTGGAACCGCAATATCGCGATGACGAGATGATCGTTCTGGGCGTGAACACGGTGAATATCCTGGCCCATCAAAGCGGCTGGTTCACCCCCCGGGCACTGGCGCGCGTGCAGCGGATTTTCGACACCGCCCAATCCGGTCAGGCGCGCATCGTGGTGGCGCATCACCCGCTGGAACAGTTGCAGGGTGAACGCAAAAAGCCGATGCGCGGGGCCGCTGCGGCGCTGGAGGCGCTGGCGCAGCGCAAGACCGATGTGATCCTCACCGGGCATCTGCACAACTGGCAGGCCGCGCCCTTTGCCGAAAAACCCGGCCGCAACTCGGTTTTGCAGGTGCAGGCGGGCACCGGTCTGTCCTCGCGCAAGCGCGGGACGGACAATGATTTCAACCTGCTGGAGATCGACGGCACCGCCATCGGGGTCACCCGCTATGCCATCCTCCGCGAGGCGCTGGATTTTGTACCCGTTGAAACCCGCCGATTCGTGATGGATGCGGCGGGCTGGAAAGCGGCCGAACCATCGCTGGGCTAAGCCGGCCTTGCCGGCGGCGCCTTCGGCCGGCGCGGGGGACATGATGGAACCGGACGGTTCATGCCTGCCGCGCGGATTGATCCGGGTATTGCCGCGCCGCGGCCCAATCAGACAGGGCAGCCCGGCTGGCCTGCCACATCTGGGTCAGCGCCTGCAGCTGATCGGGTGCGACGGGCCCCCGTGCCGCCTGCGCCTCGATCTCGCCCAGCGCAATGCGCAGCGCGGCCAGTCCGAAGGAGCCACACGAGCCGGCACATTTATGCGCGGCGCGCCCCAGATCGGGATCCGCCGGGGCGCTGGCCGCCAGCGCGGCAATCTCGGAGTCAAGCTCGGCCAGGCACATCTCGACCAGCTGGTCGAACTCGGCCGCACCCAGCGTGTTCGCCAGTTCGTTCAGCAGAACGGTATCCAGCAAGCCCGGCGCTTCAACCTTGGGTTCCGGCGCAGCGGGGGCCGGACCGCCGGCCAGTTCATTCAGCAGGTCGATCAGTGTCTTCCGGTCAATCGGCTTGCTGAGACACCGGGTCATCCCGGCCTCGTAAAAACGGGTGATCTCTTCGGGCAGCGCATGGGCCGTCACCGCCACGATCGGCACGTCGGCCGAGGCACCCTTGCCGGCGCGGATCCGGCGCGTGGCTTCCTGCCCGTCCATCACCGGCATCGAGATATCCATCAGGATCACGTCAAAGGCCTGCGCCTGCGCCTGCGCCACCCCGGCCTGCCCGTTCACCGCCTCGGTCAAACGATGCCCCTCGGCCTCGATCATGGCGCGCGCGACAAAGCGGTTGATCTCGTTATCCTCGACCAGCAGGATCGACAGCGGCCGCGTAGTCGATGTCCGGGCCGGTGTTGGTGCCAGTGTCGGGGCCGGCGCTGGCACCGTGGCTGCGGGCACGTCCTGCTGGTGCTGCACCGGCAGCGGCAGTTGCAGCCAGAACCGGCTGCCCGCGCCCAGCCTGCTCTCAACACCAATCTCGCCCCCCATCAGGCCGACAAACCGCTTGGAGATGCCCAGGCCCAGCCCGGTGCCGCCGGCCTGGCGCGCATAGGAGGAATCGAGCGTTTCGAAATCTTTGAAAATTCGCTCCTGATGTTCGGGGGCGATGCCGATGCCGGTGTCGATCACCCGGAATTCGACCAGATCGCCCGGCCCCGGCAGGCGTTCCACCTCGATATCGATGGTGCCGCCACGGGTGAACTTGATCGCGTTGCTGACCAGGTTCAGCAACACCTGGCGCAGCCGCCGCGCGTCGCCCAGAACCTGCGCCTCGGCCGGGCCGCAGCAGGCCCAGGCCACGGTATTTTCGTTGGCCGCCGCAAGGCTCATCGTGGTTTCGACCACGCCGTCCAGCAACCGCGTCATGCTGAACGGGCGCCGTTCCGCCTGCAGCTTGCCGGCCTCGAATTTTGACAGATCCAGCACGTCGTTGACCAGCCCCAGCAGCAAGCGGCCCGAAGACTGCATATGATCCAGCAGGTCGGTCTGGTGACGGGTCAGGGTGTGATCGCGCAGCAGTTCCATGGTGCCCAGCAGGCCGTTCAGCGGCGTGCGCATCTCGTGGCTCATCAGCGCCAGGAACTCGGCCTTGGCCTTCTCCCCGGCAAGCGCCCGGTCGCGCGCCACGGTCAGGTCCTTCTCGGCCGCCTTGCGACCGGATATATCGCGGATATGCGCCACGTAGACGCGCTCGCCCGCATCCTCGGCCATGTCCATCGAGATCTCGACCGGGAATTCGCGCCGGTTGCGATCCACCGCGACGGTTTCGAACAGGCGTTCATGCGGCAGCGGCCGCTTGCCGTTTTGAAACGCGTTCAGCGGCCCGGACAGCAACTCGTCGCGCACCTGTTCCGGGTGGCAGAGATCGACGGCACGGCGCCCCAGCGCCTCGGCCCGGGCATATCCGAACAGGCGGCGCGCGGCCTCGTTCATATCGGCGATGCGGCCGTCGTCGCCGCTGACGATGATTGCGTCCACCGCCGCCTCGACCACGGTGCGGATCCGGGTGCCGGCGCGCTGCGCCGCCCGCGCGTGCTGCGCCGCTGCGCGGTAGAGATGGCGAAAGGAAAACGCCAGCAGCGACAGCCCGCACAGCAGCCCGGCCAGTACCAACGAGAGGCGGAACAGGGTCAGCACCAGCTGTTCGCGGCGCTGATCCGACAAGGTGGCAAAGGCGGCAAGCCCGGAAAACGAGATCTGGCGGACATGGGCATAGACCAGCCGCGCCGTCGCGGCGATCTCCGGCAGCGCCGCCGCCAACGCCGCATCGTCGCCGTCGATCAGCGGCAACAAGGCGGTGAGAAACGTGCTGATCTCCTGGTGCGGGCCGGCGAATTCCGGTTCCCTCCGCAGTGACCGGAACACCGCGCCGCTCTCGAGAGTGTGCATCCGGCTGTAAAACACATCATACCGCCGGCGGACATCACCCAGCGGGCCGCTCTGGCTGTGCGCCTTGTTCACCGCCAGTTCGAATTGCAGGAATTCCACCCCGGCCTGGGCCAGGCTCCATTGCAGGTTGTCCGAATTGGCGGTGCTCAGCTCGTCGATTTCGCGCAGCACCAGCCAGGCCATGCCGGCCACCGTTCCCATGCAGAATACCAGCAGGAGGACGATCGCCGATGTGCGCGTCCAGAGGTTGCGCCGCCTATCGGGGCCGGTACCGGCCACGCGGGCCTGCCGGATGCCCACGGATTTCCGCGCCTAGTCCTTTACGACGATCCGGTCCAGCTGCCAGATGCTGCGGGAATAGATCACCTCGGTCTGGTAGTCGGCGTTGGAGTCGTAGGGATAGATGATCCAGAGCGGCCCCTTGTCCCGCACCGACATTGCATCGCCATTGTGCAGATAGCTGACGATCGGCCCGGTTTCGACCCAATCCTCGGACGGGATGTCTACGGCATAGTCATTGATCGCGATGGCGTTGACCGTGCCACCGCTGGCGCCCACCTCGGACAACAGGCGGGCCAGGGGCACGCCAGTGAAGGTTTGCGGCCCTTCCGTCCAGATCGTCGTCGTTTCGATGGTGACCGCTCCCAGCTGTTCCAACATGGCCTGGTCGAACTGGGCGGTATCGCCGACATTGGTGGCGGTGATCTGGCCGCTGACCACCAGAATAGCTTCGCCCGTGGGTGCGGCGAGGTTTGCCGCGGCCAGCCGCAGCGGAGACAAAGCGGCAAGCGCGATCGCTGCCAGCTGAAGTAGAGTGCGCAATGACATCGTAGTCCCTCCTGGGTCGCCCTGCCGGGTCCGCAGCGCACGCCGCCCCGACGTCGCAGGGAGATCGGAAGGGACACCGCAAACAGACCGCAGGGCGCGTGTGAATGACAGGGAACACAGGTCCCCCGGCGCGCGATGCTAGTGCGAAATCGTCACCACGGGCTTAAGGCGGATGGATTCTGGCAATGTGGTTCCTTCGGTCCAGCAAACCCGCAACGCGGCCGCGTCTGACCGGGTTGAAACTCGGCAATCAACGAAGTCCGGCCGGGTGTTTCGACCGAGTCGGCACGGCGAAACCCCATGTTCCAGAATCCGCTCATGGCATGATTCGCCGCTTTCCTGCTGTCAAGATGACAAATGAGCGCCTTAATCCGCCTTTAACCAATCCGATTTAAGGGTCTCAGAGCCCGCGATCCAATTTGTTGATTGTGGATCGAAAAACTACCGCCGGCCCAGCGGCCTGTTCGAGGCGAAAGGTCGCCGATGGCGGATGGCTGCCAAATCGCAGCCGCGGCGTCCTGGTTCACTTGCCTCGCGACGACCAAATAAACAAGTTCCGCCCTGCGGGGCAACCGCAAGCCTTCGAGTAGGATAACAAAAGGACTACAGTGCATGGCCTCTACGACAACACTTAGCGGGAACTATGGCTACACGGCCTACAGGTATTCGGGCGATGCATCGGTAATCGACGCCTCGGACGCCTCGTGGATCGTTGCCAATACCGGCAGCAACATCAACCTCTACCCCTTCCTGATCAACAACGCCTCGGACGGAATCGAGGTCTTTGGCATCACCATCAACGGGCAGGTTTCGCAGACACTCGATTGGGCGAATGCCTATATCAATTCTGCTGCGGTCATGGTGCGCGACACCGCCGATTCGATCCTGCATGACATCACCATCACCAATCCCTGGGACGCGCTGCGGGTCGCCGGAGGCTCCAACGGGTTCGAAATCTACAACGTCCACGTCACCGGCGCCCGCGACGACGCCATCGAAAACGACGATGGCGCCAGCGGTGTGATCCGCGACAGCCTGTTTGACGGCGTGTTTTCGGGGATCAGCCTGGGCAACAAATACACCCCCAACCGCACCAACCAGGTGGTCGAGATCGACAATGTGCTGCTGCGGATGGAATCCTATCTGTACCGGGGCGACGTGACCCATGGGTCGCCGTTCAAAATGGTGGAAAACAGCCCCAAGCTGAAGATCACCGACTCGGTCATCGCCATCGAGGACACCGATCATATCGGTGACTGGCGGCTGGACCTGGCCTGGGACAAGACCATCGAATCCTCGGGCAACGTGTTCCTGAACCTGTCCGACAAGGCGCTGCCGTCCGACTACCCGATGCCCGGCGCCGGCTGGACCGTGCTGCAGGGCCAGGCCGCCCGCGACTATTGGGCCAAGGCCCGCGCCGAATGGATCGCCGAACAGGACGGCAGCACCGCACCGGTTGCCGAAGTGCCGCAGGGCTCGACCTCGAACAGCGACACGCCACAGGTGGTCGACGAGGCGGATGATGTGTTGCTACCTGCCCCCCTGCCCGGCCCTGGCCCCGAGGTCAGCATCAAGACGGTGCCCGACTTCAACCACAACACCGACAAGATCGTGCTGGACAGTTCGATCTTCACCAGCCTGACCGCCCCGAACGCGGCCGGATACCGCACGCTGGACCAGACCTTTTTCGAGATCGCCAGGCAGGCCGGCGATTCCAACGACTACATCATGTACAAGTGGAAAACCGGCGAGCTGTTCTATGACGCCGACGGCACCGGCGCCGGAGCGCAGGTGAAGATCGCCCAGCTAGAGGAACGCCTGTCGCTGGACCACACCCATTTCGTCGTCAGTGACGGCACAGGCGTGCCGGCGGTGTCGGTTCTGCCCGGCCCGGTGGACGAATCCACCGTCGAGGCAACCCGCAACACCGCGGCCAGCACCAGCCCCGACGCGCTGACCATCGACACCATCCCCGCCACGGGCCATCACCTGGACCTGATCGGCGATTTCGAACCCGGCACCAACAAGATCCTGCTGGACCACGACGTGTTCAAAAGCCTGACGGGCAGCAATGGCAGTTCCTCTGGCGAGTTGGATGTGAGCCAGTTCAAGATTGCCGAACGGGCGGGCGATGCGGACGACCACATCATGTATAAATGGAAAACCGGCGAGCTGTTCTATGATGCCGACGGCGCCGGCGGACAGGCACAGGTTCTGATCGCCGAACTGGACCTGCGGATGTCGCTGGATCACAGCGATTTCCTGATCGTCTGATACCTGTTTCCGCAAAGGCAGTTGCCATCGGCAATTGCCTTCGGAGCCCGCAGCGACAGGGCGCCCCCTACCCCCAGGCGTCCAGCCGCCGGCCGATCAACTCTTCGACCCAGGGCCGTGTCGCGGACAATTCGCGCTGCAGCCGGTCCCGGGTGAGGGGCGCCATCGCGGCTTTTTCCACATTGCTGGATCGCAGCTTTTCCCGCACCGCACCGGTGGACAGCGCCCGCAACGTCCCCCGCAGCGCCGGCTGACGCCGGGCAAAGGCCACCAGATTGCGCATGATCCGCGACCGCGGCACCCCGCTGGAATTATAACGCGGCACCGAACCGGCGGCGAAGTCGGGCAGTTCGAGAAAGGCAAAGACCCCGCGCATCACCCGCGCGGGATCGGCGGCCATCTCCTCGGTGATCACGATATGCATCCGGTCGGCCCCGAACGCCTCCAGGAAGGGCGGCAGCCGGTGTTCGTATTGGCTGAGATGTTTCAGGAACCACAGATGTTGCCAGCCTTCGGCGATCCGGGAGGCTTCGTGATCCAGACAGTCTTCGAAACTGCCGGCATCCCAGCCTTTGGACAAACAATACTGATAGCTTGAAAAGGCCCGGTCGACCGGGTTGCGCAGGATCACCACCAGCCTGGTATCGGTGCCGCAGAACCGTTCGATATTCGGGATCGCCGTGTCGGGATAGGAAATCGTGCTGACCGAGGCGTCCAGAAGGCAGGGTTCGGTCCGGCCGGCAAACAGGTCGAGCCATTGGTCCTGGCTCGGCCGGTGACGCGGCGCGAAGTTCTCGTTGCCGATGCCGCAGATCTCGGCGCTCCGGCCATGCATGGCCAGGAAATGCGGTTCTTTGGGCGTACACAGAAACATCGACGGATGTTGCGCCATGGCAATCGCCAGCGAGGTGCTGGCGCAGCGCGGCGCGCCGATCAGCAGAACATTCGGTGGGCGGCGATCTGCGGTCATGAGGGGCCTGATCATCCGTTCGACATGCCGGACAAGGTGCAGAGTGCAGGCCAAGGACGATTCCTGTCAACACGGCACTCGCCCAAGGCGCGCAGTCCAAACGCGCGGCAAACGCATGACGTGAAGAGGCCGACTCGCACGCCCCGGCCGGTTACTCCGATTGGGCGAAAATCCGCCGAAACGGGGCCGGATCATCCGGACGGATACATCAAAAGGATAGCTTCCGCAGATCCGGAAAGGATCGCACACTGAACTCCGCCAAAGGGGGGAACAGGGGTTTTGGCACCACATATCTTTGCGCTATCAGCACCGTAACTTCCCTTCACTTTAATCGGCCAGGGGCTTGCAACGGGCAATCCACGGGGTTGTCCGGCGCCTCAAGAATTTTGAAATGAAGATATAGGGGAGGCTTGAATGGCGAATTCGCACAAAGGGCACGACCAAGGCCATATTGCCGCAATGGGGGTTCCGGGACAGGTCAGGCCCCCCGGCCCCGAGATCGAAACCATCGGCCCCAACACCGTTTCCTCCAGCATCGCGACAACGCTGCAACGCCCCGACGTGGCGTTGCTGGGCGCGACGCCAGCCTTTGAACACACCTTGCATGTGGGGCGGCCGAACATGCCCGACCGGCAGGCGTTCCTGACACGGATCAACCAGGTGCTGGACAGCGGACGGCTGAGCAACTGGGGGCCGTTTGTGCAGGAATTCGAAGATCGCGTGGCAGAAATCTCGGGCGCGAAGCACTGTATCGCCACCTGCAATGCCACCATCGGGCTGGAGCTGGCGATCAGCGGGCTGGGCATGTCGGGCGATGTCATCGTCCCGTCTTTCACCTTCATCGCAACGGTTCACGCCCTGTGGCTGCAAGGGGTGCGCCCGGTCTTCTGCGACATCGACCCGGTGACCCATTGCCTGGACATCGACTGTGTCGAGGCGGCTATCACCTCGCGAACCACCGGCATCCTGGGCGTGCATCTCTGGGGGAATTCCTGCGCCAATCAAAGGCTTCACGACCTGGCGAAGAAATACGAGCTGAAGTTGCTGTTCGATGCGGCGCATTCCTTCGGCTGTGAAACCGGCCCGAACCACCCCAGCCATCTGGGCGATGCCGCGGTCTACAGCTTTCACGCGACCAAGTGCATTCACTCGTTCGAGGGCGGCGCCATTGTCACCAATGACCGCGAGCTGGCGGATCGACTGCGCCTGATGGTGAATTTCGGATTTGCCGGCGAGGATATCGTCGCGCATCTGGGCATCAACGGCAAGATGAACGAGGCCTCGGCGGCGATGGGCCTGACCTCGCTGGAAGCGATGGACCAGTTCTTCGACCATAACCGCGCGAATTATGCCACCTATGCCGCCGCGCTGGCGGATGTGCCCGGCGTCACCCTGATGCCGCGCGAAACCAATCACAAGCACAACTTCCAGTATATCGTGACCGAGGTCGATCCGACCAAGGCGGGGCTGACACGAGACGAGCTGATCTCGGCCCTGCGGCTGGAGAACGTCTATGCCCGGCGCTATTTCTATCCCGGCTGCCACCGGATGCAGCCCTATGCCGGGCTGAACCCGCGCGCGGGATACACGCTGCCGGTGACCGAGGCGGTAGCCGAACGGGTCATGGTGCTGCCAACCGGCATGGCCATGAGCGGTCACGAGATCAAGCGGCTGTGCGCCTGCATCGCCTCGATCGTCCGGCAGGCCCCGGCGGTGCGCGCGGCCATCCATGAATGCAAGGATCCACGCCTGCCACCCTTCCCGGCCTGGGAGGCCCGCACGCGCGTGAACCACTAGACCGCTCGGGCCGTGCAGTATCGGCGCGGCCCGAATACATCGACCAACCTTATTATTTCGGGATCGGCCGAGAGTTTTCAAAGCCCCTGGCGGGGCGAAGGCCATCCCAGACGGCGCCCGGTTCGGGAATTCCCCAACCGGACGCCACAAAATCCGGGTCGGAGAGCACATGACGATCTCGACCACACCGCAAGCCAACGCGCTGTCGCCCGAACACGGGCCGCGTTCCGGTTTTGCAAATTTCAGATCAATCGTGATCGGCCGGCTGTTTTCGGCCCTGTCGGTCTGGCTGGCAATCGTCGCGCTGACCAAGATGTCGGATCCCGCCACCGTCGGGATGTACGCGCTGGCTCAGGCGATCTGTATCCCGATTGCCGAAGTCTCGAAGATGAGCCTGAGGGAAGTGCGCTCCAGCGACCATTCCGGGCAATTCGTCTTTGGCGATTACCTGGGATTGCGGCTGCTGGCGGTTCTGGTCGCGCTGGCGCTGATGATGCTGTTCGGCTTTCTGCAAAGCGACTCGGCCGTCATGCTGATGGTGATGCTGCTATACGCGGTAGCACGCGGCGCCGAGCTGATCTCGGACATGATTTACGGGCTGTTCCAGGCCCATGAACGAATGGAATATATCGGCCGGTCGCTGTGCATGCTGGGTCCGCTGTCGCTGTGCCTTCTGGTCGCGGGCTATTGGCTGACCGGATCGCTGGCTGTCGCCGTTCTGGGCCAGTTGGTGGCGCATATCGCGGTTCTGGGCCTGTATGACCTGCGCCTGGGGTTGCGGCGGGCGCGGCTGGTGGGCGATGTCTTTTTGCCTCGTTTTCTGCCGTCGGCACTGTCGCGGCTGGCCCGCCATGCCCTGCCGCTGACCGTGTCGACCCTGCTGATCATCAGTGCCCTGTATTTCCCGCGCATCGCTGTCGAGCACGAATTGGGGTTGACCGGACTGGGCCTGTTCGCGGCGATTTTCGCGATGGCGATGGCGCCGGACCGGTTGGTCAACGCCATGGGCGTCGCGGTCAGCGTGCGCCTGGCCCGGCATTACGCGGCCCGGCATCATGCGGCCTTCCTGCGGCTGCTGGCCGGTTTGGCCACAACCGTGGCGATCTGCGGGTCGGTCGGCATTGCCCTCTGCGTGCTCTATGGCGAGGCGATCCTGCGCTTTGTCTATACCGAGGATTATGCTCGTTACGGCACACTGCTGGTCTTGCTGGTCACGGCGGCGACGCTGCGCGGCGTGGCGAATATTCTGCGCTATGGCGTGGTGGCGGCGCGGCGGTTCTGGTGGCTGGGGGCGCAGAACGCGGCCGCGGCGCTGGTGGCAATCGCCGCCTGCCTGATCCTGATCCCCCGCTACGGCCTGACCGGGGCCGGAATGGCCATGGTTCTGGTGTTTGCCATCCAGTTGTTTGTCGTTCTGGGCGCCCTGATCCATGCCGTGAAATTTCCCAGCCAGAAGGAGCCTTGCCGATGAAAGTTTCGGTCTCTGTCGTCACCTATCAACAAGCCTCGACCGTACGGCAGGCGGTGGAAAGTGTTCTGGAGCAACAGGTGGATTTCCCGATCGAGATCATCGCCGGCGATGATGCCTCGGCCGATGGCACCCGCGAAGCCTTGCAACAGCTTCAGTTCGAGGCGCCCGAAACGGTAAAAACCATCCTGCGCCACAGCAATGCCGAGGATTTTGGCCTGACCAATGTGCTGGCCACCGTCGATGCCGCGCAGGGGGAATATATCGCCTTTCTCGATGGCGACGACTATTGGACCGACCGGCAAAAGCTGGCGAAACAGGTGGCCTTCCTCGATGCCCATCCCGACTGCGTGATCTGCGCGCACCGGGTCCAACATCTGCGCAAGGACGGGGTCCGGATCCTGTCTCCCAACGCACCGCATGGGGAAGGCGTATATGACATCGGCGCCCTGATCGTTCGCAATTTCGCGCCCAAGATCTCGACGGTTATCCGCAGATCGGCATTGGCCGACTTGCCCGAATGGTACCGCCTGACCTCTTATTCGTCGGCGGACTGGCTGTTGAACATACTGGCCGGACGCCATGGCCGCGTCGGATTCATCGACCAGGTCATGGCGGTGCATCGCATCCACCAGGCCAGCGTTTCGGCCAATTTCGGGTCGCTTCACATGATTTCGGACAAGCTGCGCGCGATCACGGCACTGCGCAGCTGCCTGCCGCAGGCGGCGCGCGATCTAACGCGGCTGGAGCGGAAACTTCTGTGGAAACGCCGCATCGTGCGCTGGTCACCCCGCGCCTTTTCGGTTCTAAGACGGTTGAACGGCATGGCCCGATCGCATCCGGGCTAAGCGCGACGCCATGGCAAAGCTGTTCCGCCCCACCGCGACGAAGGGGCGATGCGGCCGATATTCCCGATTTATCAAAAAAATCCTCTTTCGTTTCTCCGCTGTTTCGGCAGCAGGTCAAACATTTAACCCCATTTTATCGCCTTCGCCCAAACGCAATTCGCAAATGTAATTATTCCGAGTGAAAATTTAGACCTTTCGGATCGGTCCTGATCCGCATGAATTAGACCGCATTCATTACTTGCCGAAACAGAGCACTGACGCCCAGTCTTCAGGGGTAGGTTTGTATTTTCGTGCCAGGTCTTCAGATTAGGGAGGCTTACTGTTTTGGAACACAAAACGGACCATCTATTTCAAGATTTGAAACCGCCTTCGGCGCGCTTTGGCAAGTCAGCTGCCCGCCCGCCGCTGCAACCGGCCCCGACGCCATCGCCTCTACCTACATCAGAACAGGTTGTGCTTCGACGATATACCCCGTCGATAAAAAGCTCGGTTGCCATCCCGGACGATCTTGTCGCCCCCTACCCGGTTGGGGGTGCCGCCAAACGGATGATGGATCTGGGCATCGCGCTGCCGTCGGTCCTCGTCGCGCTTCCGGTCATGGCCCTGATCGCCAGCCTGATTTTGATCACCACCGGCCGGTCGCCGTTTTTTGCCCACAAGCGCGTGGGGTTCCGCGGCTATCCGTTCCCTTGCTATAAGTTCCAGACCATGGTGCCCAACGCGCAGGAGGCGCTGGCCAAGCTGCTGGCCAGCGACCGCGACGCCGCCCGCGAATGGGCCAACCGGCGCAAGCTGCGCCATGATCCGCGGGTGACGCGCCTGGGCTGGATCCTGAGGAAATGCAGCCTGGACGAGCTGCCGCAGCTGATAAATGTGCTGAAGGGCGACATGAGCTGTATCGGCCCCCGCCCGGTGACCACCGAAGAGCTTGAGCGCTATGGCGCCGGTGCCGGTGCCTATATGTCGGCGCGCCCCGGCATTACCGGCCTGTGGCAGGTGACGGGACGCAGCAATATGGACTTTCCCACGCGTGTCTCGATTGACCAGGGCTATGTGCAGAACTGGAGCCTGCTGGGCGACATCCGCATCTTGGCAAAAACCCCGGCGGCAGTTCTTCGCATCATGGAAACGGGGTAATCCGTTCAATTCGGCGGAACTGCCGCCATTGCAAATGTCATATTGATTAGTCCGCACACAAAGATTTGGCACTTTAATTTAACTCTGTCGACAAGTTCTTTCAGCAATCCGGATAATGAACCGACCCGCTTAAAGAGGTCATCCGGAGGCAGCGCTTAACTCCCCCTTCCGTTTTTGGGGGCGTAATTTGGGCCCGTCGACAGCCAGGGGTACGAATGCAATGACTTTGAAACAGCTTTACCCGACGACGCTTGCGCTGACCTGCGCCTTGATCCTGTCCTTGCTGGCACCGTCGACTGGCCGTGCGCAGGATTATCTGCTGCAACCCGGCGACGTGCTTTCGGTGCGCATCATCGGGCCCGAGGTTCTGGAACAGGCCGTCCCGATCGAGATGGATGGCTTTGCCTGGTTCCCGATCATCGGCGAGGTTCAGGCCGCCGGGGCGACCCTGCGCCATGTGCGCGAGCAGGTGGCCAATGCCTATTCGGTCACCAGCATCCCGGTCTCTGCCGGGGCCGACAGCGTGCCGCAGCTGATCCAGTCAAGCCAGGTGATCGTCAGCGTGGCGAAATACCGCCCGATCTATGTATCCGGCGACCTGCAGCAGCCCCTGATCATCGATTTCGAACCGGGCCTGACCCTGCGCAAGGCTGTGGTGCTGGCCGGGGTCGGCAGTGCCATTGACCGTACGGCAACCGTGGTGTTGGAGCAGGAAGAGGCGCTGATATTGAACCTGGCCCGGGTCTATGCCCGGATCTGGAGCCTCAAGTCCCTGTTGGGCACCGATACCCAAGAGGATTACGACAACATCCTGGTTGCCGATACCGAGGATATCCGCGCGATTGTCGAAATCGAAAGATCGCTGATCACCGCCCGGACCGAGGAATATGAACGCCAGAAGCGGACGATTGCCAATAACATCATCCGCAACAAGGTCAGGCTGGCCGCGCTGCTGAAACAGAAGGCCAACGAGGAAGAAGGGCTGAAGCTGGATGAACAGGTGGTGCGCGATCTGCGCAAGCTGGCCGAACAGGGCCTGACCGTCACCTCGAAACTGGCCGAAGTCCGCCGCGCCGCGATCACCAGCGCCGGCAGCGTGTTGCAACTGGGCAGCGCCATCGAAGATGTGCGCGCCGACCTGTCGCTGCTGGAGGCCGAGGCGGAATCGCTGGGTGACAGCGCCCGCAGCGAGGCCTGGTCCGAACTCTCCGGCGCCATCGGCACCGTGCACGAGATCCGCGCCGATCTGGCATCGCTGCGAGCCGTCCGCGCCGCCAGCAACCTGGACCGGAAACAGGTGATGGCGGTGATCACCCGACGCGGCGAACCGCTGGCCCCGGTCGACCTGGCCCTGGATGACCGCGACCTCTATCCGGGCGATCAGGTCGATATCCTGCTCACCTTCCTGAAGGAGTCACAAAGCTAGAAAACGTGTCCAGATACAAAGACTTGTTAAGGGGGGAAAAACAAATGAAAGATGCCGGTCGCGATCTTCTGGATACCGGATGGCAAGAAGGACCCACAGGGCTTGCCTATATTTTCAGGGCCATTGGCAGAAACTTTTTCACGCTCTTGCTGACGCCGCTGCTGTTTATTGCCGGTGGCCTGGCCTATCTGGTGACGGTGCAGCACCTTTATACGGCCACCGCATATCTGCGGGTGCAACTGGACGACACGGTTCTCACCGACAACTATTCCCCGCTGGAAACCCATGCCCAGCTGATCCAGTCGAACCGGATCATCTCGATGGTGATCGAGGATCTGGGCCTGGCCGAGACGCTGAAACCCACGCCGGGCCGGCTGCGGCAATTCATCAGCGCGGCGCGAACCCGGTTGGAACTGGATTCCGACACAGCCGCCGAAGGCACAGACAACGAGTCGCTGCTGATCGGGATCGTGCAGGCGGGTCTGAACGTGGAACGGGTCGGCCGGACCGAGATGATCGCGGTCAATTATACCTCGGCGCGCCGGTCCCAGGCGATGCAGATCGCCAATGCCTTTGCGACGCTTTACACCGAGGATGTCTCGGGCGCCAGCGACCGGGTGAACCAGCGGCGCAAGGATGCCCTGGAAGGGCGGGTCGAAGCGATCCGCGATCTTGCCTGGCTGGAACGTGACACCGCGCGCAAGCTGATGTTTCGGAACAATTACATCGTCACCAGCGCCAATGATCTGGAAGACCGGATCGCCGAGTTCCACCAGCAGCTTTCCACCGTCAGCGCCAACGAGGCCGAAATTCGCGCCCGGCTGGCGATGATCTCGCAGGGCGACGATATGGAAGCGCTGCAGGCCTCGGCGCTGCAAACCGACGCGACGCTTGAAATCTACAGCGACCTGATCAGCGCCAGCCGAAAGCTGGAGCAGCTGAAAAACCAGCCCGGCGTGTCGCAGGACACCCTGGACCGGCTTGAGGAAAGCATTCTGGGCATGCGCGCCTCGCTGGAACGGGCGGTGCGGCGCATTCGCGACGATCTGGACCTGCAACTTGCGGTGCTGACCGCGCGCAAGGCGACCGTTCTGGAAGAGCTTGGCCGCATTCAGGATTACGGCCGCAGCGCCGAATGGGCACAGCTGCGCGAGGCCCAACGCAAGGCCGAGATCTATGAACGCATTCACCAGCAGCATCTGAACGATCTGGAGGAACTGAACCGATCCGACGCCTCGTCGGACGTCAAGCTGATCTCGCTGGCCCGGTTGCCGGCGACGCCCAGCTATCCGAAATACAAGGTGCTGCTGGTGCTGACCGGCATCTTCGGGTTGCTGGTGGGTGTGGCGATCGCGATGTCGCGCGAATGGTCCGCGCGGTCGCAACCGAAACCCGCCTTGATCGTCGACCCGCAACTGCGGCGGCATTCATGACCGCGATTGACCAGCGCTTTGTGCCACTGGGCCACGAAGTGCGCTTTGCCTTCCTGCTGGGTTGCGGATTTTTCGTCTTGCTCAGCTTTCCCGGTGTCGGCGGGCTGCCCAGCGGGATGACCGGGGCACATGCCCTGATGTTTGCCAGCCTTCCGTTCTGGTTTGCCGCCTCGGTCCGGCGCAAGGCATTGGTGTTGGACCAGACCGCAGCTCTTGGCGCCGGGCTGATCCTGCTCTGCCTTGCCTTCCTGGTCGGCTGGGCCTTCCTGTCGGCGATGGTGTCGAACACGCCGCTGCGAACCGGCCGACCGATTGTGGCGCTGCTGTCGGGGATTTCCTGTTTCTTCCTGGTCACCGGCACCGTGACCCACAGGCGGCTGAACGTCTTTGTCGATGTTCTCTGCCTGACGCTGGCGCTGACCTGTCTGATCAGCGTCGCTGCTTTTTACCTGCCGCCGCTGCAGAACGCGGTGTTCAACGGGACCGACCGTGCCTCGGGCTATTTCAAAAACCCGAACCAGTTCGGCATGGCGATCTCGGTCATTCTGCCGGTGGCCGTGGCCTGCCTGCTGGGGCAGCGGGAACGCCGTCTGCTGTGGTTAGGCTGCCTCGCGGCGCTGCTGCTGGGGCTGGTCCTCAGCGGGTCGAAAACCAACCTGATGATCTCCTCGGCAACGCTGATCTTTGTGCTGGGGGCGTTTTCGATGATTGCCCAGACCGGCATGAAGCGGGTGCGCATGCTGGTCCTGAGCTTTCTGGTCACGGCGGCCTTGCCGTTGCTGAACATCGCGCTGTTGTGGATTTACAATCCCCGCGCGCTCAGCCTGTTCACCGTGCTGCTGAGCGAGCAGGAAGAGCTGCATTCGCTGACTACCCGCAGCGAAATCTGGCGGCGCAGCATCGAAGAGTTCCTGCACAGCCCGGTCTTCGGCCAGGGCGCCGGCCATCCGATCGACATCTTCTATGCCGACCAATTGGTCACGCACAGCCACAACGTCCTGCTGGACTATCTGCGCACCATGGGGGCACCGGGATTTTTCGGCTTCCTGATCGTGGTTCTGGCGGTACTGTTCCTCTCGCTCAGTTCGATCCGCCTGGCCTTCAAGATGCGCCAGGCCGAGCTTGAAAACCGCATTCTCTGCATCGGCCTGTCGGTGGCGCCCATCGCCTATCTGACCGCCAATATGTCCAGCGATTCCATGGGGCCATCGACCAGCCCCTTCCTCTGGGTCACGTTTTTCCTGGCCTTGGCGGCGCGGGTGTCGCTGCTGGGCGAGCCCCGGCCCAGATAACCCGCCGTGACAGGTCCGACGGCTTCAGGCAAGGCGCGGATGCTGGTGCCGCATGCTGATCATTTCGGAGTAGATCGACAGCGTATCCCGGCCCATGGCCGACCCGTCCCAGCGTCTCAGATCGGTGTGGCGCGCCCCCTCGGCCAAAGCTGCCCGCGCGGCTGGATCCCCCAGCACGCGCAACAGCGCCTGGGTGAACCCGCCCCAATCCCCCGGGGGCACGATCACCGCGTTCTGACCATCGCGCAATACCTCCTCAAGCCCCGGCAAATCGAACAGCACCACCGGCCGGCCGGCGGCGATATATTGCAGGACCGAGCGCGGCAGGCCCTCACGTTCGGAACAATGGATGCAGATATCGCTGAGCGCGATGATCCGTTCGGGATCCTCTCGATACCCCAACAGCCGGACCTGGGCCTGCAGCCCCAGCTCCCGGATTTTCGCCGCGATCTCGTCGCGCAGATGGCCCTCGCCGGCGAACAGGAACCGGGCCTGCGGGAAACTCTCGATAACCGGCCCCAGATGGTCCAGCAGGGCCAGGTGGTTCTTGCGCGGCTCCAACGCCGACAGCATCGCGATAACCAGCGGGCGATCAGCGCCCTGATCCGTGCCCACCAAATCCCGCCAATCCTGTGGAGGCTGGGCCGTGGCAAAGCGCCCGAGTTCAAAGCCGGAACGCACCACGTGATGCGGACGCTCGGTGCCGACCCGGTGTTCCAGGCAGGCGTCCCGCATCCCTTCGCTGACATGGATGAAACCGTTCGTCACCCTCGCGGCCGCCCGTTCGGACAACAGATAGATGGCTTTCCTGGCGCCGGTTTCGCCGACAAAGGGCAGAATATGCACGCCATGCACCACCAGCGGCACGCCCGCCGCGGCGGCGGCAAAGCGTCCGACGATTCCGGCCTTGGACTGATGCGTATGCACCACCTGGGGGGACAGCTGCTTGAGCACCCGGCGCAGGTGCAGAAAGGCCGACATATCTTTCAGCGGGTGCAATTCCCGCGTCAGGGCCGGCACCGACACCAGCCGGAGATCGGGCAAGGCCCGTCCCGCCGCTTCGGGGGCCGAGTCGTGACCATGCACCAGGTAAACCTCGTGACCCTCTGCCAGTTGTCCCGCGCAGGTCAGCAAGGTGTTCTCTTCCGAACCCGCGCGCAGCAGCCGGGTCAGGACATGGACGATCCGCATACTGGCACCTCCTTCTGGACGGGTCGCAGTCAGAATGCGGCGCCGGCGGGCCTAGTACAGCCCGCCATGCGCCGCGTGATCGCATTTTGACGGGTCCGAAACCTCATCGTCGGGAAATCGGACGGCACCGGGATGGCAGTTGATCCAGTTCAGCCGCGTCTCGGCCCAGACCGCGCGCGCCTCTTTGCCCTGCAACACGCGAAAGCAGTTGGGCGGCTTGTCCAAGTGATCGGGCCAGGCCTTGTCCGACGTCCACAGGAACAGGTTGTTGCGGCAATCGCTGATCTTGTCGAAACCGATGCCAAGCGCCGAGGCGCTGACCATCTCGTCATCACCCATCGCGATAATGCTGTCGTGAATCACCAACACTGGCGACGCGCTATCGGCCTTTACCGGAAATCCCTGCCGGCGGTCGCCCTTGTAAAGATAGGGTTGCATCCGCATCAACACACCGGCCAGCGTCACCGTGACCGAGACATCGCCGGGCAAGGCTTCGTCGGAGGACCGCAGGCTGATCGCCGAAAAGCAGCCGTCGAACAGCGAGTCCTTGATCAGCCCGGTCTGCAGGAAATCGTTTTCCAGGCAATCGTCGCGCACCTCGCTCAGCCAGACCCGGTCGATCCGGAACAGGGGGGACTCCTCGATGATGCGGATGCCGTCCCAAACCCGGCGGATCCTCTGCCCTTCCATATGGGCGGACGGGCTGTTCCACAGACCGATCGCGGTGCTGTTGCAATAGGTATAGATCCAGTCGGACTCCTGCGGCACTTCGCCCTCGAAACGACCGCCCAGCAAGGCCACGCCGGCGCTGCCATACACCCGCAGCGGATAGCGGTTCAGCCGAAGCGGTCCGGTTTCGCAGTCGGTTGTTTCGTCCGGGTTGGAATTTTTACTATTGGCGACGCGGAACCTGCCATTGCGCATGTCGATCACCGACCCCGGTTCCAGATCGCGCGCGACGAATTCCTGATACTCATGATCGCCATCGGCCGAAATGGCCTCGGCCCCGGCGGCGGTTGTGAGGGCAAGGGACAGGCAAAGCCCCGACATCGCGTCGCGACAGCGCCCTGGCAGCTGGCACCGCCCGGCCACTGTGCTACCGATCGGCATATTTCTCATTCAGCTTATAGGCCGCTTCGGTTCGGTTGGTGACGTCGAGCTTTTTAAGGATATTGCGGACGTGAACCTTGACCGTGTTTTCACACATATCCAGTTCGTGCGCGATGATCTTATTCGGTTTGCCATGGCGCAACGCCTCGGCCACCGCGGATTGGCGCGAGGTCAGCGTGTCGTGGAACACCTCGGGCGCAGGCAGCTTGCGCCCCGCCAGTTGCCGCAATTCGCCAAAGCCCTGGCTGGTCAACATCACCCCGCCGAACGCCGCCGCCTTCATCGCTTCGACGATCACTTCCAGTCCGATGGTTGTGGGGATATAGCCGCTGACCCCGCAGTCGAGAATGGACAGAACCAGGGAGATATCTTCGCTGTCCGACAGCACCACAACCGGTGTCGGCTCGGCATCTTTGACCAGCTTTCGAAGGGCCATGCCTGTCGAAGCTTCGGAAAGTTTGTTTTCATTCAGATAGATCACAACCGCGCCCGGCGGTTGCCGAGACGGGTTGCTGTCAAGATATCTTTCGATTGAATCGTATCCGGTCAGCCGGACATCCGGATGAAATTGTTCGATGCCGTGAGAAAGACACTCCCGCCAAAGCCGCCGCTCCTCGATAAAATAGATATGCGCAACTTCGATCTGCGCATCCAAGTTTTCAAGATTCTTACGCGACTCTTTTTCTATTTTTGATGTCGGAACCGCTTTTTTCAAAACAACATCGTTCGACTCGCAAAGTTCTTCTTTCATAGCCCCCCCAAACTGCAATGGATCGCGGGCTTCGCGACCACTGCAATGCACCCCTGCGGCGTGGGCAAAATGTACGCCAAACGAGACTTACTCATGGTACTCCTTACCCCCCAAAAAAACAATTGCTACTTTTTTTATACTATGGTATGGCGGCATTCCGCCAAAAGAATCAACTCACGAGATACCCGCGAGAAACAAACTCTCGTGTAAGGCGACTTCGCAATCTCAATTTGCCACGCCGCGCGGGTGATTATTTTAGATCGGCGCTCGGAAAATTGGCTGCCAGAGGGCACGCTTACGCCAAACTGTGTCAGTGCTCCTGCCCAAGAACAGACCCATCAAAAGCCTTATTATAAAGGCCATGAGCGGTCTGTGAGCCAGCGCACAAGTTCCGGCGCAGCCTCTTCTTTGAAGCCACCAGCCGGCACAGAATTGCCCGGCACTTTACCCAGGCCGCCTTCCATCGGGAGGAAGGGAACGGCCCAAACGGGCGAGCGAATCAGCCTTATTAGGCGGTTGTCTTTTCACCGGCGGCCACTGTCTGCCGTGGAAACATTCGGGACTGCAGCGCAATCGCCTCCCGGTTTTCCAGTGCCGGCGTAAACTCCGGCGTGGTAAAGCGCGCGCCGCGAATTTTCACCAGATCTCCCTCAACCCGCATGCGATCCTGCATCAGCCAATCGACGACCTGAATAAGTGTCTTGCATTGCTGAACAAAAATGCGGTCGCGCATTTCTTCCAGCGGCACGTCCCGATCCACAGCGCAGGCCGTCTGCATCACGATCTTGCCCTCGTCCATGACATCCTTGATCAGCTCGACGGTGGTGCCGATGATTTTGGTGAAATAGTCAATGCCATCGCCAAATCCATCCATGCCTTTAAATGCAGGCAACAACGACGGGTGGAAATTAATGATCCTATCGCGCAAGGCCTGGCGGATCTCATCCGTATAAAATTGTGTATAAAACGAGAGGATATAGTCGATTTCATGTTTGCGGACATAATCCAACAGGCTTTGGCAGAATAGTTCATTGGTTCGCGCGGGCAGGACGACGGCCGGCACGCCATGCGCGCGCGCATGGACCAGGGCCGGCCCTTCGGCAACCGCGACCGCGGAATGCACCGCGCGGCGCACGGTTTCCGTATCCAGAACGCGCTGCATCACCGATCCCGTGGTGGAAAGCACGAAGACAAAACTCGGTTGTAACGAAGCCATGGTCACAGCTCTCCTTCACGGTAGGCGGGGAAATAGCTGGTTTCGGCCCTGCCCCGCGTCAGGTCGCGATAGGCCGCCCGGTCAAAAACCGAGCCGCAGATATAGTTACGCCTTGTGGTGTTGCTCCACCCTGTCTTGAAATGTTGCAGACCCTGGGCGCCCTGCCCGGTGGCGCCGGCGACACCGCCGAAATTCACCCATCGGACCTTGTCCGCGAAATAATTCAGCAAGGTCCACTTGGTCGCATAAGAGGCGCTGCAGGCATAGCCCGTCTTGCTGAAGGCCGCGAGATGACCCTGGGCGATATCGCCATCGACATACCACAGGTCCAGCCCGACGGTTTCGCCATCGCGCGACGCCCGGAACATCACCAGTCCCGGCACCCTGAACTGCTGTTCAAACGAGTCACGGGAAAACGCCCGCATCCCGTGGACGTCATGCTTATCGGCCAGAACGGCATAAAGTTCGATCCAGTCATCGAGGAACTGCATCGGCGTCTCGCACAGTTCCACATCGACCTTGTTCAGCGCCCGCCGCGCGTTCTGGCGGTGCGATTTCGACACGAAACTGTCCAGCGGTTCGGTCAGGTCGGCGATGAAATGGTCCTTGAACGGATGCACCCGGTCAAAGCTGCGCCGCAGCAGGTCTTCGTCATAGTCGCCCAGCGGATCGCTGACCAGCATGACACTGACACAATCCGCACAGTCGCGCCGCAGATCCGCCGCCACCGCCGACCAGTCGGCACAGCAGAACAGCGGATACAGCCCCATCGCATCGCTCAGACCGGTCTGGGCAATCGGCCGACGCAACAGCCAGCCGCCGCTATCGCACAGGAAGCGCGGTGTGCCGAAGGCGGTGAAGGCCTCGGCATAAAGCGCGCTGCGATAGCCGGGCGCGGCAAGGTCTGAGATGCGGGAATGAAGCATATCTGTGTTCCCGGTCTGATGCGCAGGACCACGCGGCGGTCAGCTTGCCTCGGTGGCCGCGACTTGGCGCTGATCGACTTCGGCCTGCAATTCGCGCAGCCGGCTGGACCGGCAGCGATTGAAGAACCGGTCGCGCGGCAGGCTGGCCAGCCGATACCGCGTTTTCCAGTCCCCGCGCAGCAATACGGTGCTGCTGGGATCCGAGGCCGGCTGATAGGTCGCCTGCACCAGAATCCGGTCCGGGCCGCTGACAAATTCCGGCGAACAATGCCAGGTGCAGGTGTGGCACATCGCAATGTCGCCCGGTTCAAGCTCGGGACAGATCAGCGGCCAGTCCGGGCTGAGAAGGTCGGTATTCACCTCGCCGGCATCGCCCATATAGCCGAAGAAATGCGTGCCCGGATAAAACGAGATGCCACCGTTCTTTTGGTTCGACGGGCTGAACGGAATGAAAACCGTGGTCTTTTCCGGCCAGCCATAGTCATAGGCAAAGTCGCTATGCGGGAACACCGCGTTGCGGCTGCTGCGATCCTTGATGACGAAACGCTGCATGAACAGCGCCAGATCGGGATAGAGCTGTTGCATCACATCCAGGATCGCCGGAAAGGCATGGACCTGCGCCAGCACTTCGGGCGGCGCCTCGTGCACATGCACCGGGTTGAACGGGTTGACCTGGCGCTTGCCCTGCAGCGACCGGGAATAGAACGCCCCCCATTCCCGCTGCCAAAGCTCCACCTGCGCGGCAGGCACCACGTCACGCAGCACATAAAACCCGGTTTCGCGGTAAATCTCAGGCGAAAACGTCGTGGAATCGGCCTTGGGGATGGACTGGCGGATGTCACCGATTTCAATGGATTGCATGGAATTCACATCCTTTTTCTGAGCTGACCTGACATCCGGGATCCCGCGCGCATACCCGCGAAATCCCGGCCGGTGTCAGATGCGATAGTCGGCGACTTTTTCGGGCAGCAGATCATAGCTGCGCTTCATGTCGATCCCCCGCGTCTCATCGTCATAGGGCACCGAGCAAAAGCCCAACACGGCCTTTTCCTTGTTCGACAGCTGGTCATAGATCTTCTGCGGCATGTTGCCGGGAATGTCGAAAGCCTGCTTGATCCACCAGCGGCAGAAGGTTGCGATGATCGACCAGCGCGTGCGGCCGCTGACATTGTCCAGCGCGGCATGCCAGATGCGACTGTCCCAGATGATCAGGTCACCCGCCTTCGACTCGATCGGGATCGCCTGTTCGATCGCGGACTGTTCGGCATATTTGTTCGATTTATGCGATCCGGGCACGATCACCGTACAGCCGTTTTCCCGGGTTTGATCTTCCAGCGGGATCGAACATTGCATGATAAACGGATAGGACCCGGTATAGGGAATGAACGAGTCGATATGCATCGGCATCTGGTAATTGCTGCTGCGCGCCAGAAAGGATCGCAGGATGTAATTCGGATCCTCGGCCGGCACCGAGGAAAACCACTGATCGTTCAGGAAATGCTTGAGGATATCCTCGATCACCGGCGTCTGCAGGATCAGCCGGCAAAAGGCGATGTCCTTGCTTTGCAGGTTATACACCATTGGCTGTTGCTTGTTCAGTCGCGGCATGCGAGCCGACTGCGCCTGAACCGTCTTGTCGAACCAGGCCGAGACGCGGTCCAACATCGTATCAACGGTCGACTTGTCGAAGACTTGTGGAATGCGCACATACCCGTGTTCTTCGATCGCGGCGATATAATCCGCAGTGGGATCGCGCGCGACTTTTTCCGAAACGACCTGATCCATAATAAATTGCCCCCCATTTCCGGAGCGCGAAAGACGCCCCTGACCCCCCGGAGAACAGCGTTGAAAAGCACTTGGGGATATCCCCAGAATACACCTAAATCAAAACCCCACCGACCTGCCGGATCACAGGCATGCCAAAGCACGACGTTCATCTATTTTGAAACGGCGTTTCCTCCGCTTTGAACGGGCACCCTGGAATTATTAGGTACCAGCAGATCCGAAGGGCTGTGATAAATCTGCGCAATCATCGACCCGCAGTTCACGCTTTCAAACTACCCCGGACTAGGATCGAAGGTACTGGGGGTGAATATTTCTGGCAAGACCGCCATATTAACCACTTGGAAGTACTCCGATGCCTACCCGGAAGAGTTACCAGGAACAAAAGAAACATATTTTCAACAGGTTAACCGGATCGCCAATGCATGACGCACGCCGGAACAGCCAGGGAAATGCCGGCCGCCGCGCCTGAACCGGCCGAACGAAGCACCGGCGCGGCCGGCTTCAAGGCGGGCAGACAGCGCCGCCGTCCGTACGACGTCAAACGCTCAGGCCAGCCCTTGCACCGATCCCGAGGCGGCGACCGGGTCCTTCCGGAACAGGATTTCGAATCGCTCGCAATAGTCGCGGTCGACCAGGTACTGAACCCCGGTGATCAGCCGCCAGACCAGGTAGAAGGGGAAGAAAAAGGTGAAATAGGTCGAGAAATAAAACTTGTTCAGCCCGTCAAACCGCAAACCCACTTTCTCGGCTGACTCCCGCATGCTGCTTGCGGTGCAGTTCAGATAATAGGCCGGAAACCCGTCGCCGATCTTGTTGGGAAACAGGTAATGCAACAGGCGCTTCTTGAATTCATTCGGCAATAGCCGGTTCAAAACGGCAAAGCAGGCATAGCGGTAGGGCACCATGATATACAGCTCGCCCCCCTCTTTCAGCAGGCTGGCCAGACCGCGCATCGCCGCCTCTTCGTCCAGAACATGCTCCAACGTGCTTTTGCAGATCACCTTGTCGTAAACGCCCCTGAACGCGCCGACATCCTTGGTGATGTCAAGCTGATAGACATTGGTGTATAGATCGCGGGCCTGATCCAGTTCGTCCATGTCGATGTCAAAACCGTCATACAGGCGATAGTCTTCCTTGCCCCCGAACCCCAATAATATGCGCGCCGGTTTTTTCCCGCCGCCAATATCGGCGATTGCGTCACCGGGTTTGATATCCTCGACCAGCTTGGGATAAACCGATTTCCCGCTTTCCTGCGGAAGCAAGGTTTCCAAACTTGAACACAGCCGCTTGTTCAGATTGATGAAACGCCTAATCATTTGCATCCCCCGACTCCGATATGTCGCATGATCAAATGTTGCCAGCTTAAGCGCCGCGTAGAATTGGAACTGAATATTCAAGGCCAGCGGCGCATGGCCTGACCTGCCGGTGCGACGCCGTCTATTGCGGAGCCACACGGCAGTTCGACGCTCTCAGGGTAGCACGCCGGCAAGCCGCTGTGAACTTGCTGCCTGCCGGCCGGAGCCTTCACTTGGTTCACGCATCGCTGCGCAGACAGCGTGCCCCTCGCCTCGCTATCGCGTGCGGGACCTCTCGCACGATTTCGGAGTACTGCCATCGAAGATCTATTGGCGGTGCCAACAGGGCAATTCGAACCGGTCTCGGCAGGGGCAGCATGGCTGCCCTTTAAGCCCCGCCGAGCTGACTCCACTCAGCAAGAGCAGCGTCGGGTTCCGTTTGAAACCGGCCCGGCCGGAAAGCCGTGCGCGCCGAGTTGCACTGGTTGAAGACAGAGGCGCACACTGCGGCGCACCTCTGCACCCTTCGCACGAGCGATCAAACCCGGCGCTTGCGTCTTCACGCGACGTCGGCCGTCAGTTGATCGTTGAAGGGGAACAGCGCCGGAGTGCCGCCGCAATGCACAAACAGAACGTCCGAGCCCTTCTCGATCTTGCCGCGTTCAGCAAGACCGACAATGCCCGCCATCGCCTTGCCCGTATAGACCGGATCCAGCAACACGCCTTCGGACCGGCCTGCGCGCAGGATCGCCGCGTTGCCGGATTCGGACGGGATGGAGTAACCGGCGCCGATATAATCATTCTCGATCCGGATGTCTTCGGGGGCGAACCGCTGCTCCAGTCCAAGAAGTTCGGCAGCGTCGTTCGCCATGACCGAGATCCGCTCTTCGAAGGGGGTTGCACTGCCGGTAACCGCAACGCCGATGACTTTCGTGTCCGGCATCCAGATCGAGCAGCCCACGACCATGCCGGCCAGCGTCCCCCCGGATCCGACCGGTGCGCAGATATAATCCGGTGCCTTGCGACCCGTGGCTGCGTATTGCTCGGACAGCTCACGGATTGCGTTCACGTAGCCCATCGCGCCAAGCGCGCTCGCCCCGCCCAGGGGGATGATGTATGCTTTCTCGCCTCGGGCCTCCGCCTCTTGTGCATACTGTTGCATCCGCGGATTGATCAGCTCGAAATAGGCGTCGGGATCGAGGAAATCCACTTCCGCCCCCAGGATGTGATCCAGCAGAAGGTTGCCCTGCCAGCTTGCCGGCTTGTTGCCGCGCAGCACGAGGATTGGCTTCATGCCGAATTTTCGGGCAGCAGCTGCGGTCATCCGCGCATGGTTCGACTGGTGCCCCCCCGTGGTGATCACCACCTTGACGCCTTGCGCCACGGCATCGGCCATCAGGAACTCCAGCTTGCGGACCTTGTTGCCACCTCCTCCAAAGCCAGTGAAATCATCGCGTTTCACCGACAGCGAAATGCCAAGTTCAGCGCCAAGCGTAGGCAGTTCCTCTACCGGTGTCGGCAGAAAGCCCAGCGAGATGCGCGGCAGGTCGTCAAGTTTCATCCTCGGTCCTTTCCCTGTGATCCTGCCCCGTGGATCCGATTTCCCTTGCAAACGCGGGGCTCATACATGAGGATATATGATATATTATGAACAGCAACCCCCGTGTCGCCGAACATGATGCTTCCGGCCAGGCGGGACAGCGACTACGCTCAATCGAACCAACGGGACCGCTTCATGAGCCAGCCAGTTTTCTCCGTCTCCGGCCTCGAGATTGCCTTCCGGGGCCGTGACGACTGGTCCCCGGTCGTGCACGACGTTTCATTCGTGATCGCGCGCGGCGAGACACTTGCCCTTGTCGGAGAAAGCGGTTCGGGCAAGAGCGTGACCTCGCTTGCCGCGATGCGCCTGCTCGATCCAGAAAACAGCCGGACACGCGGCAAAGTTCTGCTTGAAGGCCGCGATCTGCTAACCTTGTCCGAAGCCGAGATGCGCGGAGTGCGCGGCAATGACATTGCGATGATCTTCCAGGAGCCGATGACCTCGTTGAACCCGTCGATGAAGATCGGCGAGCAGATTGCCGAGGTGCTGGTGGCACACCGGGGCATGGCCCAGTCCGAGGCGATGGCCGAGACACAGCGACTGCTTGAACGGGTGCGCATCCCTGCCGCGCGGCAGCGGATGGGCGAATACCCGCACCAATCCTCGGGCGGGATGCGGCAGCGCTTCATGATCGCCATGGCGCTGGCCTGCCGGCCCCGTCTTCTGATCGCGGACGAACCGACCACAGCCCTGGATGTCACGATCCAGGCGCAGATCCTCGAGCTTATCAAGGTGTTGCAGGAAGAAGAGGACATGGCCGTCCTGTTCATCACCCATGACATGGGTGTGGTCGCCGAAGTCGCCGACCGGACCTTTGTCATGTACAAGGGCAAGGCCGTCGAACAGGGCCCAACCGATACCCTCTTTGCCGCCCCGCGGCAGCCCTATACCCGCGCGCTTCTGTCGGCCGTGCCGCGTTTGGGGTCCATGCGCGGTGATACCGGCCCCGCAAGATTCCCCCTGATTGCACCGGAGACCGGTCAACCGGTGCCGGCCCGCCCTGTCACCTCGGAAGTCGATCCAACGGCCGCACCGCTTCTGGAAGTGCGCGGACTTACCACGCGCTACCAGATCTCGGGCGGGATGTTGGGGCGTGGTGCCGGCCGCGTTCATGCTGTCGAGGGCATCGATTTCGATATCCGCCCCGGCGAGACGCTGTCGCTGGTGGGCGAATCCGGCTGCGGCAAGTCGTCGGCCGGGCGCTCGATCATCGGCCTCACGCCGGCGCAAGGCGGCTCGGTCAAACTTGATGGCGCCGAACTTCTGGGCCTGTCCCGTCGCGCCATCCGCCCGCATCGCAGAAAGATGCAGATGATCTTCCAGGATCCTTTCGCCAGCCTCGATCCGCGCGCCCGGATTGGCGGCGCCATCGCCGAGCCGATGCTGACACACGGCCTGGTATCGCGCGCCGAAGCGCCGGACCGGGTCGCCGACCTGCTGGAAAAGGTCGGGCTGAAGGCCGACATGGCGAAACGCTTTCCCAACGAATTCTCGGGCGGACAGCGCCAGCGCCTGTGCATCGCCCGCGCACTGGGAATGACGCCGAGCCTGATCGTCGCAGACGAAGCGGTGTCGGCGCTGGACGTGTCGATCAAGGCACAGGTGATCAACCTGATGCTCGACCTGCAGGAAGAGATGGGCCTGTCCTATCTCTTCATCAGTCACGACATGGCGGTGGTCGAACGCATGAGCCACCGGGTTGCGGTGATGTATCTGGGCGAAATCGTCGAGATCGGACCGCGCGCCGCGATCTTCGAGAACCCCCAGCACCCCTACACCCGCCGTCTTCTTTCGGCTGTCCCCGTGCCGGACCCCGGCCGCCGGGGCATGCGCCGGGGCCTCGACGTGCGCGAACTCAAAAGCCCGGTGCGGCCAATGGATTACGTGCCGCCAAGACGTGAATGGCGTGAGGTCTCGCCTGGTCACAGGGTCCAAGTTCCGGGGCCGGAATGGTCCGAGGAGATCGCGCAACAGGCCACCGGCATCCCGGCATGAACCGCCTGGTCGTCATGATCTCCGGTGCCAGCCGCGGCATCGGCGCCGCCACCGCCGCCGAGATGCACGCGGCTGGCTGGAACCTCAGCCTTGGGCTGCGGGACCCTTCCGCCAGCCCCCTGCCGGCCTCGGACAACGTGTTGAACTGCCGGTTCGACGCCACCGACCCTGAAAGCGAAACCGCCTGGGTCGACGCCACGCGGGCGCGCTTCGGACGGCTCGACGGACTCGTACTGAATGCGGGCATCCACAGCACAAGTTCGGTCCTTGAGGCCACGGGCGAAGAATTCGACCGGCTGTTCGAAGTCAACGTCAAGTCTCCGATGCGCCTGGCGCAGGCCGCCTGGCCGCTGCTGGAACAGGGCCCCGGCCGCATCGTCACGATTGCGTCACTGTCGGGCAAGCGGATCAAGTCCCCAAGTTCCGGCCTTTATGGAATGTCGAAATTCGCCCTTGTCGGCCTGAGCCATGCGTTGCGCCAGGCGGGACGCGACAGCGGAGTACGGGCAACCGCCATCTGTCCCAGCTTCGTCGCCACCGATATGGGGCGCGCCGCCTCGGGCACCGACGGCCATGGCAAGACCAGCCCGGAAGAAATCGCCCGGATCACCCGGATGGTGCTCGAGCTTGGCCCCTCGGCAAGCCTGGCCGAGATCCCGGTGCACTATGACGTAGAGGACTGCTTCTGAGATGATCCCCAACCGCGGGCCTGCCGTCCTGGGCGTAACCGGCGCAACCGACTTGCCCGCTGCGGCGGATGTCGTGGTTATCGGTGGCGGCGTCATAGGTGTCACCACCGCGCTGGAACTCGCCCGCGCCGGTCACGACGTGTGCCTGCTGGAAAAAGGGGTGATTGCCGGTGAACAATCCAGCCGCAACTGGGGCTGGGTGCGCCAGGCCGGCCGCGATCTGCGCGAACTGCCCCTGTCGAAGGTCGCCCGCAGCCGCTGGCAGGCCCTGGCCGAAGAGATCGGACCCGAGCTTGGCTATGTGGAATGCGGCATCGCCTATGTCGCACGCAGTCCAGAACAGGCAGACCGCCACCGCCGCTGGGTGGCCGAGGCGACCCGGTTGGGCATCCGCGCAGAAATTGCAGATGTGAAGACCCTGGCCCCTGGCCTGAACGCGGATTACGCCACAGCGCTTTATCTCCCCGGCGACGGGCGGGCGGAACCGCAGGTGGCGGCACCTCTTTTCGCCCGGCTTGCAATCGCGGCCGGGGCAACCGTGCTGCAGGGGTGCGCCGCGTATGAGATCGAACGGGATGCCAAAGGCATCAGCGGAGTGCGCACCGAACGGGGGCGCATCGCCACCAAGCGCGTCGTCTTGGCCGGCGGCATCTGGACCTCAGCGCTGTTGCACCGACTTGGGATCTCGCTGCCGCAACTCAAGGTGCTCTCTTCCGTCTGCCGGACGGAGCCGCTGTCGCCCGAGCAACGGCGGGCGTTCTCGTCCTGCCTGTCCCTGGGCGATCTGGCGCTGCGGCACCGCGCTGACGGCGGGCTGGTCGCGGCAAATTCCGACACGATGGTCGCCGAGATCGTGCCCGACAGCCTGCGATACCTGCGGGCCTTCCTGCCGGGTCTGCGCAGCACGTTCCGGGGGATGAAGCTGCGGATCGGGCGCGGCACCCTGCGGGAACTCGGTTGGCTGGCGAGTGCTGGAGCGCTCGAGCGCAGCCTGACACGACACCGCATCCTCGACCCGACCCCGGATGCCACTGCCCTGGCCCGCGTCAAGGACAGGCTCGCCGATCGTTTTCCGGCGCTGGCGGGCCTCCAGCGGGAGCAGGCCTGGGGCGGGATGATCGACGTGACGCCGGACGCTATCCCGGTGATCTCCGAAGTTCCGGCTTTGCCGGGGCTGATCATCGGCACCGGCTTTTCCGGCCATGGGTTCGGGATCGGCCCCGGCGCGGGCGTGGCCTTGGCCGCCCTTGCGACCGGCGCGGAATCGGAGGTCGACCTTGCCGACTTCCGCTTCTCACGCTTCAAGGACGGGCGTCTGCAGCTGCAGTCCTGGCTGTGACGCCTCAGACCGCGGCGCCGGTTTCCATCGGCAGGGTCTCGTCCGCAGCCCATTCGTGCCACGACCCCACGAAAATCCCGACATCCCGGAAACCTGCCAGCCGCAACCCGTAGAGCGCCGTGGCGGCGCGGGCGCCCCGGTGGCAATAGGTGACCACGGGCTTATCCGGATCCAACCCGGCAGCAAGCGCGCCGGCCCGGATCTCTTCCGCTGGGCGGTATTTTCCATCGCGCAACATGTCCTCGTAGAACTCGAACAACGCGCCGGGAATGCGGCCGCCACGCGCACAGCAGTCATGGGCAAAGCTGCCATCGAATTCCGTCGGGCGGCGCACATCGAAGATTTGCAGATCTTGGTCGGGATGCAACAGGGCCTCGCGGGTCAGGGCCAACTCGGGCCGCCAGCCCTCGGGCGCAGGCCCTGCGCCATGGGTGATGTCGACCGCCGCCCCCTCACCCGGTGCCAGGGTGCAGTTTGCCTTGACCCAGGCCTGCAGACCACCGTCGAGGATCAGGCCGCCCTCCAGCCCCAAAAGCTCTTGGAACCACAGGCCGCGCGGTGACCGCATCCCGGTCTCCTCCTCGAACCAGACGACCGTTTTTGCTTGGCCGAGCCCCACCTCGCGAAAGGCCCGTGCCGCACCCGCCGCCATCCCTGCGTACCCCTGCTCAGTGCTCTCGGGTACGAAATAGTCATAGACATTGACGAAGATCGCACCCGGCAAGGTCGCCTGCTTCCATTCCTCCTGCGAACGCGCATCGACAAGCACGAGGCCCGGTTCGTCCAAACGTGCGATGAGCTCGGTTGCAGAGATGGTCACGGTCATAAGGTCGATCCTTTCCAATGGTCACGGGGCAAGCGTCAGCCCAAGGCCGAGATCCGCCGCCCGCCGCGTCAGGCGCGCGGCGAAGGCAATGTCGAAGATGTTCAGCCCGAAGCTGGAAAAATAGATGCAGGCGTCTGGCGCGGGCCGCCAACCGTCCAGCAGAATCGCGGCGGCGTCGGCGGCCACGCGGTTTTCGGCAAAGCGCCCGGCCCGGTACATCTGGAACAGGCTCTTGGCGCTGGTGCGGGCGAACTCGCCCCACAGGTCGCAGGTCACCGCATCCGCCGTGTCGATCGCGTCAAAGCTGACCTCGTGATAGCCAGTCTGCAGCAGCAAGGTGCCCGGACGCATGACCACCGGGCCCAGAAACGGCTCGGGCGCGGAGGTGCAGGCGAACGTCACCTCTCCGGCAAGACTGGCCGCTGTCGGCGTGTCATGGGCAACAAGCGCAATCCCTTCGGGCAGGTTATCCGCCAACGCGCGGCCCGACGGGGTCCAGTGGTGCACTTGGCGCAGGTCGGGAAACAGCGCCAGCGCCATGTCGAGATGCATCCGCGCCTGCGCCCCGGCGCCAAGAACGGCAAGACGTTTCACCCCCGGCACCAGCGCTCGCACAATTGCGCCGGACAAGGCTGCTGTCCGCACGCGGGTCAGCATGGCGCTGTCCAGGATCGCCATCGCCTGCCCGGTACCGAGATCGTTCAGCACGGTGCGGGAGGTGATGGCCTCGCCACCCGCCGGGGTCTCGGCCCGGTGCAGCGTCCACTTCAGGCCGGCGGCGTTAAATCGTCCACCCACGCGCGCCGGCAAGCCATAGCCCTTGTCCCGCGGGTCCGGGCCAAGCGGCAGGACGTTTTCTGCCGCCATCACCGCCTCGCCACTCCGCAGCAAGGCCAGCGCATCGCGGATGTCAGCCAGCGCCGCATCCCAGTCGAGCGCTCCGGCGGCGAGCAGGTCATCTTTCGTCAGGAAAAGTTCGCTCATAGCGGCCCCATCCGGCCCAGCCATGTCTGCACCGATGCGATGAAGCGGCCAAGGCCTTCAATCACCAGGAACTCGTCGATGCCATGCGCATGGCCGCCGCGCCCAGCGCCACCGATCAGGAAACTGTCGGCATGGCGCGCAAAGGCATGTCCGGGCGCCGAGCCGATGGCCCAGGGCCAAACCTGCGGCGCCGTCGACGTCGCGGCATAGGCCGCCCGCAAGGCCGCAACACCGGGACTGTCAGCACGGAAGCGGACGCCGGGGGCGATCTCGCCGACCTCCAGCCGTACAGGGGTTCCATGGAAGCGGGCGCGCTGGTTTTCCAGCCAGGTCTCTGCCTGCTGCCCGGGCGGGGTTCGCAGGTCGAACAGCGCCTCGGCCCGTGGCGGGATTACGGCAGTATCGCCAGAGGGCATCGTCATCAGCGAAGAGATGTTCAGCGAGGCGGTGCGCAACACGTGGCGCAGCAGCTCCCTGGCGCCGCCGTCGAGGGCATAGCGGTCGGCGGTCCGGAACATCAGCTCATCCTCCGGATCGAAGGTGTCCGCCAGCTCGGCAATCAACGCTTCGGCCTCGGCGTCGAGTTCGATCTGATCCAGCTGGCCGGTCGCGACCCCGCCAAAGCCGGCCAAAGCGTCGACCAGCAGACGCGCCGGATTGGCGATCCAGGGCGCGTTGCTGGAATGGATGGCGCTGCGCGGGCCACCGAATTCCCCGCCCTCCGCGACCAACCGCCCCTTGGCGATCCCGGAAAAGCCGAGGTAGATGCGGGGCGCCCCCCCGCCATATTCACAAAAACTGGGAAAGAGACCCCCGGCGCAATGCGGCAATGGGCAATCTGGCGCTGCAAGATAGCGGCGCATCGAGGGCGAGCCTTGCTCCTCCTCTCCGTCGAGCAGGATCTCGACATTGACCCCCAGCTGACCCCGGTTATGCAGGTCGCGCAGCGCCACCAGCATTCCCGCAAGCGGGCCCTTGTTGTTCTCGGCGCCACGTCCGATCCAGACTTCGCCGATTCCGTCCAGCCGGGCGTGCCCACCGGTCCAGGGATCGACTCGCCAGCCCTCGGCCGTGGCGGGCATGACGTCGTACATGTTGTAGAGGATCACGGTCCGTTCCGCACCGGTGTCGATCCGGGCATGGATCACCGGGGTTTCCCCCCGATCGTCGCCGGGCGCAATGATCTGCGCTCCCAGTTCGGATGTGAGCCAGTCCAGCAGCGTGGCGGCCATCCGGGCCTGTGCCGGTCGATCGCCCGCATGCGAGGGGATGGCACACCAGCGCGCGGTGAGTTCCAACGCTTCTGGCAGCAAGCTGGTCACAGACGGATCCGCGGGTTCAGCCAAGTATAGGCCACATCGACAAGGAAGTTCGCCACCACGAAGACCAGCGCAGCAAACAGCACCACCGCCTGCACGACCGGGAAATCACGGTTCTGGATGGCCTCGACGGCCAGTCGACCGATGCCGGGCCAGGCAAAGATGATCTCGGTGACCAGCGCCCCTCCCATCAAGGAGGCAAGGTACATCCCCTGCAGGGTCACGACCGGGATCATCGCGTTGCGCAGCGCATGGCGCACGACGATCCGCCATTCCGACAAACCCTTGGCACGTGCGGTGCGGATATAGTTCTCGCCCAAGGTCTCGATCAGGCTGGAACGGACAAGGCGCGTGATGGCCGACAGATAGTAGGCGCCAAGCGCCAGCGAGGGCATGATCAGCTGCTGGAAGCTGCCATAGCCGCTGGACGGCAGCCAGCGCAGGTTCAGAGAGAACAGAATGATCAGCATCAGCGCCAGCCAGAACACCGGAACAGCCTGCCCCAACAGAGAGATGACGCGGATCGCGAAGTCGATCGGGCTGTTGCGGCGCACGGCAGAAATCGCGCCCAGCACAAAGCCCAGAAGCGAGGACCACAGCAGCGCCGACAATGCCAGCAACGCGGTTGCGCCCAGCCGCTCGGTCAGCAGCTCCATTGCCGGGCGGCTGTAACGCAGCGAATTGCCCAGGTCTCCCCGCAATGCATCCACCAGAAACCGGCCGTATTGCACGATGATGGGATCGTTGAACCCCATGGCCTCCCGGAAATCGGCGATCTCCTGCGCGGTGGAATCCGGCGCCATCATCAACACCGCGGGATCACCGGTCAGAAACAGTGCAAAGAACACCAGAAGCGAGACGCCGAACATCACGATTAGGCCTTGAACGGCACGGGAGAACAGGAAGCGCAGGCCTTTCATCAGGACACCTTGCTTTCGGCTCGGCGGACCAGCCAGTCGCCGAAGAGGTTACAGCCGATGACCAGAGCCCCGATCATCAGGCCCGGGTAAAGGACAAGCCAATTGGCGATCAGAATAACCGACCGACCCTCGCCGATCAGGTTACCCAGCGTCGGCATCGGCGGCTGGACCCCGAGGCCCAGAAAACCGACCGAGGCCTCGAGGATGATCAGCCTTGGCAGATCCAACGTCAGCAACACGGTTTGCGGGCCGATGATGTTGGGCAACACATGACGGAAGATGATCGCCATATCCGAAAGCCCCATGGCGCGCGAGGCGTCGATGTACTCCAATTCCCGCACCTCCAGCGTTCGGCCCCGTGCGACACGGGCAAAGATGGCCCAGCCCGTCAGCCCCAGCACGATCACCAGGTTTGTCATCGACGGCCCCAGAACGGAGACCAGAAGCAGGATCAGAAGGATAAAGGGCACGGCAAGCTGGATGTCGACAAGGCGCATGATCAGCGCGTCCACCCAGCCGCCGAAATAACCCGCGATCATGCCGAGCGCGGTTCCCAGCACGACCGAAATCAGCGCCGCGACGAGGACGATCCCGAAAGAGACCAGCGTCCCGAGCCCCAGCCGGGCGAGAAGATCTCGCCCGAGCTGATCGGTTCCGAGGGGGTGCAACGTGTCCCCCACCAGCGTCATCGGAGGTTTGAACGTCGCGGAGATGTCACCGCGCAGCGGATCCAGCGGCCAGGCCAGCGGCACCAGCACACAGAACAGAACGGCAGCGATGAGCAGGACGATCGCCAAGGCGGCATCCTCGTTCCCCTTGAGGCGCAAACGTCCGGTCACGGGTTCAGTCCATCTTGATTTCGAAAACCGGGATCCGCGCGTCGGCACGACCCTCGAATTCAACGTTGGGCGCTTTACCCATCAGTTTGTCTTCCTGATAGAGCGTGATCAACGGCACCTGTTCGGCAGCCAGAGCCTGGATGTCTTGCAGGATCTTCTCGCGAGCATCCGGATCGACTGTCGAGCGGCTCTCGTCCAACAGGGCATCCAGCTCCGGGATCGAGGCGCCTGAATAAGGCTCGCCCGACTTCATAATCGCATAGATCGCGGCGTCGGCGTCAAGCGTCTGGGTGGACCCCCAGCCCAGCATATAGATCGGTCCCTCGAACGGCACGGTCTGCGTGTAGACCGACCATTCCATGGTTTCCTGATTCACCGACAGGCCGATGTCCTCGAATTGCTGCGCGATGGTCTGCGCAACTTCGGCGTTTTTCATGTAGCGGAAGGACGATTGCATGGTGATCTCGAAACCATCCGGAAAGCCGGCCTCGGCCAGCAGCGTCTTGGAGAGTTCGGGATCGTAGGCCGGTACAGGCAGATCGAGATAGCCGAAATCGGCCGCGCCAACCTGCGTGCCCTTCGGCGTTGCAAGACCACCCAACAGGTTTTCGGTGATCGACACCCGGTCGATGGCGTGATCGAGCGCCTGACGCACCTTGACGTTGTCAAGCGGTGCCTTGTCCATGCGCAGGCCGAGATAGATCGTCAGGCCGCCGTTCTTGACCTGAACCAGGTCGGCATCGGGGGTCTGTTCCAGCAGCGACACCAGATCAACGGGCACATCCTCGATCAGGTTGACCTCTCCGGTGATCAGCGAGGTGATCCGCGCCGTGGCATCGGGAATCGGGCGCCAGATCACGGTCTGGATATCCGGAGTGCCGCGCCAGTAGTCGGGGTTGGCGGCCAGCGTGACGCGCTCGTCCGGGACAAAATCGACGAATGTGTAGGCGCCGGTACCGACCGGATGGTTGGCGAAGTGGTCCTGGCCGTTCTCCTCGATATACTTCGGCGGCACGATATAGGCGGGATAGCGGCTCATCCGCGTCGGCAGAAGCGGATCGGGCGCCGAGGTCGTGATGCGTACCGTCATCGGATCCACCACCTCGACCGAGGAAATCGTGCGGATGTAGGAGATCGTCGGCGCGTTATTGTCGGGGTTCAGAACACGCTCGAGGCTGAACTTCACCGCTTCTGCGTCAAAGGGTTCGCCATTGTGGAAGGTGACACCCTCACGCAGCTTGAATTCCCAGGTCGTGTCGTCGACCGCTGTCCATTCGGTTGCCAGCCCGGGGACCAAGTTCATTTCGGTATCGCGCATGACCATCGTGTCGAAGATATTGTCGACGATAGTTGCGGCTTCCCGAAGAAACCCCGGGTCCATTGCGTTGGTCGTTGCCGAACGTCCGATGACGAGCGTACCGTTCTGTGCAAGTGTCGCTGACGCTGGAAACGCCAGCGCAAGTCCCAGGGCGAAGGCCGGTAGGTATTTCATGTTTTATTCACTCCTGTTGGATTGGGGGCGGACTGGATCCGACGGTTTGTTCACGTCGCCTTCCGTCTGGATTACGAACACAATATATCATATATCATCATCACGACAAGCTTTCGCCGCCTTTGTCCGAACAGATGCTTTCGCAGGAGATACTTTTTGAAGCAGACTGGTTTCAGCGCCCCGCCCCGCAAGAGTCTGACCGACCATGTCGAGGGCCAGTTGCGTGATGCCCTGATCGAGGGCCGGTTGGAGCCGGGCACCCGGCTTGTAACGAAAGAGCTTGCGGAATCGCTGGGCATGAGCATCACGCCGGTGCGTGAGGCGCTGGTGAGGTTCGTTGCCTCCGGCGTGCTGACTGCGGAACCGGCCAGTTCGTTCCGTGTTCCGGTGATGACCGTCGAGAACTATGTCGAACTGGGCGCCATCCGAAAGCGCGTTGAAACGCTTGCAGCAGAGACCGCGGCCGTGAAGATCTCGCCCCAGGAGATCGATGCCCTCGAATCCCGCGTGAAGGCCTATATCGCAGCGAAACACACCGCTGATCCCCACGAAGCCTTGAGGGAAAACAAGGCGCTGCGCTTTTCGCTCTATACCGCAGCGGGGATGCCGATCCTGCTGCAGACAATAGAGACTTTGTGGCTGCGCGCCGGGCCGGGCTTCAACTATCTCTTTCCCGACCCAGGCGCGAGCCGCACCGAACACGCCAATTACGCCGCGCTGATCGCCGCGCTGCGCGCAAGAGACCCGGCTTCGGCGGGCGAGGCCATCTGCCAAGCCATCGATGATGGCACTGATCGGGTGATACAGGCGCTGGCCGCGCGCCAGGCAGAGGCTGGCTGAGGACATCGTCACACTTCCCGCCGCGACAAGTGGCGGGACAAACTGTCGATGACGCGGGCCTTCAGACCCTCTTCCATGTCGCGTCCCGGCGCCAGCACGGACACCGCCAGTTCCACGCCGTGGCCGCCACGCACCGGTTTCGCCAGGCTGCAGATGTCGACCGCCCCGGACCGGCGGGAGACCAAGAGCCATCCCTGCGCGGCATAAAGCGCAAGCTCGGCGCGGATATCGGCCTCTTTCAGACCCCAATCGGCGAATCGGGGGGCATTCAGGCGCAGCACCTGTTCACGCCCTTCCGCATCCATCTCTCCCAGCACGACGAGGCCACCGACGCCGACACCCAGCGGCAGCCGACCGCCAATCCCGTCGAACATCGCGGGCACGGTGGAGAAGCCGCTCTGCCAGTCGAGGCAGACGGAATCAAAACCCGCCCGCGCCATAAGGAAGGTCGGCAGACCGGTCTCGGCAGCGATGTCGATCAGCAGTGGACGCAGCGCCCGGGTCAATTCGCCGACCGCAACGGACTTCATGGCGATCGCGTGGATCGCGGGCCCGATGTGATAGTTGCCGCGCCGCCCTGACTGCAGCACAAAGCCATGCTCGACCAGGGCGGCAAGCGCCCGATGCACTGGCGCGCGGGTGTCTCCCAGCGTTTCCGCCAGACCGGTCAGCGAGAGCCCTTTCGCCCCCGCCTCGCCCAGCGCCGCCAGGATCCGCGCCGCTCGGGCGGCGTTGGAGGACTTGCCCGAACTGGTCACGCCGGGGCCGCGCTTCGTCCGGCACGGCTATCCGCCGCGCGCAGGATTGCAGCACGCCCCGATGGCGCCCCGTGGCCGCCTCCGCCGGGTGTGATCACCTCGAACAGATCACCGGCGCGCAGATCCGCGCTGCCGGAAAGATCGATCGCATTCGGATCACCGTTGATCCGAAACGCGCCGCTGGCCCCAGGGCCGCCTCCGTCCAGACCCCAGGCGCGCGAGGTCAGCCGCGCGCCCATGATCTGCACCCGACAGTCAGCCTCGATACGATAGGTCCGGCGCACCCCCATGCCACCCAGCCAGGTGCCGTCACCACCGCTTGTCTCCGCGAATTCATACTCCACCAGGGTGATCGGATATTCGCTTTCCAGCGCCTCCAGCGGCAGGTTCGATGTGTTGGTCATGTGCACTTGAACAGCGTCCAGCCCGTCCTTGTCGGGCCGGGCTCCGGCCCCGCCGGCAATGGTCTCGAGGTAGACCCAGATGCTGCCGTCGGGCCGCGTACCGCTGAAACTGGCGACGTGCACGGAACCGCAGGATGCCGCGTTGACGCGATCCGGCGCCGCCTGGGCCAGGGCGCCGTGGATCAGGTCAACCACCCGCTGACAGGCCGAGATCCGCCCATCCACCGCGGCCGGATGCACACAGTTGAGCAGCGTTCCGGGCTTCGCCTCCAAGGTCAGCGGCCGGGCCAGCCCAGCATTTGGAAGGATCGTCGGATCGACCACCGATTTCACCGCATAGTAGACCGTTGCCTGCAGCGCCGTGAAGATCACGTTAAGTCCTGCGCGCACCTGTGCCGGGCTGTCGAAAACCAGACGCATCTCATCACCGGAAACAGTCAGCGCGACCGACAGGGTCGTGTGCTCGACCAGGCTTTCGGTTTCGAAGACGTCCGAGAAGGTCCAGGTCCCATCGGGAAGCGCAGCAATCCCCGCCCGCATCTTGCGCTCGGCATAGTCCATCAACTCCGCGCCGGCCCTGCGGACCGTCTCCGGCCCAAAGCGTGCACACAGCTCCTGAATCCGCAAGACGCCCAAACGATTTGCCGCCATCTGCGCCCGCAGGTCCGACATCCGCTCCGCAGGCACCTGGCAATTCAGCAGGAACAGCCGCATGACTTCCGCCTGGCTGATACCATCGCGCTGCAGCCGGATCGGCGGGATCCGCAACCCTTCCTGATAGATATGGGCGTGGCCGCGATCGGCGAAATCGGAATGGTGCGCCGTGTTGATCGCCCAGCCGAAAAGCGTGTCATCGACGAAGATCGGTTCAGCCATCACGATATCCGGCAGGTGAGTTCCGCCGCCCGCATAGGGATCGTTCCCGATAAAAACGTCCCCCTGGCGAAGCTCCTCGACCGGGTAGTCCGCCAAAAGGCGCGGCACGAATTGCAGGAAGCTGCCCAGATGCATGGGAATGTGCTCGGCCTGACACAGGATCTCGCCCGCGGCGGTGCACAGCGCGGTGGAACAGTCGCGCCGCTCCTTGATGTTGGTGGAATGGCTGGCGCGCACCAGCGCCTCGCCCATTTCGTCGACAGCGGAAGAAAACGCGCTGCCGATGACCTCGACGGTAACGGGGTTCAGACTCTCGCTCATGCGTTGCGTTCCAGGATCAGGGTCAGGTGGCTATCGACACGGGCCGTCATGCCCGGCGGCACCACGGTCGTGGTGTCGAGCTGGTCGATGATCGCCGGGCCGGCAATCTCGTTGCCGGGGCTCAGCGCAGCGCGGTCATAGATCGGCGTTTCAACAAAACCGCCGGCCTGCCGCATCCAGACAGGACGGCTGCCCGTGCGTGCGGCCGAGGCATCCGGGCCGCCCTCGGGAAATGAGGGCATCCTGGCCTTGGGCACCATGCCCGTTGCCTGCAGGCGCCAGGTCACCATCTGGATCGCGTCCCCATCCGCGACAAAACCATAGAGCTGCTCGTGCTGCTCGAGGAAACCATCACGCAGGGCAGCAAGGCTGTCCGGTCCGATGCGCCCGCCAGGCAGATCGACCGAGATCTCGTAGTTCTGGCCGGAATAGCGCATGTCGACGCGCAGCGCGGTGCTGCGGGACTGCGGAGCGATGTTCTCTTGATCGAACCAGGCGTCGGCCTGGGCCATCAGCCCGTCGAAGATTTCCACAATCTCCTCCTGCGTGACGTCCTCCAGCAGGCGGATGCGGGTGGTCGCGTAATCGGTCCGGAGATCGGTCATCAGCAGGCCGAGCGCGCACAACACGCCCGGTGTGCGCGGGATCACGATCCGGTCCATGCCCAGTTCGTCTGCCAAGCGTGCGGCGTGGACGGGTCCCGCCCCACCAAAGGCCACCAGGGCATAGCCGCGCGGATCGTGGCCACGCTGGACCGAGATCAGCCGGATCGCCTTGGCCGTGTTCGCCGTGACAATGTCGAGTATCCCGTCCGCGGTTTCCATCACCCCCAGGCCCAGTTGATCCGCCAGTCGCCCGACCGCCGCCAGCGACAGGTCGCGGTCGATGGGCATCTGCCCGTTCAGCAGGGCCTCCGGATTCTGGGTCTGCAACACGACGTTGGCATCCGTCACCGTCGGCTCATCCGATCCCAGCCCATAGCAGGCCGGTCCGGGATGGGCGCCCGCGCTGCGCGGGCCGACCTTCAGCAGCCCGCCATTGTCCACGTAGGCGATCGACCCGCCCCCGGCGCCCACGGTATGAATGTCCAGCATCGGGGTCTTAAGCGGGTAGCCATGCACCTCGGCTTCGGCCACCAGCCGGCAGGTACCGCCGGACAGAAGCGCGACATCCGAGCTGGTTCCCCCCATGTCAAAGGTGATCAGGTCCGGAATGCCCGTCAGCAGCCCCAGCGCCTGCGCCGCGACGACTCCGGTGGAGGGCCCGGAAAGGACGGTGCGCACTGAGACCGCCGCGGCCTGGTCAAAGCCGGTGACGCCCCCGTTCGACTGGGTCAGGTGCGGAGCGACGCGGAGCCCCGCATCCGCCAGCCGCGATTTCAGCGCCGAGACATAGCCGTGCATCACCGGTCCGAGATAAGCGTTGACGGTGGTGGTGGACAGGCGCTCGTACTCGCGGAATTCCGGCGCGATCTCGTGCGAGAGCGACAGAAAGACGCCGGGCGCCTCTTCCGCGACGATCTCGGCGGCTCGACGTTCATGCGCATCGGAGAGGAAGGCATAGAGAAAGCTGATGGCAATGGCCTCGACGCCCTGCTCGACCAGGTTGCGGACGGCCTCGCGCAGGGCGTCCTCGTCCAATGGCAACTCGACCGTACCGTCGCGCCGCAATCGTTCGGGCACCCCCAGGCGCAGATCGCGTGGCACCAGCTCTTGCGGCTTGTCGGCGGACATATCGTAGAGATGGGGGCGCTTCTGACGGGCGATGGCCAACAGGTCGCGGAACCCGGCAGTGGTGATCACCCCCGTTTTCACTCCACGGTGCTGGATCAGCGCATTGGTGGCAACCGTCGTCCCATGGCCGAAGAACGCCACATCGGCCGCGTCGGCACCGGATCGCTCAAGCCCCTCCGCAAAGGCGCGCGCGATTCCGCGCGAGGGATCATCTGGGGTCGAGCTCACCTTCCAGATGTGCACGTCCCCGCCGTTCTCATCGATCAGGCAGACATCCGTGAAGGTCCCGCCGGAATCGATCCCGATGCGCCACATCGCGTTTCACCTCTATGCCGTTTCTCCTTCCACCTGACTAAGGCACCATGCCGAACGGGCAATCCCATAGCGAATATCGGAACAGAAATCCCTACTTGTTCCGATTATAGGATAATAACTGCTCAGTTTGACCCCGTCGGATCGCCGATTGACGCGCCCAGAAGGCGTGGAGAGGGGCCGTTAGCACGGGGCAATATTTCTACAACCCATTGATACTGAGAGCGTATGCAGGGCGAAAATCACTCAAAACGCCGGAATGCAGCAGGTCTCTTCGATATTTCCCGGTTGGCAGGGACATCTGGCGCGAACCGAAGCGCCTGACAGAGTCAGCACAGGAAAATCGCGCGCTTGGGGTTCACGCTCGTCTCCCCCATAAAACGGCGTCGCCCAAGCAGCTGGAAAATCGGCGAAAACAGGAAAGGAACGACTGTCCCATCAGAGATAGGGGGTAATGGCGGGCCAGGTGGGATTCGAACCCACGAGACGCTTCCACGCCTGCCAGTTTTCAAGACTGGTGCCTTCGACCGCTCGGCCACTGACCCTCGAAACTCCTTACGCATCTACCCTGCAAAGTGCAATCGTTCAGCACGGGACTCGGGGAACCTGGGTGGCAAAAACACCAATTCCACGCGGATGATACCTGCAGACTTTCCTTGAAGCCCGCGTCGCGCTATGGTGCTGAAAAGGCGGTCACAAGATCCGCGCAGCAGCAAGACCGGGCAACCGGCAACCGGGCGGAACACGCGCCCCTACAGGCAAGGGACTTCGAGGATGAGCGAAGCACGATTTGTGAGCGGACGGGCGGCACGTCTGACAGGCGCATTTCTGGCCGTGGCGGCGGTGTCGGCCTGTACCGACGGGCAGCCATTGTCCTTCCTGCAAAATACCGGCGCGAAAGAACAGGTGTCGCGCAACGCGAATACCGCAACCAAGCTGTCGCAGCGCGATGTCGAGGCGCCCAGCGTGTTTTCCGCCACCGAGGCGGGGTTGTGGGACGGGCGGCCGTCGCTGGGCGGTGTCTGGGTGGCGCATCCGGATGTCGACGAACCGGAACGGGTGATCATCCGCAACACCGCGAATGGCCAGGTGGTGATCGGCGCGCTGTTCCGGCGCGAACGCGACCAGCCGGGGCCGCGCATCCAGGTGTCCTCGGATGCCGCCGAAGCCTTGGAACTGCTGGCCGGTGCGCCGGAAAAACTGAGTGTCATCGCCCTGCGCCGGGAAGAGATCGAAGAGGCGCCGGTTGACTCCGCCGACCCCGAGACCCCGGCCATCGCCGCCGTCGAGCCGGTGAGCGAAGCACCAGTGGTCAGCGCCGAAACCCTGCCCGCCCCGGTTGAGAACGCCACCGCCGAGCCCGACGCGATTGCCGCGGACACCGCCGAGGCGCTGGCCGCCACCCGCCCGCCGGCAGGCCCCGTTCCCGGCAGCGACGCAGAGCAGATATCCGACGCGGACGAAGCGCCGACCTATTCCACCGCCGAGGCACCGGCGCGCAAGGGCTGGTTCGGCCAGCGCCTGTTCGGCAAGGCCCGGACGGAAGCGATGGATGCCGAAGCCCTGGCCGCATCCGAAGCCGAGCCCGAAGTGATCGGCGAGACGGTGGAGACCGCGCTGGCCGAGGACCGGCCAGAGCGCAAACCGCTGTTCGGCAAGCCGCTGTTCGGACGCAACGCGGACAAGGTGGGCGAGCCGCTGAGCGTGCTGAACCCGCAGCCGGTCGCCGCGGTGCTGAACGAGGCCGAGGCGGTCGCCGCCGCGCCGCTGCCCGCAGCGGCCCCCGCCTCCGCTCCTGCCGCTCCGGCATCGGCTCCGGCCCCGTGGAAATCCGAACTGGAAAAACCCTATATTCAGGTTGGCATCTTCAACGTACAGGACAATGCCGGGCGCACCGCCAACCGGATGCGCGAGGCCGGCATGGTGCCGACGATCTTCGAACAATCCTCCAGCGGCAAAACCTTCTGGCGGGTCGTGGTCGGACCGGCACGGACCGGCTCAGAGCGGACCGCCCTGCTGGACAAGATCAAGGATGTCGGCTTCATTGACGCCTATGCCGTGACCAACTGACAGGAGTCTGACCTGTGCCGTTTGCCGCCCGATTTCTTGCCGCGCCGCTGATCCTGATCGTCGGCGCGCTGCCTGCGATGGCCTTCGATACCCAGGCCCGCGCCGCCTATGTGCTGGATCAGTCGACGGGCACCGTCCTGCTGTCGAAAAACGCCGAGGAACCGCTGCCGCCGGCCTCGATGTCGAAGCTGATGACGCTCTATGTCGCCTTCGAGGCGATCCGCGACGGGCGGCTGACCCTGGACGAACGCCTGCCGGTGTCGTCCCACGCGATGAGCTATGGCGGCTCGACCATGTTCCTCGACACCCAGGACAAGGTGCGCGTCGAGGATCTGCTGCGCGGCATTATCGTGCTGTCGGGCAATGACGCCTGCGCGGTGATTGCCGAGGCGCTCAGCCCCGATGGCACCGAGGCGGGGTTCGCGCGCTACATGACCCGACGCGCACAGCAGCTGGGCATGGAACATTCGACCTTCATGAATTCCAATGGCTGGCCCCAGGCGGGCCATCGCATGTCGGTGCAGGACCTGGCGATCCTGGCCAACCACATCATCACCGATTTCCCGGAATTCTACCCGCTCTTTGCCGAGACCGAGTATGAATTCGACGGCCGCGCGCCCTCGAACGTCAACAACCGCAACCCGCTGCTGACCATGGGCATCGGCGCCGACGGGCTCAAGACCGGCCACACGCAGGAGGCCGGCTATGGCCTGGTCGGATCGGCCCGGCAGGGCGACCGGCGGGTGATCTTCGTGGTCTCCGGCCTGAACTCGGAACGTCAAAGGTCCGAGGAGTCCGCGGCCATCGTTAACTGGTCGTTTCGCCAATTTGCCGAAAAAACCGTTGCCCATGCCAACACCCCGGTCGCCGAGGCCGAAGTCTGGATGGGGCGGGAGCAATCGGTAGGGCTGGTGCCCGCCGAGGATCTGGTGGTGCTGCTGCCGGTGCTGTCCGATGACAATGTTGAGGCCGAGGTGGTCTATCGCGGCCCGGTCGAGGCGCCGATCCAGCAGGGCCAGGAACTGGCCGAGCTGGTGATCAAGCCGCAGGACCTGCCCGAGATCCGCCGCACGCTGGTGGCCGAACACGCGGTGCCCAAGGGCGGCTTTGGCATCAAGGTCCGCACCGCGGCGGAACAGCTGTTCAAACGCTTCATCAACGGCCCGTCGGACGCGTCGTGACACCGCAAGACAGCGCCGGACGCGGCCTGTTCATCACCTTCGAGGGGATCGACGGCTCGGGCAAATCCACCCAGGCCCGTCTGTTGGCCGAAGCGCTGCGCGGGCTGGGCCGCGACGTGGTACTGACACGCGAACCGGGCGGGTCGCCGGGCGCCGAGGAAATCCGCGCGCTGGTGCTGGAAGGCGATCCCGACCGCTGGTCGGCGGAAACCGAGATCCTGCTGTTCACCGCCGCCCGCCGCGATCACCTGGAACGCACCATCGCCCCGGCGCTGGACCGCGGCCAGGTGGTGATCTGCGACCGCTTTGCCGACAGCACGCGGATGTACCAGGGCCTGTCGCGCGGCGATCTGCGCGGGCTGGTGGACCAATTGCACGACCTGATGATCGCGCGCGACCCCGACCTGACCGTGCTGATTGATATGGACCCCGATACCGGGCTGGGCCGCGCCCTGTCGCGCAATGGCCACGAGGAACGGTTTGAAGAGTTCGGCCCCGACCTGCAGCGCAAGATGCGCGCCGGGTTCCTGGCGCTGGCGCGGGAATTTCCCGCCCGGTTCCGCGTGGTCGATGGCAACCGCGCGATCGAATTGGTGGCTGCGGAAGTCCGGGAGATCGTGCTAGACGCTCTGACATGAGCGACGACATTCCCGCCCCCGACCAGGCCCCCGGCGCGCCGCATCCGCGCGACACGCCGCGCCTGTTCGGCCAACAGGCCGCCGAGACGGCGTTCCTGGATGCCTACGGGCGCGACCGGCTGCACCACGGCTGGCTGATCACCGGGCCGCGCGGCATCGGCAAGGCCACGCTGGCCTGGCAGATCGCCCGGTTCCTGCTGGCCACCCCGCCGGCACAGGAGGACGGGCTGTTCGGCGCACCGCCGCCGCCCACGACGCTGACCATCGACCCCGAGCATCCGGTGGCCCGGCGCATCGCCGCCGGGGCCGAACCGGGGCTGGCCAGCATCACCCGCTCGGTCAACGCCGATACCAAGCGGCTGCGCGACCAGATCGTGGTCGAGGATATCCGCCGCCTGACCCGGTTTTTCGGGCTCAGCGCCGCCGATGGCGGGCGGCGGGTGGTGATCGTGGACGCCGCCGACGAGATGAATATCAGCGCCGCCAACGCGCTGCTGAAGATGCTGGAGGAACCGCCGGCACGCACCACGCTGCTGCTGGTCTCGCACCAGCCCTCGCGTCTGTTGCCCACCATCCGATCGCGCTGCCGCACCCTGCGGCTGTCGCCGCTGGACGCGGCTGACATGCAAGCGGCATTGCAACAGACCGGCGCCGACCTGCCCGCCGAAACCGACCACCTGACCGCGCTGGCCGGCGGCTCGGTCGGGGCGGCGCTCAGGCTGCACAGCTTGGGCGGGCTGGCCGATTACGCCGAACTGGTGGCGCTGCTGGGCACG
>NZ_PGTB01000109.1 GCF_002786325.1 Pseudooceanicola lipolyticus | reverse complement strand
CCGCGCGGCGGCGCCGCGGGGCTGAGGCGCGTCGCGCCCGCGCGCCGGGACGCGGGACACACCAATCAAGATTATATAGCAAAACCTTAGACCGATGCCCCCGCCAGGACATCGGCGGATCAGGCGTGCCCGGCGCTGGCGGACAGGGTCAGCGGGTCCACCCCCAGCGAATGCAGCGCCGCGCCCCATTTCTCGCTGTCTTCCAGATCATAAACCAGCGCCGCCTCGGCTTCGGCGGTCAGCCAGCCATTGGCGGCGATTTCCGATTCCAGCTGTCCGGGCCCCCAGCCGGAATAGCCCAGCATCATCAGCGCCCGCTCGGGCCCGGTGCCGCTGGCGATATCTTCCAGGATATCCAGTGTCGCGGTCATGCAGAATTCATCGCCAATCGCCAGGGACTGGATTTTCGAGCTGTAATCGCCGCTGTGCAGGACAAATCCGCGCGAGCCTTCGACCGGACCGCCGAAATACACCGGCCCGTCCCCCGAAGCGGTCTCGGCCTGGATCGAGAGCTGCTCGAACAGGTCGGCAAGCCGCACATCCTGTGCGGGCTTGTTGACGATCAGCCCCATCGCGCCCTTCCGATTGTGGTCGCAAACGAAGACCACCGAGCGTTCGAACCGCGGATCACCCATGCCAGGCATCGCGATCAGCAGTTTTCCGGTCAGATTCATACCTGCATCCTTCCAGACCCATTCACACTTGTCGAACGGAAATCACAGGTTCAACATGGCGACGCCCATGGAAAACCGCAAGCACCTCGGCAACAGCCGGTAAATCCTTCATTCCGTTGACCTGAACGTGACTTGGCAATCCCGCGCCACCGGCACATTTAAAGCGCATGATCAAGACCAAGTTCCTTCCGCTTGTGCTGTGCCTGGCGCTTTCCCCGCTCCACGCGGCGGCGCAGACCTCGGTTGACGAGGTGGTGCGCCTCGACGTGCTCGATGGCGGACAGACCGCGCGCGGCACCTATCTGGCGGCCTTGCGGTTGACCCTGCAGGACGGGTGGAAAACCTATTGGCGCGCCCCGGGCGAGGCCGGCATTCCGCCGCAGTTCTCCTGGGCAGGGTCGCAGAATGTCGCTGCCACGGCGATCACCTGGCCCACGCCGCATGTCTTCGATCAGAACGGGATGCGCTCGATCGGCTACAAATCGCAGCTGGTCCTGCCCATCGAGATCACGCCGAAACAGGCCGATCGGCGCGTGCGGCTGCGTGGCGAGATGCAGCTGGGCGTCTGCCGCGAGGTTTGCATCCCCGCCGAGCTGCGCTTTGACCGGGCGCTTGACGCCGGGGCGGGACGGAATCCGGCCATCGCCGCGGCGCTGGCGGCCCGGCCCTATTCCGCGCCCGAGGCCGGGGTGACCTCGGTCACCTGCCGGACCGAGGCGGCAGAGGGCGGTCTGAAGCTGACCGCGCATATCGCCATGCCCCCGGCCGGCGGGGCGGAATATGCGGTGATCGAACCCGGCCATCCCGAGCTCTGGGCGTCGGAGGCCGAAGTGTCGCGCGATGGCGCGGTGCTGACCGTGGCCAGCGACATCTCCAAACCCGGCGGCGGCGCCTATGCGCTGAACCGCTCGGCCCTGCGCATCACCGTTCTGGGCCAAAGCCACGCGGTTGACATCCGGGGCTGTTCCGCCGACTGATCCCGGGTCATGACCCGCAAACCCGTTCTTGGCGCCATCGCCGTTGTGCTGCAGGGCGAACACGTGCTGCTGGCGCGGCGCCGCAACCCGCCCGATGCCGGGCTGTGGGGGTTTCCCGGTGGCCATGTGGAATGGGGCGAAACCGCGCTGCAGGCGGCGGTGCGCGAATTGCAGGAAGAAACCGGCATCATCGCCGAGCCGCAGGGTTACCTGACCAATGTCGACGTGCTGCGCAGCGGCCCTGACGGGCAGGTCGACGTGCATTACCTGCTGACCGCCGTGCTGTGCAGCTATGTCGAGGGCCAGGCGCAGGCGGCCGATGACGTGGCCGAGGTACGCTGGGCCACTTTCGGCGAGGTCGAGGGCGCGGCCCTGCCGATGAGCGCGCGGGTGGCCGACATCCTGGCCCTGGCGCGGCGGGTGTCAGCGCCGATAAGCTGAGTCCAGCGCGGTCGGGTCAGCGCCGGTCAGATAACGGCCCAATGTCCAGATATTGCGCAGACCGCGGCGCAGCCACCCGGCACGCAGATAGCGCTCGGCGCCGGTCAGCGCCCGCGCCGGCAGCCGGGTCAGCGGCCGGTCCAGCGCCCGCACCAGCGCCACATCTTCCATCAGCGGCTGATCCGGATAGCCGCCGGCGCGCTGGTAATCCTCGGCCGAGATCAGCAGCCCCTGATCGCCATAGGGCAGCCCGAACAGCAGCGAGCGCAGATTGGCCCAGCCCGCGACCCAGGTGGGCATCAGCCCGCGGGCGCGGAATTTCAGCCGGAAATAGGCCGGCCCCTCGGCCGTTTCCAGGTGATCGGCCACGACCTGCGCCCAGCCCGGTTCAAGAATGGTATCGGCGTGGATCACCAGCAGCCATGTGCCGCGCGCCACGGCCGCGCCCCGGCGCAGCTGCCCCCCGCGCGAGGCCGGCCCCCGGACCAGCACCGCGCCCGCCTCGTCGGCGATATGGCAGGTGGCGTCCTGCGATCCGCCGTCGGTCACGATCAATTCCTTGATCAGCCCGGCCATCAGCCCTTCGATCAGCGCTTGCAAGCAACCCGGCAGGGTCTTTTCGGCATCTAGGGTTGGTACGATGACACTGATAGTCGCAGTCAAACGTGAGTTCCCTGTTCATCCCCTCGCGTCTTCCTATATCACAGGGCGCAAGACTGGAAGGAGCATGTCCATGGCCACGCGGCGAATCCTGAGGCTGACCGGCACGGAGACCGATGATTTCCTGCAGAACCTGGTGACCAATGATATTGGCGGGCTGCAGCGGGGATTGGTCTATGCCGCGTTGTTGACGCCGCAGGGCAAGTATATCGCGGACTTTTTCCTGAAGCGCGACGGCGACAGCATCCTGCTGGACGTGGCCGCGCCGCTGGCCGACGACCTGGTGCGCCGCCTGACCATGTACAAGCTGCGCGCCAAGGTCGAGATTGCCGAGACCGGTCTGCACCTGCATCGCGGCACCGGCCCGGCGCCCGCAGACGCCCTGCCCGACCCGCGCCATCCCGACATGGGCTGGCGCGCCTATCGCACCGAACCCGAAAGCGATGACGGCAGCAACTGGGACGCGATCCGCGTCGCCCATTGCATCCCGGAATCGGGGATCGAACTGACCCCGGACACCTTCGTGCTGGAGGCCGGGTTCGAGGCGCTGAACGGTGTCGATTTCCGCAAGGGCTGTTACGTCGGGCAGGAGGTGACGGCGCGGATGAAGCACAAGACCGAGTTGCGCAAGGGGCTGCGCCGGGTCGAGATCGACGGGCCGACCGCGCCCGGCGACGAGATCCTGAGCGACGGCAAGGCCGCCGGCACCGTGTTCACCCGCTCCGGCAACCGCGCCATCGCCTATCTGCGGCTGGACCGGGCGCAGGGTGAGATGACGGCGGGCGAGGCGACGCTGCGCCTGATCTGAGGCGCGGCGCTCCGGCACCCGTCCGGGGCGCGCGCCTGCGTTTGCTCAGCGGCTGGCGACGCCGCCATTACCCGTGGTGGTGGTGGTTGTCGTGGTGGTGGTCGAGGATTCGTCGTCGCCACCGCCGGCAATGGCCACCAGCAGCACGGTGGCAATGATGGCACCGGCCACCGGCGCGGTCAGCCCGGTGCCGGTAAGCGCCGAGTCAGAAGGCGAGTTCGACTGGTTTTCCGAGCTGGGCTCGCGGCAGGTCACCCGCAGCATACCGCCGCCGACATAGGTGGCCGACACCAGCGTGCCGGCGCCGCAGGCCATCCGCCCGCGCGCCTCGGCCAGGGCCGGGCCTGTCTGTGCGCTGGCCATCACCGGGGCCATCGCCATGACCGCCCCCGTTGCGACGCTTGCAAACCATGCTTTCATCTTTTCACTCCCCTGATCCCGGGCCGGCCCTTGCCAGGGCACGCGATTCCAACTTCGCGTCTTCAGCCTCATACGAAAATCCTACGCGGATCAACGGTGTCGCGCTATGCCGGGGTTGCAGCGGCCAAGTTCCGCACAGTGGCCGAGGGCGTGGTGACGGGTTTCCGCCGACCGCGCCGCCCGACCGCGGCAGGTCGCGCAAGCCCTTTGAACCGTAATGGGTTCTGTGCTTCTATGTTCCCGAAGCCGCCAGGAGATGTGATTATGCTGCCACTTGTCCGACTTTCCGCGCTTGCCCTGACCGCCCTGCCCCTGTCCGCACTGCCCGTGGCCAGCCCCGCCCAGACCCCGGCCGGCGCGCTGATCACGCTTGTGATGCCGGCGGGCGAATTCGGTTCGGATAAGTTCACCGACGTGATCGTCAATACGCTGGGCGCAGCCCAACAGTTCTGCGGTGCGGTCGACCAGGCCTATCGCGTCGACTGTCTGGCCGAACGCCTGGGCAATATGGCCAATGGCATTCCTTCGGGCACCGATTATGCCGAGGTGAAAGAAATCCTGAACGCCGCCTCGCGCGACATGTCCTCGCTGGTCAATGCCAATCGCGACGCGGCGCGTCCGCGCCAGAACGTCCGCACCGCCGGCGCCGGTGCGCAATCCACCACCCGGCCGCTGACGCCGATCCGGCAGACCTCGCTGGCCCAGGTCAGCGCCGATGCCGCGGCGATTCTGGACCGGACCGAAACCATCCTGCTGCGCAGCCCCGATGACGAAGGCGGCAAGAAACAGCATTACGCCCGTATCGCCTCGGCGCTCGGGTCGAACAAGACGCTGCTGCGGTCGAGCTGAGCCGGCTCGGCCCGGCCCGGTCAGGCCCGGTTAGGCGCGTTCGGAATATTCCATGGTTTCGGTGTTCACGATGATCATCTCATCGGGCCCGACAAAGGGCGGCACCATCACCTTGACCCCGTTGTCCAGGATCGCCGGCTTGAACGAATTTGCCGCGGTCTGACCTTTGACCACCGGCTCGGTCTCGACCACCTGGCAGGTCACCTTCTGCGGCAGGGTGGCGTTCAGCGCCTCTTCCTGGTGGAATTCCACCACGATGGTCATGCCGTCCTGCAGGAACGGGCGGCGGTCGCCGAGGATTTCGGCCGGCAGTTCGACCTGTTCGTAGGTCTCGGTATCCATGAACACCAGCATGCCGTCATTTTCATAGAGGAACTGCTGGTCCTTCTGCTCCAGACGCACCCGCTCCACCTTGTCGGCGCTGCGGAACCGTTCGTTCAGCTTCGAGCCGTTGCGCAGGTTGCGCAGCTCGACCTGGGCAAAGGCACCGCCCTTGCCGGGCTTTACATGGTCCACCTTCACCGCCGACCAAAGGCTGTTGTTGTGCTCCAGAACATTGCCCGGGCGGATTTCATTGCCATTGATCTTGGGCATATGATTTTACCTTCATATACGGTTGATACGTCGTTCGGCGGACCTATATCTCGCGGATGGGATCCTGACAAGACAACGATATCTCGTGTTGCAGGTGCGGAAAGCCATGCGCCAGACGCATGACAGACTTGCAACTCTGCCGTATCCGAATCGACTCTGATCCGTCATAAGGGGCTTCGCGCCGAAAAATTCAAGAGCAAGAAAAACAAGGGAAACGAGATGAAAGATTTCGTTGACGGCACCGCCTTTAACAATGAGCAAGGCAATCGTGCACGTAAACTATTTGCGGCTGTGGTATTGGCCGCACTGGATGACGCCATCGCCGATGACAAGAAATACGGCAATGGCCCTGAGCAGATCGCCCGCTGGGCCCGTTCGCGTGACGGGCGCGAGGTGCTAAGCTGCGCAGGTATCGACCCCAATGAACGGGTTGTGTCCGGTCTGATGGAGTTTGTTGGCCGTGGTGTGCGCACCTCGGTGGCTCTGTCCCGCGAAGAAAGCGAGCGCCGCAACGCGCAGCAACAGGCCGAAGCGGCCTGAACAACCTTGGGTTGACGAAAACGGCGCGTCCAACGGGCGCGCTTTTTTCGTGCCTTTACACGCCGTTGGGACCGCCATGACCCCCACGCGGGCCATCATGATCCAGGGCACCGGCAGCAATGTCGGCAAGTCGATGCTGGTGGCCGGGCTGGCGCGGGCCTGCGCCCGGCGCGGGCTGCGCGTGGCGCCGTTCAAGCCGCAGAACATGTCGAACAACGCCGCCGTCACCGTGGATGGCGGCGAGATCGGGCGCGCCCAGGCGTTGCAGGCGCGGGCCGCCGGGATCGCCCCGCATTCGGACATGAACCCGGTGCTGCTGAAACCCGAATCGGATACCGGCGCGCAGATCGTGGTGCAGGGCAAACGCCTGGGCCAGGCCGACGCGCGCGCCTATCAGCGCAACAAGACCGGGCTGTTGCCACGGGTGCTGGACAGCTTTCACCGGCTGGCGGCGCAGGTGGATCTTGTGCTGATCGAAGGCGCCGGCAGCCCGGCCGAGATCAACCTGCGCGCCGGCGACATTGCCAATATGGGCTTTGCCCGTGCCGCCGGCGTGCCGGTGATTCTGGTCGGTGATATCGACCGGGGCGGCGTGATCGCGCAGATCGTCGGCACCCAGGCGGTGCTCGACCCGGAGGATGCGGCGCAGGTGGCGGGCTTTGCCGTCAACCGGTTTCGCGGCGACCTCAGCCTGTTCGATGCCGGGCGCGACGCGATTGCACAGCGCACCGGCTGGCCCTGCCTGGGTGTGGTGCCGTGGTTTGCCGATGCCTGGCGGCTGCCGGCCGAGGATATGCTGGACATCGCTTCGCGCCCCGGCGGCGCCTGCAAGGTGGTGGTGCCGAAACTGCCACGGATGGCGAATTTCGACGACCTCGACCCGCTGGCCGCCGAACCCGGCGTGACGGTGGAAATCGTCGAATCCGGCCGCGCCCTGCCCGGCGATGCCGATCTGGTGTTGATCCCCGGCAGCAAGACGACGCTGGGCGATCTTGCCGCCTTCCGCGCCGAGGGCTGGGATATCGATCTGGCAGCGCATCTGCGGCGCGGCGGCCACGTGCTGGGCCTGTGCGGTGGCTATCAGATGCTGGGGCGGCACATCTCGGACCCTGACGGTGTCGACGGCCGGCCCGGCGAGGCCGAGGGGCTGGGCCTGCTGGATGTGGAAACGGTGATGGGCGGGACCAAACAGGTCCATCTGCGCCAGGCCACTGCCCTGCCGGGGGGCGAGCCGGTCTCTGGCTATGAGATCCACATGGGCAAGACCGCGGGCCCGGATTGCGCCCGCGCCTGGCTGTCGGTTGCGGGCCGCCCAGAGGGCGCGGCCTCGGCCGATGGGCGGGTGATGGGATGTTATATGCACGGGCTGTTCAGCTCGGATGCGTTCCGGGCGCAATTTCTCGCCCGTCTCGGCCATCGGTCAGAAACGGCGTACGAAGACGGGGTCGAGGCGGTTCTGGACCGCCTCGCCGAGCATCTGGAACAGTATCTGGAAATTGACCGCCTGCTGTCGCTGGCGGCCCCGGTTCATTCGAGGTTCTGAGCCGTCAGCGCGCGGTGAATCTCCCGCCGCACCAGCTTGCGCACGTTGCGGGTGATCCGCTCGCCCAGCGCGCCCTGCAACTCCTGGCGCACGATATCGGCCACCAGTTCGCGCAGCGAGTCCTCGTCCAGAACGGTTTCGTCGGCCGTCAGATCAACCGGCGCGTCTTCTGCCTCGGCTGCTGCGGCGGCGGTCACAACCGGTTCCGGTTCTGCCGCCTCTTCCGCTGCCTGCGCGGGCTCGGCAGCGTCGGTTGCGGCGACCTCGGGAGTTTCGACCGCCGGCGCTTCGGCCGCGTCGTCCACGTCCGGCGATTCCGGCGTGTCGTCTTCCACCTCGGCAAATTCCGGCCCCAGCACCAGCGGTTCGGACGCCTCGGCCGTCGGCTCTTCGACCTCGGCCACGGTGTCTTCCGTCACCACCTCGGCCGATGCTTCGGCTTCGGTCGCTTCGGGTTCGCCTACCTCCGCGGCGCTTTCGGCGCCGGGCAATTCCGCCGCTTCCGCGCCCTCTGCCGCGTCAGAGGCTTGCACCTCTTCGGCGTCGCCGGTCTGATCTTCGTCCTCCGAGGCCATGTCTTCCAGTTCGGAAGCCAGCGCCGCCTCGGCATGAGCCTTGGCCAGTTCGGCCACCTGCGCGATCGATTCGGCCACCGCCTGGCGCGCCTCGTCTTCCGAGATCACCAGCTTGCCGGAATCTTCGCCGCGCGGCGTATCTGCCGAAGCGGATTTCCCAAGTTGCAACACAGGCTCGTCCCGCGGGCCGGCGCCCGTGTCGCGGGCCTCGGCCGCGGCTTTGCGCACTTCGGCAACCCGGTCCTTCCAGGGGATGGTGTTGACCGGCAGGCCGGCGTAATCGTCACCGACATCGCCATCCGGTTCCCACTGTTCCTGCTTGCGGGCAATCGCCGCCTCAAGCGCCTGAATCTTGGCGCTGAGCGTATCGCTTGCGCTCAGCCCCTGGCTGCGCCGGGCCTCGGCGCGAACGGCTTGTTCAAATCTGCCGGTCTCTCTGAACTCCACGGCAGCCCGCTCCTCCTGCTTCACCCCATCATCCGGCAGGTCTTCCGCCTCGGAAGACATTGCCGTGCGTTCGCTTTCTTGCTCTTCGTTATCTTGGTCGCCTGCATCCGGGGTGACCCCGGCCTCCGGCCCTGCGGCGGTGTCATCAGCCCCGGTCTCCGGTTCGGTAGCCTCCGGAATGGGCTGTGCAGCCGCCTGATCCCCGGCGGTGTCGGCGACACGCTCAGACTGGGGTGCGGCGGTTTCCGCTGCGCCATCCTCGTCAGCGGATCCCTGCTCCGTCAACCCGGAGGTCGCAGCTGCATCGTGCAGTGTGGCTTCGGGATTACGCCAGGGTTCGCTTTTCGACCCCGATTCGAGCGGGGTTTCGCCACCCTTGTTTGCCGGCGCTTCGCTCCCGTTCGCGGCCGCGCGTCCGGCGGGCGCCGCCGGCGTTTCCGCAACGGGTTTTTGTCCGGCGGCATCACCGGCCGGGGCCGCGGCCGCGCGGGGCGGACGGCGCAGCACCCGCCTGGCGGAGCGGCGGAACTCGATTTCGTCGGCATATTCGACCGAGCTGTAGCGGGCGGTCAGCGCAAAGGGTTTCACCTCTTTGCCGCCCTTGCCCGGCTCGGGGGCCGCCGAGGCTTCGGCGGTGGCGTCAGGCGCATCGGTGGTGGCGGGTGCATCGGGTGCGGCAGGCGTATCGCTGTCATCCGACACCCGCTGCGACGGGGTCAGGACCAGGCGGTCATTGCCAGCCTTGGGCGCCGCCTCCTTGTCCTGGCGGCGCGGCGCCGAGCGCGCCTCTTCCGTCACCAAGCGACGGATCGACGACAGGACGTCTTCGATTTCCAAATTCGAAACCGGATCGGACATGCTTTTCACCGCTCTAACCTCACCAGTGTCTCTTGCGCCACCTTGAGTGGGTCACAAATTATTGTGCCAACTATCACTTCTTCCCCAATGCCTTCAGGACGCGGTCAAGCTCTCTGCCCTGCTTGCTGGTTTTCACCGGGGCGTCCTTTGCCAAGTTGTAATAAACGGTCGGATCGTAAATCTGAACAGCAAGTCCCAGTTTTTCCGCCGTCAGCAATCCTTGAGCGGAAAGCAGCTGATAGGCGGCAACCGATTCCTCGGCCCGGGCCGAGATCTGCGCGGTCTGCGCGTCCAGAAGTTCCTGTTCTGCCGACAAAACATCCAGAGTCGTCCGCGCGCCCAGCGTCGCCTCCTCGCGGATGCCCTCAAAGGCGACACGCGCGGCGCGCACCTGCTCGGCCGAGGCGGCAAGGCTGGCGCGGGCCACTTGCAAGCGCACGAAGGCGTCGCTGACATCCTGAACGACGTCCCGTTGCACCGTCAGCAGATTCGCCCGCACCGAATCGCGCGAGGCCTTGGCCCGCCGCACCTGCGCGTTCAGACCGCCGCCCTGATAGAGCCGCTGGGTCAGAGTCAGCGACAGGGTCGCGTCATTGCTGTAACCGCTGGAGCTGAGGCTTTCGGTCGACGACACATCGGCGCCCGCGGTCACGCTGGGGCCCAGCGATTTGGCCACCTGCTGCACCGTCAGCTCGGCCGCGGCCACCTGGTGCTGGGCCGCGAGAATGCTGGGATGCGAGCGTACCGCCAGCGCCTGGGCATCGGCCAGCGAGCGCGGCCCGGCGGGCAGCGAGGTGCGCCCGACCAGCTGGCCGGGCTGGCGCCCGACGGCATTGGCATATTCCGCCCTGGCGTCGGACAATCCGCCCAGCGCCGCCGACAGCGCGCTGCGCGTCGCGGCAACCCGCGATTCGGCAAGCGCGACATCGGTGCGCGTCACCTCGCCCACATCGAACCGGTCCTGCGCGGCGCGCAGTTCCTCGCCCAGCAGGCGCAGGTTGTTGCGCTGCAGGGCCACGTTTTCCGATTGCAGCACCACGTTGAAATAGGCGGCCACCGCGCGCAGCAGGATATTCTGTTCGACCGCCACCAGCGACTGCCGGGTCGCCAACACCGTTTCACGCGCCGCGTCCAGCGACAGGCGGCGCGCGCCATTGTCCCAGATCAACCAGTCCAGGCCCAGCTGCGCGGTCACCGATGTCGTGTTGGTGGTCACGCCGGCCACCGAGGAACTGCCGGTGGTCGAATAGTCGCGCTGCGCCGCGACGATGAAATCCACAACCGGCCGCAGCGTCGAGGCGGCAATCGCCACGTCTTCGTCGGCGGCGCGCAACAGGGCGCGGTTCTGCTCCAGCAGCCCGCTGGTGTTGTAGGCGCCGACCATCGCATCGGTCAGGTTTTCCGCGCGCGCCGTGCCGGGGTAAAGCATCGCCGCGATGACGACCATGCCGGCACCAAACAGCGCCTGTCGGACCGAATGTCTTGTTTTTGACCTGCTCATCCTTGCCTCCAGATGCCTTTCCCGGATGGGCCGGCTCAGCCCCCCCTCCAGACCGGCACCATTAAACAGCCTTTACGGCACTTTTTTTATCACAAGGTGAAAGCTGGCTGCTTTCCAAATCCGGGAAGCACCGGCGCCCCTGCATTGAACTCGAACCGCCAAGAAACCGTGCCGGCCGACTTATACCCGATCCTTACAGCACCTAGGGCGCCGTCCATGAACAAACATGCAATCCGGCCCCCGTCTTTCAACTGTTCTTCCAGCGTTTGTGGCAATTCCGCCACTCCGCCCTGCACCAGAATGACGTCATAGGGCCCGTGTTCGGCGGCGCCCTCGCTCAGCGGCCCGGTATGCAGGATGGCATTGTCGGCGCCGACCTCGGCAAGCAGCCCCTGAGTCTCGGCCGCGATCGACTCATCTTCTTCCAGCGCCACAACCGCCTGCGCCATGCGCGCCACCACTGCCGAGGAATAGCCATAGCCGCAGCCGACATCCAGAACCAGTTCGTCGGCCTGCACGTCCAGCCCGTCCAGCATCTTGGCCAGGGTGCGCGGCTCCAGCAGCACCCGGTCGCGGCCAATCTCGACATTGCCGCCGCTATAGGCCGCCTCGCGCAACGAGTCGGGCACGAACAGTTCGCGCGGCACGGCCAGCATCGCCTCGATAATGGGAAATTTCGTGACGTCCGAAGGGCGTACCTGGGTATCAACCATCATCCGGCGGCGGGCAGCGAAATCTGTCATGGCGGGGCTCGCATTCTCTTGTTGTCGCGCGGGTTTTGCCATATCCGCCCCGGCCCGGCAACGCCTAGCCGCATCGCCGCCGCCGCGAGAAGGCTTGCGGCACCTCTAGAGTTCGGCTAGATCGCTTTCTACACCATGGCCAGGCGAGTTGGCGGAGTGGTGACGCAGCGGATTGCAAATCCGTGTACACCGGTTCGATTCCGGTACTCGCCTCCAAAAATGCCGGGTTTTCCCCGCCTTTCCAGGATTTTTGAATTGCCCCGACCGCCCGCGAGGCGACCGGGACCAGGTGTTCAGAACGACAGGGTCGCGGCGCCTTTCTTGATCTCGTCATGCATCGCGCTGGCCCCGGTGATGACGACGCCGGGCAGCAGGTCCTCCTGGGCGTAGCCGCGCGATTTCACGCAGGGCGGACAGGCCCAGAGGGTGCCGCCGCGCGCCTGGAAATCGGCAATCAGCTGTGCCAGCGGGTCGAGCGGCGGGACGTGGGTCATCTCCTGGCCCTTGAGGCGCACCAGGTCGATGGCCGCGCTGGTGAGGAACACGAACACCGTCAGCCCGGAGGTGATCGCGCCATTGGCGATGGTGAAGGCGACGGAGGAGAGTTCGGAATCGATGCCTTTCGTCATGACAACGACGAGGCGGTCAGTTACGTTGGACATGGGTTCATCCTTTGGGAGTTGAACGGATGCGCAGGATTATGCGCGACCCTCCTTTCGGCGTCTTTGGGCCAGCGTCCAAACCGCTTGATCCCGCGTCCAAATGAAGCCCGAACCGGCCAGCTCGGGGGATGTGCTGTCCAGCCTGGTGGCGGCGGTGCGGCTGTCAGGATCGCTGCAATTCTGCTTCATGCCGGCGGGCAACTGGCAGACCGACGACGCTCCGGCGATGGCGGCACTGGCCGGCAGCGGCCCCGCCCCGATGCCGTTCCACGTTGTCACCTCGGGAAGCTGCTGGCTCAAGGTCGACACGGCCACCCATGAACTGGCGCAGGGCGACGTACTGCTGTTTCCCTTCGGTACCGGCCACCAGCTGGGCCGCGGTTGCGACGGCGCGCTGGTCGCCCCCACCCGCAGCCTGCCACCCGGCCCGTGGCGCGAGGTGCCAGTGCTGCGCCATGGCGACGGGCCGCCGGATGTCCGCCTGCTCTGCGGCTTCATCCGCTGCGACGCTTTGCGGTTCCGGCCGCTGGCCCGGCACCTGCCGAACCTGGTGCTGATCCGCACCGCCGATGACCCTGAACTGGGCTTCCTGCGCGCTGTGATCGGGCAGATGGCGGCCGAGGTCGACCGGCCCCGGCCCGGCGCGGTCTCGGTGCTGGAACGGCTGACCGAGATCGTGTTCCTGGAAACGGTGCGCCATGTCATCACCACGGCTCCGGCCGAGGCAGGCGGGCTGCTGGCCGCCCTGCGCGACCGGCGGATCGCGCGGGCCCTGGAACTGCTGCACCACGATCCGCACCGGGCGTGGTCGCTGGCCGGGCTGGCTTCGGCGAGCGCGATGTCGCGCAGTGGCCTGGCGCAGCTGTTCAAGACGGCGCTGGGCCTGTCGCCGATGCAATATCTGCGCGAATGGCGGCTGTACCTGGCCAGCGTCGAGCTTGCCTGCACCGATACCGGCATTGCCGAGCTGGCCGCGCGCAGCGGATATGGCTCGGAAGCGGCCTTCTGCCGGGCCTTTGCCCGCTGCTATCACCTGCCGCCGGGCGCCTATCGCTCAGCCCACCGGCAAGCGGTGTAAGCCGCCCGGTCCGGCAGCACGGTGACTATGATGCGCCGGGTCAGGCCGCCGGCAGCTCGCCGACAAGCTCGACGCCAAACTCCCGCGCCGCCGCCATCACCCGGTCCCAATCGACCTCAGGGTGTGCCGGCAGTCCCGGCGCCGCCGGCTGCGAAATCGCCCGGTAAAATTCGCCATGCCGCGCGGTGGTGAAAATGAGATAGCGGGCGGTATCCGACGCGATCCGGAACCCATGCACGGTGCCGCCCGGCACATGCACGAAACTATGCGCGCCGGCGGTGACGCCGGGCGCGGCGCCGATGAAAAAGGTGATCTTGCCCGCGATCACGTAAAAGGATTCCACGTCCTGGACGTGGCGATGCAGCGGCACCGTTTCGCCCTGCGCGGCGGTTTCGTCGACCACGCAGAACTGGCCGCCGGTGCTGTCCGCGGTCGCCAGGAACCGGGTGCAGATTTCACCCATCCAGCGTTGCTCGGCAGTGTCAGTCTCGCAGATATAGGCGCCCGCGCAATCGTATTGCGGGCTGCCGGACAGCGCGTTTCCCATGGCTCGCTCCTGCCTGAAGCGGTGAGGTTTTGCGAAGGGTCGAAGTGCTGCGGCGAGATTACCACGCCGCGCCGCTTCTGTCAGAGGGAATCGCCGCGGCGGCGACCGGTCAGGGCCCTTAGGCCAGCAACCACGCCCCGCCGGTGCGCTTGCAGAGGCCCTACCCCTCCAGCGCCACCGGCAGTTCCAGCCCGTGTTCCTTCAGCAGCGCGTGGCGGCGGGCGGTTTTCAGAT
>NZ_PGTB01000108.1 GCF_002786325.1 Pseudooceanicola lipolyticus | reverse complement strand
CCCCGGCGGCGGCGCGGCTCGACCACCTCTCGCCCCGAATGCAGGAGGAACTGCTGCCCGCCCTGCTGGATGTGGCGGTGACCGCGGCACGCTGGGACACCGCGCGGGCGCTGGCCGCCCGTTTCGGCAGCTTTGACTCCCTGCGCGAAAGCCCCGCCTATGGCTACCTGCTGGGCCGCACCGCGCAGGCCGGGGGCGACCTGCTGTCGGCCTTCGACTATTTCCGCGCCGCCGGCGAAGGCGGAGATCTCTGGGCGCATCTGGCGCGGGTGGCGCTGATCGAGCTGGGGCTGGACAGCGGCACGCTGGCCAAGGAGGACGCGCGCCGCCTTATGGCCCAGGCCAGCGCTGCCTGGAGCGGCGACAGCCACGCCATCGCCCTGCTGCAACGGCGCGCGGCGCTGGAAATGGAACTGGACGATCCGGTCGCCGCGCTGGAACTCTTCGCTGCCATCGTCACCCGCCATCCGGATTCGCCGCAGGCGGCGCTGGCCCGGCAACAGGCGCGCAGCCTGTGGACAGAGTTTTACGCCCGCGGCGCCCGGGGCGAGATTCCGCTGGCAGAATTCCTCTCCGGCCATCGGCGCGTCGCCATGGACTATCGCTTTGAACCCGGCTTCGACCTTGCCACCGAACAGCTGGCCGACCGGTTTCTCGCCGCCGGCGCCACCATGGCGGCCTCGGACGAATACCGCGACACCCATGATTATCTGCTGGTGGCGCAGGATCTGGGCATCGTCGACACCGACGACCTGCGCCTGGACGCGCTGCGCCTGAAACAGGCCGAGGCGTTTTACCGGGGCGGCCAGCTTGACCCGCTTTCCTACCTGCTGGCCGAGGGCCTGCGCAGCAACGATCCGGCGCTCGGCAATCAGTTGAACCTGCTGAAGGCCCGGTTCTATGCCGAGCGCGGCGAGGCCGAACAGTTGGTCGACATCCACGTTGCCGAACCCACGCTGCACTATCTGCGGCTGCGCGCCGCCGCCCTGTTCGGACAGCAGAACTGGCCCGCGGCGCAGGCTGCCTATACCGAGATCCTCGAACGTGCCGGCACCGACATGGCCTTCGGCGACACCGTGCGCCTGCTGCTGTCGGCCTATCGCGCCGGCGACCGGGCAACGACGCTGGCCATGGCCCGGCAATTCCCGGAACTCAGCGAAAGCCCGCAATGGGCCTATATCGCCCAAAGCATCACCGAAGAGGCCCCCGCCCTGCTGCCGCTGCGCGAAGCCTCGGCGCGGGAACGGGTCGACAATGCCGGGCGCACCTTGCAGGCGCTCGAGGCCCTCAAGAATTGATCGGCGATTCGCCAAGATTCGCCTGTCGGTGAAAATAATTCAGTTCTTTAACCGCCATGAAATGTTCATGGCCTATCTTTCAACCAAATAATGCGCAGACCGGAACACGGGGGACCAAATGAGCATATCGAACGCGATGCAGACCGGGGTGAGCGGACTTCTGGCAAACTCCTCTGCCGTTGGTCATATTTCGTCCAACATCGCCAACGCCAATACCGATGGCTATCGCCGCACCTTTGCCCAAATGGTCACCACCGCGCCCTCTTCCGGGAACGAGGCTGCCGGCACCGCCGGCGTCCGCGCCGCCAGCCGGTCCGAGATCTCGGTGGAAGGCACGCCGCGCACCACCGGCATCGATTCCGACCTGGCGATCAGCGGCGAAGGTTTCTTCGTGGTCACCCAGAACGCCAACGAGACCGAGGCGTCGAATTTCGCGCTGACCCGCGCCGGCTCCTTCACCGTTGACCAGGACGGCAATCTGCGCAACGCCGCCGGTCTCTACCTCTCCGGCTTCGAATATGACGAAATGGGCCTTCTGGGCGCGGTCGACCGGACCTCGTTCAACGACCTGACCACGGTGAATGTCAGCAGCGCGGTGATCAATGGCGAGGCAACCACCGCCATCAGCGCCAGCGGCAACCTCCCGGCACAGCAGACCGGCGCCACCAGCACCCAAGAAACCTTCGTCACCTCGCAGGAATATTACACCGCGCTCGGCGGTGCCGAGATGCTGGAATTCGCCTGGACCCCGTCGACCACGCCGAACCAGTGGCAGCTTGAACTGTCCGCCGAAGGCACGGCGCTCGGCTCTGTCGATGTCACCTTCGCCGACAGCGGCGCCACCGCCGGCTCCCCGGCCAGCTATACCAACGTGACCTCGACCGCCACCGCGCCCGCCGCATTCGCCTTTGACGCCACCACCGGCACCGCGACGCTGACCATCAACAACGGCACCACGCCGCAGCAGGTCACCATCGAACTCGGCGCGCCGGGCACCAATACCGGCATGACCCAGTTCGCCGGCGATTACACCCCGGTCGAATCCACCCTGGACGGGTTCGAATCCGGCCAGCTGGTGCGCTTTGAAATCGACGAAAGCGGCGATCTCTACGGCGTCTTCGACAACAGCGCCCGCCGCCTGCTGTACAACATCCCGCTGGCCGAGGTGACCAATCCCGATGGCCTGCGCCAGGTCGATGGCAACGCCTATATCCCCACCCAATCCTCGGGTGACTTCCAGCTGAACACCGCCGGCACCGGCACTGCCGGCTCGATCACCGCCGGCGCGCTTGAGGCCTCCAATGTCGAGCTGGCGGAAGAACTCACCATGCTGATCCAGACCCAGCGCGCCTATTCCTCCAACGCCAAGATCATCACCACCGTCGACCAGATGATGGAGGAAACCACGGCGCTCAAACGCTGATCCTGACCAGGCCAAAGGGGCCGCCCGATGAGTATTATTAACGCGTTTAACATTTCCCGCACCGGGCTGTCCGCAACCTCGCAATGGGCCGAAATGGTGTCGGGCAACATCGCCAATGCCGATAACGAAAGTTACGGCCGGCGCAGCCTGACCCGGGAAACCATGGCCGGCGGCGCCGCCGTCGCCATTGGCGTGCGCCGGGAATCCGACGAGGCGCTCAATCGCATGTATCGCGAAGAGCTGGCCAAGCTGGAACGCCAGGAGGCCATCGCCTCGGGCCTTACGGCCTATACCTCGCTGCTGGGCGGGCTGGGCGAAAGCGGCTCGCCGGTGCAGCGCCTGAACGAGTTGCAGGACAATTTCGACCTGCTGTTCAACGACCCCTCCAATGTCGCCGGACAACAAGGCACGCTGACCGCGGCGCAAAGCCTGGCCAGCGGGCTGAACACGCTCTCGGACGAACTCGACATCACCTCGAAGGAAACGCGGGACGCGATCGGCGCCGACCTGACCCAGGTCAACGACCTGATGACCAAGGTTTCGGGGCTGAACCGGCGGATCGCGCAGGCCAGCCCGGATTCCGAGCTGATGGCGACGCTGCAGGACCAGATGTCCGAAACGCTGAACGCCCTGGCCGGCTATATGGATTTCCGCACCGATACCGACAACACCGGCCAGATCGACCTGCTGACGCCGGGCGGCCTGCGCCTGGTCGAGGGTGAAACCGTCTACCCGATCAGCTATACGGTCGGCGACGGCACCCTGCGCGCCGATGGCGCCGATATCTCGCCCGGAACCACCAATGGCCTGAGCGAAGGCCGGCTGGTCGGCCATGTCGAGCTGTTGAACGACACGCTGCCGCAGATGCGGTTGCAGCTCGATGAATTCGCCCGCACGGTGATCGAAACCTTCGAAGATGCCGATGCCACGCTGACCCCCGGCGATGCCGGGCTGTTCACCGATGACGGGCTGGCCTATGACCCGGCACAGCTGACCGGGCTGGCCGGCCGGATCGCGGTGAACACTGCGGTGATGCCGGATCAGGGCGGCGCGCTGTGGCGGCTGCGCGACGGCATCGGCGCCACCGCTCCCGGCAGCGCCAGCAGCACCGCCCAGATCGGCGCCTTTATCGACGGGATGAACGCCCAGCACAGCTTTGACGGCGCCACCGGGATCTCGTCGGACATCACGCTGACCGAATATGGCGCGGCGATGATCGCCCAACAGCAGAACATCCGCGCCGAGGCCAGCGACCAGCAACAGGCGCTGGTCGCCTCGACCTCCAGCATCGATGCCGCGCGGCTGAACGCCCAGGGCGTCAATATCGATGACGAGCTGCAGCAGTTGCTGCTGATCGAAAAGACCTATGCCGCGAATTCCCAGGTGGTGAGCACGCTGTCGCAGATGCTCGACGTCCTGCTGGCCGCGGTCTGATGCGAAAGCCCCGGACATGACCGACCTTCTTGCCAATGTCTCGACCCTGCAATCGACGCTGACCCGGCGGCGGTCGACGGCGCGGCTGACCCAGGAAATGATGAAGGCCGAACAAGAGGTCAGCACCGGCCTCAAGGCCGATGTCTTCGGCGATCTGGGCGAGGCCGCGGCCGAATCCGTGCTGCTGCGCAGCCAGATCGACCGCAACACCGCCTTTACCACCACCAATTCGCTGCTGTCCGGCCGGATGGAAGTGATGGCGCAGTCATTGGGCCAGATCCGCAGCACCGGCGAGGATTTCCTTTCGCTTGCCGCCGGCAACCGCGATTCCCCCGGCGCGCTGGTGGCGCAATTGCAGGACAGCGCCATCGCCGCGCTGAACCAGATCACCACCACGCTGAACAGCCGCTATCAGGGCAACGCCCTGTTCGCCGGGATCGACAGCGACACCGTCGCGGTGCAGAACTGGACCCAGCCCGATGCCGATACCGGCCTCTCCCCCGCCGATGTGCTGACCTCGATCACCGGCACCGGCCCCACCACCCAGGCCCAGGCGCAGGCGATGGTGGCCGAAATCGCCACCGTCTTCGACAACACCCACGCCAATCCCGACCTGCATTACGAGGCCAGCTTCTATAACGGGACCCCGGCGCTGACCGCCGGCGGCGCCCCGCAGGAACGGGTGGTCGCGCTGATCGACGAGGGCGTGACCCTCAATTACGGCGTGCAGGCCAATGACGCCGCCTTCACCGACCTGATGCGCGGGCTGACCATGCTGGCCGCGGTCGATGTCTCGCAGATCGCCGATCCCGACGCCTATGCCGCCTATGTGACCGAGGCGGTGGATGCGATTTCCGTCGGCATCGGTGGCGTGCTGGCCGCCGAAACCCAGCTGGGCGCCCAGCAGAAGCTGGTCGAGGACACCAGCACCGCGCTGGAAGACGTGAACGACATCTACAACAGCCGGATCCTGGCGCTGGAAGCGGTCGATCCCTACGAGGCCGCCACCCGGCTCAGCCAGCTGGAAACCCAGCTGCAATCCAGCTACGCGGTGACCGCCCGGCTGATGAACCTGTCGCTGCTGAACTTCCTGGTCTGATCCGAGGCCCCGTTACGGGGCCGGGGCGGCCTAGCCCGCCGCCGCCACCGGGCGCATCTCGGTCTCGGCCGCGTCCAGCTTATAGCCGCGGCCATGCACGGTTTCGATATACTGGTGGCCCGAGACCGCGGCCTGGCCCAGCTTCTTGCGGATCTTGCAGATATAGACGTCGATCACCTTGTCGAACGGCTGCTCGTCGGACATGCCATAGACCGCGTCATAGATCGCCGCCTTGGACACCACCCGCCGCACGTTCAGCACCAGCTGCTGAAAGATCATGTGCTCGCGCCGCGACAGTTTCACCCGATGGCCGCTGACCTCGGGATCGCGCCCGTCGAAAAATGCTTTCACCTCGCCCACCGACACGCTGTCGGCGGCGTGGCCATGGGCCCGGCGCAGCACCGCGTTGATCCGCGCCTTCAGCTCCAGCGCCCGCACCGGGGTGACAATATCGTCATCCGCCCCGGCATCCAGCGCCCGCGTGGCATTCTCGGGATCCGCGCGGTCGCGCAGCACCAGGATCGGATGGCCGCAGCCGGCGCGGCGCAGGCGGGTGATCTGGTCGATCAGGTCGGGCCCCGCCGACAGCAGAAACGCATGGCTGTCATGGCCGGCCCGGTTCAGCAGCCGCAGGTCGCCGTTGAAAAACTGCGGTCCGATCTCCACCGGGCGCATCCGCTCAGAGTGCAGCTCGTCCAGAAGCGGCCTGCCGCCGCTTCCCACCTGATACAGATAAACGTGCATTCCGTCCCCTGCTCGCCTGTCCCCGCCCGTGTGGCGCGGATCGTTAACGCATCATAAGAACAATCGGCAAGGATAGTCAACTAAAAGACCGCCTATCCTTTAGACACTTCTTTTCTGTACTTGATTATCACCCAATACTTGTAGTTTAATCATGGAAAGGTCGCGGATCGCCGTGGCCATCCCCATCACCCCGGAGCCGCCGGAATGCGCCTGCCCCTCCTGACCGTCCTGCTTGTCGCGCTGGTCTCGGCCGTGCAGGCCGATGTGCGTATCAAGGACATCGCGATGTTCGAAGGGGTGCGGGAAAACCAGCTGGTCGGCTATGGGTTGGTGGTCGGCCTGAACGGCACCGGCGACCGGCTGCGCAACAGCCCCTTCACCCAGAAAAGCATCGAAGGCATGCTGGAACGGCTGGGCGTCGGCAACCTCTCCGAAGACGACATGAAAACCCAGAACACCGCCGCCGTGATGGTGACCGCGATGCTGCCGCCCTTCGCGCGGCGCGGCGCCACCATCGACGTGGTGGTTTCGTCGCTGGGCGACGCCACCTCGCTGCGCGGCGGCACCCTGGTGGTCACCCCGCTCACCGGCGCCGATGGCGAGGTCTACGCGGTGGCCCAGGGCCCGATCGCGGTGGCCGGCTATGCCGCGCAGGGTATCAACGCTTCGATCGTCGAAGGCGTGCCCACCGTCGCCCGGATCGAAAACGGCGCCACGGTGGAAAACGAAATCCAGTTCCGCCTGAACGACCTGGACTCGGTCCGCGTCGCCCTGCGCAATCCCGATTTCACCACCGCCGTGCGGGTGGCCGATGCAATCAACCAGGAACTGGGCGGCCGCCGCGCGGTGCCGCTGGATCCCACCACCGTCGAGATCGAACTGCACGGCAAGGAAAACGTGCCGCTGCTGATGGCCGATATCGAAAACCTGCAGGTCCAGCCCGACTCGCCCGCCCGCGTGGTGATCGATGCCCGCTCGGGCACCATCGTGATCGGTGCCAATGTCCGGATCGACCAGGTCGCGGTCAGCCAGGGCGGCCTCACCGTCACCGTGCGAGAGGACATCACCGTCAGCCAGCCGGAACCGCTGTCGATCGGCGGCACCACCGTGGTGATCCCGGAAACCACGGTCAATGTGGTCGAACGCGAAACCAAGTTCTCGATCCTCGAAGGCGATGTCAGCCTGCAACGGCTGGTCGACGGGCTGAACGCCATCGGCGTCGGCGCCACCGAAACCATCTCGATCCTGCAGGCGATCAAGGCGGCCGGGGCGCTGCACGCCGACCTGGAAATCATCTGACAAGGGGCTCTGGCCATGCAAATCAGCGGCAAGACAGCAATGGTGGTCCAACAGGCGACGGCGCAGATGCATGCCCGGCCCGGCGCGCTGGCCCCCGATGCGGCACAAAGCGCCGCCCGCGAATTCGAGGCGGTGTTTCTCACCCAGACCGTCGACGAGATGCTGAAAAGTGTCGATATCGGCAATTTCGGCGGCGGCCATGCCGAAGAAACCTGGCGCAGCTTTCTCGCCCGCGCCTATGCCGACCAGATCGCCGGCCAGGGCATGACCGGCATCGCGCAAAGCGTCGAGGCGATGATCGCCTCGTATCAGGGTACTCCGGAAAGGACCGGCGAATGAACGGCGCACACCAGATAATCGAGCGGCTGTCGCGGCTGCTGCATGACGAGATCGCGGCCATCGCCGCCGGCCAGCTGGAAACCGTGCGCGAACTTTACCCGCAAAAAGCCGCGCTGTTGGCCGAGCTGGAAGAGGCCTCGGATGCCATCAACCGCCATCTCAGCGAAGGCGGCGACGAGGCAACTCGGCTGCGCGACAGCCTGGAATTGCTCAACACCCTGATCCGCAAGGATCACAAGCTGCTGGAACGGATGACCGAGGCCACCGGTCGCGCAGTGCGCGAACTGACCCGGATCCGTGACCGTCACGGCCTGGGCGGACTGTATGAATCAAGTGGGTCGCCACGGAAACAGGATGTGGCACGCCCGCAACAGGTCGATCAGTCGATCTAAAATTTAACCCGGCTTTAAACTTCTGCTCCAATTTGCCCTTTCACGGGCAGGTCCCGTTTTCGTCAGAAAGACGATTACGAGAAAGACCAAATATAGGAACAGAAAATGTCCTCTATTCTCACCAACACGTCGGCAATGACGGCGTTGCAAACCCTGCAATCGATCAACAAGAACCTCGACTCCACTCAGGGCCGCATCAGCTCGGGTCTGAAAATCGAGTCCGGCAAAGACAACGCCGCCTACTTCTCGATCTCCGAGACGATGAAGGGCGACTCGTCGATGTACAAGTCGATCGATGAAACGCTGACCCTGACCATGAACTCGGTTTCGACCGCGCGCCTCGGCGCAGAAACGGTTCAGGACGTGGCGCAGGAATTTGCCGAACGTGTTGCATTTGCTCAGGGCGGTACTGCGGAAGTGCGCGCAGACGTCCAGGCAGAACTCGATGAACTGGTTGCGCGGATCTCGACGACGATCTCGCAGTCCACGTTCAACGGCACGAGCCTCGTGTCCGGTACGGCCACCGTCACTGTCGTGACGGGGATCAGCCGTAGCGCTGTGGGTTCGGTTACGACGACTTCGATCACCTTCCAGCAGCAGGATCTCGGCGCAATCGAATCCGCCCTGGCAGCGATCGACCTGACGACAACTTCCACCACCGCTCTGATGGAAGCCGCTCTGCAGACCGCAGAAGCGCAGCTGGACGCCGCGATCTCCTCGGCCACGGCTCTCGGCATCGCCGAGAAATCCATCGAGACCCAGAAAGAATTCCTGGGTGCCCTGACCGACCGGCTTGATGCTGGCGTGGGGTCGATGGTCGATGCCGACATGGAGTCCGAGGCAGCCCGCCTGCAATCGCTCCAGGTTCAGCAACAGCTGGCGACGCAGTCGCTGTCGATTGCGAACCAGGCACCGCAGAATATCCTGAGCCTTTTCCGCTAGGCGATGAACTCGGGCTGGCATCGCCTTATGTGATCAGCCCGAACCTGCAGAAGTGAACAGAATACCGGACGGGGCCCTACGGGGCCCCCTCCACCCCCAACGAGAGGCAGCGCATGACAAGGACGGGCAACGTTCAGTCATGTTTTTACGAAGGCACCCCGCACAGAAAGTTGCGGGCAGGAAGGGCAGAATATGAGCATCAACGCGTACAAGCGCACGCTTCGCGAAATCGAATCCCCACGTCAGATCGAACGCCGCGTGCTGGCCAGCATCACCGGCCAGTTGGAAGATTTCGCCGACCGCTATGACGAGGCCAGCAGCTCGTTCGAACGCATCACCGTATTGCATTCAGGTCTTCGCAAGGCCCTGACCGATAACCAGAAATTCTGGCAAATCCTGAAATACGACCTGTCCGAATCCGGCAATGCCCTGTCGCCCGAACTGCGCGCCGGTCTGCTGTCGCTGGCGATCTGGGTCGAAAAAACCACCGCCAGCGTGCTCGGCGGCGATGCCGGCGTGCGCGCGCTGATCAACGTGAACGCCAATATCGTGACTGCGCTCAGCGAACAGCCGATGCCGCTGATGAAGAGCGCCTGAGCCATGGTCCTGAAACTTACTCTCAAGCCCTACGAGCGGTTCATCGTCAATGGCTGCGCGATGCGCAATTCCGGCCGCCGCCACAGCATCGTGATCGAGGAAAAGGCCGACGTGGTCCGCGGCAAGGACCTGCTCGACGCCTCCTCCACCGTCAGCCCGGTCGGCAAGACCTATTTCCTGATCCAGACCGCGCTGACCCGCGCCGACCTGCGGGAAAAACTGGTGCCGACGATCCAGCACAACCTGGCCGAGCTGGCCACCGTGTTCGGCCCGCCCAATATCACGCATATCTTCGAGGCGGCGAACTTCGTCAGCTGCAACGACTATTACAAGGCCCTGCGCGAGCTGCGCCCGGTGATGCAATACGAACGCGAGCTGATGCGCAGCATCGCCCCGGTCGAGCAAACCGAGGACGCAAGCGACAGCAGCACCGACGCCCAGGACCAGATGAGAAAGGTAGGCTGATGATCCCGATCAGCGGCATGTCCAGCTATCTGGGCCTCAAGATCCTGGACCGGACCGAAGCGAACCAGCAACAGCTGTTCCGCGCCGAACCCCAGCACAGCCGCGCGATCGAAACCTTCTACGAACGGGTCGGCGCAATCGAAACCGTCGACCAGTTCATCGACGATTACGAGGTCTACAGCTTCGTGATGAAAGCCTTCGACCTGGAAGACCAGATCTTCGGCAAGGCGATGATGTCGAAAATCCTCAAAAGCAATATCGAGGAGGACGACGCGCTGGTGAACAAGCTGACCGATGTCCGCTTCAAGGCGCTCTACGAAGAGATGGGCTTCGGTGAAAACGGCGAAGGCAATCTCAACACCATCCTCTCCTCCTGGCAGGACCGCATCGTCGCGCGCTATGTCGACATGGCCTATGTCAACGCCGCGGCGGAACAGAATGACGCGGTTGGCGCGGCGCTGGAATTCCGCCGCAAGGCGGCCGAGGTCGAAGGCCCGTTCGACATCCTGAAAGACGCCGAAATGGCCACCTTCATGCGCACCGCCCTCGGCCTGCCGACCGAGATGGTACAGATCGACATCGACCGCCAGGCCGAGATCTTCGAAGAGAAATACGACCTGACCAAGCTGCAGGACCCGGAAGAGGTCGAAGCGCTGATCTCGCGTTTCCTGCTGATCTCGGATGCGCAAGACACCAGTTCGATCGACAGCAACGCGGTGGTCCAACTGATGACCGGCGCGGTCAGCGCCGGCAGCGGCGGCAGTTTCGTGCCGGTCACCATCGACATCACCGCCGTCAGCGCCCTGCGCGGCGGCTACTGATCACGGCCCCCGCCCCGCGGTCCCGGACAAGATCCGGGATCGTGGAGCCGACCCGGTTCAGAGCGTTCACAGAACGAAAACGCGTTTGCCCAAGCGCAAAGCCCGGGCAAACCCCACGTCAGATAAAGTCGTCTTCCTCGTCATCCGAGGGCAGCGTGATCACCTCTTCCTCGGCCAGTTCCTTGGCGTAATCCACCATCGCCAGCTGCGCGGTGCGCACGTCGCGGCCGCGCACCGGGCCCATGTTGTTCATCTCGTCGGTCAGCATGTCGCGCGACCGGCCGGGCAGCACTTCCAGGAAGTAATCGCGCACCTCCTTGCTGGCACCGCGCAGCGCCACCGGCAGGGTATTGCCCGGCACCCCGCGCATCACCCGCGCCAGCGACATGCCGTCCAGCTTGATCAGGTCGTCGAAGGTGAACATCTTCTGCTTGATGCCGGTAAAGGCCTCGGGCAGACGTTCTTCCAGCACCGGGGCGATCTGGTCGAACAGGTCGCGGTCGAACTTGTTCAGCAGCTCGGCCATGTGCTGCTGCATGTCGCGGCCCGAGGATTCCGCCGCCGCGCCCATCAGGTCGGTGCGCAGGGTCTCCTCGATCTCCTTCATCAGCTCGCTGGGCACCGCCTCCATGCGGATCATCCGCTCGATCACGTCCTGCATCTGCTCGACCCCCATCAGCGGCAGCACCCGCGCCGCCACGTCGGGCATGACGTTGGACAGGATCGCGGCGGCGGTCTGCACATGCTCGCCCTTCAGGTAATTGGCGATCACCGTCTCGTTGATCTGGCTGAACCGCGCCCACAGGTCGCGTTCCTTCAGCGGGCCGGAAATGTCCTTCAGGATCACGTCCACCTGCTCGCCGGGCAGGAAGTTGCGCAGCAGCTTTTCCGCCACCGAGAAGGATCCGACAATGGCGCCGCCATTCATCACGCTTTCGGTGAACTCGGTCATCACCAGCTCGACCTGCGGCGAATCGATCACCCCCAGCCGCGACATCGCGCGGGTGATCTTCTGGATCTCTTCCTCGTCCAGCTGCTGCATCAGCTCCGAGCCGCGCTTCTCGCCCAGGCACAGGAACAGGATCGCCGCCTTTTCCGGCCCGCCCAGCTTGCGGCGGCGCGGGGTGCGGTCCTGCATTTCGGTATTGGCCCGTTTCAGCGCCGCGGTAGCCATTTTAAATCCTTTCTGTCCAATGTCTTACCCCGCCCCAGTCAGGGGAAGATAGCCTTCCATCAAACTCCCGGCCAGCATGTACCAGCCGTCAATCAGTACGAAAAAAATCACTTTGAACGGCAGCGACACCAACACCGGCGGCAACATCATCATGCCGGCGCTCATCAGGATCGACGCGACAATCAGGTCGATGGCGATAAACGGCAGATAGATCAGGAAGCCGATGGAAAACGCCCGCCGCAGTTCGGAAATCATGAAGGCCGGCACCAGCACCCGCCAGCTGGCCTCTTCGGCGGTGGTCGCCACCGGCGCCGTTTCCTGCCCCTCGCTGCGGGCGGCGATATCGGCAAACAGCGCCATGTCCTTTTCGCGGGTGTTGCCGAACATGAACTGCTTGAACGGCCCGCCGATGCGCTCCATCGCCTGCTGCTCGGTGATCGCATTGTCCAGCAGCGGCTGGATGCCGCCCTCCCAGGCATCCTCGAAAACCGGCTGCATCACGAAAAACGTCATGAACAGCGCCATCGAGGACAGCACCATGTTGGGCGGCGTCTGGTTCAGCCCCAGCGCCGAGCGCAGCATCGAAAACACGATGACAAAGCGGGTGAACGAGGTCATCACCACCAGCAGACCGGGCGCGATCGACAGCACCGTCATCACCGCGATCAGCTGCAGGATCCGCCCCGACAGCGTCGCCCGCTCGTCCGAGCCCTGCGGCGCGTCGCTCAGCGCGTCGCCAATCGCCGACAGCAGGCCCGATCCGGCGTCCTGCGCCAGCCCCGGCCCGGCCCAGAACCCCAGCACCGCCAGCAGCAGCACCGCCACGCCGGGGCGCAGGGCAACGGGCAGCGGGCGGCGCATCCCTCACTCCTCGGACACGTAGTCTTTGACGATCTCGGTCAGTGACACGCCCAGCCGGTCGCCCGGCAGCTTCACCAGGTCGCCGCGCGCCACCAGCCGGTCGTTGATCATCACCTCGACCGGGTCGCCGATCTTCTTGTCCAGCTCGATCACCGATCCCCGCGTCAGCTTCAGCAGCTGCGCAATCGGCATCCGGCTGCGGCCCAGGATGATCTGCACCTGCAACCCGACATTCAGCATCGCATCGATATTGCGGCCGCTGCCGGCATGTTTGGTCAGCGCGCCGCCCTCGCCCTCTGCCCCGGAATCTTCGGGGGCGGCGGGGGCTTCCTTGGTGTCGCCTTCGGGGGCGTTTTCTGTTTCTTCGGTCACGCGGTTCACTCCTCGTCGGGTGTGTCCTCAGGCGCCTCGGGCAGCAGCGACGCCGCCCTGAGCGCGGTCAATATGCGGGTGCAGATCACGGAAAAGCTGTATTCCATGAACCCGTTATCCCATTCGACCCGGGCATCGCCGGGCGCCAGCTCGGGATCCGGCAGCACCTCGATACGGCCGTCATGGCCGATATCGCGCGCCGCCTCTTCCAGCGAGGTCGCCATCGCCGCGCAGGCATCGGGCGGCAGGAAGATGCGCAGCTGGGCGCTGCCCAGGGCCAGGCCGATGGCGGCGCGCACTTCCGATTCCGACCGCTGTGCCGCCTGCCCCTTCAGCAATTCGGGGGCGATCTTTTCGAACACCGCCAGCACGAAGGCCACCACCTGCTGTTCCAGCGTGTCGACATGATCATCTGCGGCGGCGATCACCGCCTCGACCCGGCCGCTCAGCACCCCCAGCAGCTCGACCCAGCGGCGCCGGTCGCTGGCCATCGCCTCGGCCTCGGCCTCGGCGCGGCCTTCCGCCCGGCCCTGCGCAATCCCCTCGGCGCGGCCCTTCTCGATTGCCGCAGCCAGGTCTTCCTCGGTGAAAAACGCCCGCGTCAGCCGCTCGGCTTCGCGCTGCTCGCGCTCGATCTCCTGGTCGAAATCGCGGTTATAGACATAGCTCACGGCTTACCGCTCCTCTGCCAGCCAGGATTTCACCACCCGCAGCGATTCGTCCGGCTGCGCCTCGATGGTCCGGCTCACCGTGTCGATCCAGCCGCGCTGCACCGCGCCCTCGACCGAGGCCAGCCGCACCAGCTCCTGGCCGCCGCCATTGGGCGCCGTCACGGTGCCGGAATGCACCACGCCCACGGATTGCTGCGGATTGGTATGCACCACCTGCGGTTGCGCGCCGCCTTGCTGGGCGATCTGCGGCGTCTCGGCGGCCGGGGCCGCGGCCTCGCC
>NZ_PGTB01000107.1 GCF_002786325.1 Pseudooceanicola lipolyticus | reverse complement strand
CCCAGTTGCAGCCAGAGCGCGCCGGCGCCGGCCGCTGCCAGGGCGCGCATCGCGTCCAGATCCGCCTCGGGATCGAGGACCAGGTTGCCGGGCTTTTCCGGGAAACGCGGGGTCGGCTGCACCTCGCCGATGAGCGACAGTGCCGCGCCGCCCTGGGCCCAGCGCGCATAGAGGCGGCGCTGGGCCGGGGTCGGGTTGCCGGTGCCGTCACCCAGCGAATCCGACATCGCCGACTTGGCGATCCGGTGCTTCAGCACCACGCCGCAAGGCAGCGTCAGCGGCTGCCCCAGGATTGCCGCCTGCTCGGATGTGCCCGGGCCCACCGCGCGCCGCCCTATTTTTCCGGGATCAGCCCGCGCGGACTGAACCTGAGCACCAGCAACAGCACCAGCCCCATGGTAAACAGCCGCATATGCGCGGCGCTGTCCATCAGATGCGCCTTCAGCCAAGAGCCGTCGGCCATCCCGGCGGTCAGCAGCTGCATCAGCCAGATCCCCACCGGTTCGACCTGCACCCAGAGATACCAGATCAACATGCCGCCCAGCACCGCGCCGAAATTGTTGCCCGAGCCGCCGACGATCACCATCACCCAGATCAGGAAGGTAAAGCGCAGCGGCTGATAGGTGGTCGGCACCAGCTGGCTGTCCAGCGTGGTCAGCATCGCGCCGGCCAGCCCGCAGACCGCCGAGCCGAGCACGAAGATCTGCAGGTGCCGGCGGGTCACGTCCTTGCCCATCGCCTCGGCGGCGACCTCGTTGTCGCGGATCGCCCGCATCATCCGGCCCCAGGGGCTTTGCAGCGCCATCTGCGCCATCCACAGCAGGATCAGCAGCACCGCCAGGAACAGCAGCGCATAGGCGATCTTGACATAGAGCGTCGAGCCTTCCACCGGGTCGAGCCCGAAGCTGGCGGCGCGTTCGATGAAGCCGGGATTGTTCTGCAGGTCGATCTCGTAGGGCACCGGGCGGGGGATGCCGACCACGTTCTTCACCCCCCGGCTTAACCAGTCCTCGTTTTTCAGCACCGCGATGATGATCTCGGCGATGCCCAGCGTCGCAATCGCCAGGTAATCCGACCGCAGCCCCAGCGCCGTCTTGCCGATGATCCAGGCCGCGCCGGCCGCCAGCAGACCGCCCACCGGCCAGGCAACGATCACCGGCAGGCCCAGCCCGCCGAGATAGCCCAGCAGCGCCGGGTTGATCGCCTCGACCGCCGCCACCGCCGGGTCGAACACCGCGCGGTAGAGGAAAAACCCGGCGACCAGCAGCGCGATCACCGCCAGCACCCTGGCGCGCCCCCGCGCCATCCGCGTCATGATCAGCACCGCGCCAACAATGGTCAGCACCCCGATCAGCAGCGCCAGCAGGATGCGCCATCCACCGGCGCTCCAGGCGCCCGGCGTCGGCTGCATCGACACCAGCACCGAGGCCAGCCCCCCCAGCGCGACAAAGCCCATGATGCCGACATTGAACAGGCCGGCAAAGCCCCATTGCAGGTTCACCCCAATCGACATGATCGCCGAAACCAACCCCATGTTCAGGATCAGCAGCGCGGTGTTCCAACCCTGGGTGAAACCGGTGATCAGGATCAGCACGCCGACAAGGACGAACAGGCCGGTGGTGCGCAGCGTGTCGGTCATACCGCTTTCCCCTTGAACAATCCGGTCGGCTTGAACAGCAACACGATGACGAGAATGCCGAACGAGACCGCGAATTTGTAATCGGTGCTGAGCAGCTGCACCAGCCCCGAGGGTGCCAGCGGATCCGGCATCAGATAGCCCAGCACCTTCTTCCAGGCATAGGTCACCGTCACCTCGGAAAAGGCGACGATAAAGCCGCCGGCAATGGCGCCCAGCGGGCTGCCCAGGCCGCCGACCACCGCCGAGGCGAACATCGGCAGCAGCAGCAGGAAATAGGTGAACGGCTTGAAACTCTTGTCCAGCCCATACAGCACGCCGGCCACCGTGGTCAGCGCCGCGACGATCATCCAGGTCACCATCACAACCCGTTCCGGGTTGATGCCCGACAGCAGCGCCAGGTCCTCGTTATCGGAATAGGCGCGCATCGACTTGCCGGTGCGGGTGCGTTCAAGAAACCAGAACAGCAGCGCCACGCAGATCACCGTGGTCAGCACCGTCAGGCCCTGGCTGGTGCGGATCGCCAGCCCCTCATCCAGCCCCGACCAGGCGCGGAATTCGCGCGCCGAGACCAGGAAGCGCCCGCCATCGGCAAAGTTCTGGTCGTCCGGCCCGATGACAAAGCGCACGATACCGTTCATCATGAACATCACCCCCAGCGAGACGATCACCAGGATCACCGGCTTGGCCTTCTGCTGTCGGTAAAAGCGATAGACCGCGCGGTCGACCAGCAGCATCAGGATCATCGTGCCGAGAATGCCCACCGGCAGGGCCAGCAGCGCGGTGGGCAGCACCCCGAGGGAAATCCCCTGCGCCTGCAGCCCCCAGGTGGCCAGGATGGTGACCATGGCGCCAAAGGCCATGGTGTCGCCATGGGCGAAGTTGGAGAACCGCAAAATGCCGTAAATCAGCGTCACCCCCAGCGCCCCCAGCGCCAGCTGGCTGCCATAGGCAACGGCGGGGACGATGACGAAATTGGCCAGCGCGACCAGGGCGTTGAGCAGGTCCATCAGGCGTTCCCCCCACAGCCGAACGGCGCGTGTCCGGGGCCAGAGCGGCAAGGCCGGAAATTCTGAAGCGCTTGCATTCTCATCCCCCCAGGAAACTCCGCCGCACCTCGTCATCGGCCAGCAGGTCCTTGCCGGTGCCGGTATGGGCGTTGCGCCCCTGCACCAGCACATAGCCCTTGTCGGCGATCTCCAGCGCCTGGCGTGCGTTCTGCTCGACCATCAGGATCGGGATGCCGGTGCGGCTGACCTCGATGATGCGGTCGAACAGCTCGTCCATCACGATCGGGCTGACCCCTGCGGTGGGCTCGTCCAGCATCAGCACCTTGGGTCTGGTCATCAGCGCCCGGCCTACCGCCACCTGCTGGCGCTGACCGCCGGACAGTTCGCCCGCCGCCTGGCGGCGTTTCTCCTTGAGGATCGGGAACAGGTCATAGACCTGCGCCATGGTCGGGCGGAAATCGTCGCGGCGGGTAAAGGCGCCCATCTCCAGGTTTTCCTCTACCGTCAGCGAGGTGAAGATATTGCTGGTCTGCGGCACGAATCCCATGCCGCGCGCCACCCGGTCCTGCGGGCTCAGCGCAGAAATGTCCTCGCCATCCAGCCGCACATGCCCGGCGCGCAGGTCCAGCATGCCAAACACCGCCTTCATCGCGGTGGACTTGCCGGCGCCATTGGGGCCGACGATCACCGCGATCTCACCGGGATTCACCGCGATGGTGCAGTCATGAAGGATATCCGGCCCGCGGCCATAGCCGCCGGTCATGCCTTCGCCGATCAGGAACGGCCCTTCGCCGGCGGGGAAGGTGGCGCCGCTCTTGCGCCAGGGGATCGTGCCGGCGCCCTGCGCATTGGTGATCGAGCGGTCCTTGTTGCCGCGGTCCTCGTGATAGGGGTTGCCGCTCATGCCTCTGCCCCTTGTTTCTTCTCTTGGGCCGAATGATCCGGCGAAGTCCCCGGACCTGTTCCGGGAGAGGCGACCGCGCCGCCAATCCGCAGGCCGTGCCGGACGCAATGCGCCCGCAGGACACGCCTTTGGTTCCCGCCCGCCGTCATGATGGCACCTTGTCGCGATGTTTCAGCCCGGTGCCCAGATAGGCCTCGATCACCTGCTCGTTGGCCTTGATCTGCGCCAGCGTGCCCTCGGCCAGCACCTTGCCCTCGGCCATGCAGATCACCGGATCGCAGAGCCGGCCGATGAAATCCATGTCATGTTCGATCACCACGAAGGTATAGCCGCGTTCGCGGTTCAGCCGCAGGATGGCGTCGCCGATGGTGTTCAGCAGGGTGCGGTTCACCCCGGCGCCAACCTCGTCCAGGAACACGATACGCGCATCCACCATCATGGTGCGGCCCAGTTCCAGCAGCTTTTTCTGCCCGCCCGAGACCTGGCCGGCCTTGTGGTCGGCCAGATGTTCGATGGTCAGAAATTCCAGCACCTCGTCGGCCTTGGCCCGCAGCGCGCGTTCCTCGTCGGCGATGCGGCGGCGGCCGAACCAGGTGTTCCACAAGGATTCGCCCGATTGCCCGCCCGGCACCATCATCAGGTTCTCACGGCAGGTCATCGACGCGAATTCATGGGCGATCTGGAAGGTGCGCAGCAGCCCCTTGTGAAACAGCGTGTGCGGCGGCAGCCCGGTGATATCCTCGCCAGCCATGGTGACCCGCCCGGAGGTCGGTTCCAGCACCCCGGCAATCACGTTGAACAAGGTGGTCTTCCCGGCGCCGTTCGGGCCGATCAGGCCGGTGATCGACCCTTCGGCAATCTTCAGCGTCGCCCCGTCAACGGCATGGAACCCGCCAAAATGTTTGTGCACGTCCTCGACGACGATCATCGCACCCCCTTGGCCGCGCGGCGCGGTGCCGCGGCCTGCAGGCAGCCCGGTCCGGCAGGGCCGGTGCCGGGCTGCCCGGTGTTTATGTCAGCGGAACTTGACGGTGACGTTCTTGCCGTCCTGGACCTCGATCTCGCGATAGCTGCCGGCGCTTTCGCCCGGCCCGATCAGCTCGACCGCCGAGGCGCCGACATAGTCGATCTCCCCGCCGGATTTCAGGATCTCCAGGCCTTTGGCCAGTTCACCGGGGAAGATCTGCTCGCCCGGAGCATTGGCAACCTCGAGGATCTTCGGCCCGTATTCGGCCGGATCGGTCGAACCCGCCGCCTGCATCGCGAACATGAACAGCGCCGCCGCGTCATAGCTTTCCGGGGTATAGGGCGAGGTGGCGTCGAAGGCGTCGCCGGCCATCGCCGTCAGCTTCTCGATGCCTTCCCCGCCGGAACCGGCGATCTGCCCGAACGAACCGTTCAGGTCGGGGCCGACATTGGCGGGCAGGCTGTCGCCGATCATGCCGCCGGGCAGGCCGAAGGTGTCGAAGGCACCGCTGTCCAGCGCGGCGCGGATGATGCCCAGCCCGCCCTGGTCAAGATAGCCGGCCACCACCAGAATATCGCCGCCGGCCGAGGCCAGCGCGCCGACTTCGGCCGAGTAATCGGCCTTGCCGTCTTCATGCGCGGCCGAGATGGTCACTTCACCGCCCGCGGCTTCGAAATTGGTCTTGATCGCGTCGGCCAGGCCCTTGCCGTAATCGTTGTTGGTATAGGTCAGCGCAATTGACTCGATGCCGCGATCTTGCAGCACCTCGGTCATCACCTGGCCTTCGCGCGCGTCCGAGGGGGCGGTGCGGAAAAACAGGTCATTGTCCTCGACGGTGGACAGGCCGGGCGAGGTGGCCGAGGGCGAGATCATCACCATGCCGTTGGGAATCGCCACGTTCTGCAGCACCGCGCCGGTCACGCCCGAGCAGTCGCCGCCGATGATGCCGGCAACGCCATCGGCGATCAGCCGTTCGGCATTCGAGGTGGCCAGGCCGTTGTCGATGCAGCCGGTATCGGCGCGCACCGGCGTCACCGTGGCCCCGTCGAGCAGGGCGCCGCTGTCGCTGACTTCCTTGATCGCCAGTTCGGCGCCTTTCGCCATCGGCTCGGCCAGCGACTCGATCGGGCCGGTGAAGCCGACCAGGATCCCCAGCTTGACCTCCTGGGCCGCGCCGGCGGAGGCTACCAGCGCGCAGGCGGCGCTGGCCAAAAGCAGCTTTTTCATCAGTTTACTCCCATGTTGGATCTTGAACGTCCTGAATCGAGCCTAGGCGAGGCCGAAAAAAAGTAAAGTCTCAAGGCGCTTGCCGCTGGGGCAGGGCCTTCGATAGCCGCGGCGTCGCGCCCGGATCTGTGCAAGTTGGCGGCAATTCGCAGCGCGCCAGCGGGGGGACGGCGGGCAAGCGTTGTCGACCCGTATCGACCCATCCCGTTGATGGCATTTGCCGCGTGCCACGGGTTAGATCGACAGGCGTGTGGCGTGGCTGCCGCGTTCGCGATAGGGGGTGGTGTCGTAATGCGCGCGGTAGCATTTGGAGAAATGCGAGGGCGAGGCAAAGCCGCAGGACAGCGCCACGTTGATCACGCTCATATCGGTTTGCATCAGCAGGTTGCGCGCCTTCTGCAACCGCAGTTCCATGTAATAGCGCTTGGGCGAGCGGTTCAGATAGCGGCGGAACAGCCGCTCCAGTTGGCGTGTCGACATGCCGACATCGCGGGCCAGGATCGCCGGGCTGATCGGCTCCTCGATATTGCTCTCCATCATCTGGATCACCTGGCTCAGCTTGGGGTGGCGCACGCCGATGCGGGTGGGCACCGACAGGCGCTGGGTGTCCTGGTCGGTGCGGATCGAGGAATAGATCAGCTGGTCGGCCACCGCATTGGCCAGGTCCTCGCCATGGTGATCGGCGATCAGCTTCAGCATCAGGTCGATCGACGAGGTGCCGCCGGCGGTGGTCATCCGGTTGCCGTCGATCACGAAGACCGACTTGGTCAGTTCCACCTCGTCGAACTCCTCGGCGAAGCTGTCGGAATTTTCCCAGTGGATGGTGGCGCGCTTGTTGTCCAGCAGCCCGGCCTTGGCCAGCGAAAAGGCGGCGGTGCACAGGCCGCCGATCATCAGCCCCTTGCGGGCCTCGCGCCGCATCCAGCCCAGCAGGCGGCGCGAGGTGGCGGCCTGGATATCGATGCCGCCGCAGATCATGATGGTGTCGTCGCGGCCCAGCTCTTCCAGATCGCCATCGACATTGAACAGCGTGCCTGCCGAACAGCTGACCGGGGCGCCGGTCTCGCTGACCAGCCGCCAGGAATACAGCTTGCGGTCGGCCATGCGGTTGGCAATGCGCAGGCTTTCCAGCGCCGAGGCAAAGCTGAGCATGGTGAAGTTCTCCAGCAGGACGAAGACGAACTGCCGGGGTTTGGTGGTGTCGGTGACCACGTCGACAATTTGCCGTTGCGCTTGCATTCCGTGCACGTCCTTACCGGGGCCCGCCGAACGGGCGGGCGCGCCCGCCGCCACCTTGGTCAAAGCATATGAGCGACGTCAAGTGGCCGCATTTGTTATATGGCCACGGGCGGCCGGCTTTTGTATAAGGGGTGTTCCAATTCGAATTCGGAGATCAGGGCAATGGGCGATTGGCACAAGACGGACTGGCGCGCGAAACCGCGGGTGCAGATGCCGGACTATACCGACATAGCCGCCTTGCAGGCGGTCGAAGCAAAGCTGTCGAAATATCCGCCGCTGGTCTTCGCCGGCGAGGCGCGGCGGCTTAAGCGCCACCTGGGCGCGGCGGCGCGGGGCGAGGCGTTCCTGCTGCAGGGTGGCGATTGCGCCGAGGCCTTCGATCAGTTCAGTGCCGATGCGATCCGCGACACCTTCAAGGTGATGCTGCAGATGGCGATGGTGCTGACCTATGCCGCCAAGGTGCCGGTGATCAAGGTCGGCCGCATGGCCGGCCAGTTCGCCAAGCCGCGCAGTGCGCCGACCGAAACGGTGGACGGCCTGGAACTGCCCAGCTATCGCGGCGATATCATCAACGAACTGGCCTTTACACCCGAGGCGCGGATTCCGGACCCGGCGAAGATGCTGCAGGCCTATACGCAGGCCGCTGCCACGCTGAACCTGCTACGGGCCTTTTCCACCGGGGGTTATGCCGATGTGCACCAGGTCCATGCCTGGACCTTGGGCTTTACCGAAAGCGAGAAGGCCGAGAAGTATCGCGACATGGCCAACCGGATTTCCGACACGCTGGATTTCATGTCGGCGGCCGGAGTCAGCCAGGATGCGGCCCACACCCTGCAAACGGTGGAGTTCTACACCAGCCACGAAGCGCTGCTGTTGGAATATGAAGAGGCGCTGACGCGGCTGGATTCGACCTCGGGCAAGTGGCTTGCGGGGTCGGGCCACATGGTCTGGATCGGCGACCGCACCCGCCAGCCCGATGGCGCCCATGTCGAGTTCTGCCGCGGCGTGCAGAACCCGATCGGGCTGAAATGCGGCCCCAGCCTGACACCGGAGGAGCTGAAGGTGCTGATGGCGCGGCTGAACCCCGAAAACGAGGCCGGGCGGCTAACGCTGATCGCGCGGTTCGGGGCGGGCAAGGCAGGCGACCACCTGCCGCGGCTGATCCGAGCGGTGCGCGAAGAGGGCGCCAACGTGGTCTGGGTCTGCGACCCGATGCATGGCAACACGGTCAAGACCAATTCCGGCTACAAAACCCGGTTCTTCAACGCGATCCTGCAGGAAGTGCGCGAGTTCTTCGCCATCCATGCGGCGGAAAACACGGTGCCGGGCGGGGTGCATTTCGAGATGACGGGAACCGACGTGACCGAATGCACCGGCGGCGTGCGCGCGGTGCTGGAAGAGAACCTGTCAGACCGCTATCACACCGCCTGCGATCCGCGCCTGAATGCCAGCCAGGCGCTGGAACTGGCCTTCCTGGTGGCCGGTGAATTGTCCAACCTGCGCCTGGCGCGCGAGACCCGCGCCACCGGCTGAGGGCTCAGTTGGCGACCGTGAAGCGCACGGTCGCCTGCGTCACCCGTTGCTGCGCGTCGCGGATGCTGACCCGCAGCGCATGGTCGCCCTGGGGCAGTTCCGCACCGCGGGCGCGCAGCCGCGCGCCGGCAATGGCGGCATGGCGCATGATCCGATTGGTGACGTTCACCCAGGCCGGGCCGAGGCGATAGTCGATCCGCAGCGTCGACATGTCCACGGCGACCCCGTCGCGCGGGGAGACGCGGATGTCGAAATCGACCGGCGAGCGCAGGGTAAATCCCTGTGGCGCGGCGATCTGAATCTGCGGGCCGGCATTGGACTGGATCGCGATCGAGCGGACCGCGCCCGAGCCGATGCTTTCGTATTGCATTTGTTCCTCGGGGGTCAGCAGGGCAAAGCTCGGCGTTTGTGCCCCGGCGCGCGGCCCCGGCGCGACCATGCCAAGGGCAAGGGCGACCGCGGCGGCAACGACTATCCTGACTGGACGTCTGGTCATTGCGCTGCTCCGGAATCGGGAAAGCGGCGCCAGTGTAGCAGAAAATGCGCCGAATTTGGAGGGTCAGTCGCCGGTCTTGACCAGCCGTAGATGCGGTGCACCGCGATAGGGCGGCGCTGGCGGCGCGGCAAAGCCCGGCGTCGTCTTGGCGATGGCGGCCGGGGCGGCTTGGTCGCTCTGTCGGCGGCCCGAGACCGGGCGCAGCCAGCTGCCGGTGATCTCGAAGCGCACTGCGCCATGGCCCCGGACGGGCGTGTCGGCGACCAGCACGCCGAGGGCGCGGCTGATCTCTCCCAGTTCGGTCTTTAGCGGCAGCAGCAGCATGCGCGCCTCGAAGGTCGGATGTGCGGGGCGGGCTTCGCTGATCAGAGAGAATTCGGCAACCGCTGGCGTGTCGAACAGGGATTGCAGGTCTTTGCCGATGCGGTGGCGTGCTTTAGGGGTGACCAGCACAGATAGCGGCATGCCGCGCAGATCGGTGCCAGCCAAACGCTGTAGCGTTTGACCGGCAAGGCGGAACCGGGCGATGGACGGGGCGATGCGTTCCAGCACGAAGGTATGCGGGAGCAGGTTTTCCAACCCGCGTGGATCGACCTGGTCGCGCTCGGGAATGCCGCTGCCCTGGCGCAACGCCGTCCAATAGGCTTCGGCCTGGTGGATCGGCGACAGGCTTTTGCCGCTGCGAAAGCGCCGCATCTGGACAATGGTATCTTGTCCCGGCTTGTCCGTTTCGCTGTTGTTCGTCATCGTCCAACCTCCGCCTGCACCCGGCATGCACTGCGGGCCCTGCGGGATCCTGAGGTTGGTCCCGGACCGGTTTGCACGGCGCAGGCCCAGACCAAAGGTGCCACGAATTCAGTTAAAATTAGAGAATTTCCTTAACCAATGGTTAACGGAGCGGAGATTTCGGCGGCATGGGGGGGCGCCGCCCTTGGGGTTGCCCTGATCGGTCGTATGGCATTAGGTGCGCCCAACCCAGGCCGCGTGCGGCCCAAACAGGAGTGAGGGTGCGAATGATCCGGTCGATGACCAGTTTTGCCTCGGGCAAGGGGGCGCTGGGGGCCTATAGCTGGAGCTGCGAGCTGCGCAGCGTCAATGCCAAGGGGCTGGACCTGCGCCTGCGCGTGCCCGATTGGCTGGACGGTCTGGAAGCGGCGCTGCGGGCCGATCTGGGCAAGGCGTTGAACCGGGGCAATGTCACCCTGTCGCTAAAGGTCAGCCGCGATGAGGGCGGCGGCACGCTGGCGCTGAACCCGGCGGCAATGGCGGCGGTGCTGGATGCGCTGACGGCGCTGGAGGCCGAGGCATTGGAACGCGGCCTGACCCTGGCACCGACCAGCGCGGGCGAGCTGCTGGCACAGCGCGGCATGATGGAGGCCGCCAGCGCCGAGGATGACACCGCGCCGCTGAGCGCCGCGATCCGCGCTGCGTTTCCGGCCCTGCTGGAGGCCTTTCTGCAGATGCGCCGCGACGAAGGTGCGGCGCTGGCCGAGGTGCTGGCCGGGCAGATCAGCCGGATCGAGGAACTGACCGCGACCGCCGCCACCCTGGCCGAGGCGCGCAAGGAGGCTATGGCCGAGACCCTGAAGAGCAACCTGGCCCGCGTGCTGGACAGCCCCGCCGGCGCCGATCCGGACCGGGTGGCGCAGGAACTGGCATTGATCGCGGTCAAGGCCGACGTGACCGAGGAACTGGACCGCCTGGGCGCGCATGTGCGCGCGGCGCAGGACCTGCTGGCCAAGGGCGGGCCGGTGGGGCGCAAGCTGGATTTCCTGATGCAGGAGTTCAACCGCGAGGCCAATACCCTGTGTTCCAAGTCGCAATCCAGCGATCTGACCGCCGTGGGGCTCGAGCTGAAGGCGGTGATCGACCAGATGCGCGAGCAGGTGCAGAACGTCGAATGAACAGCGGGCAGGATACCGATATGAGCGCAAGACGCGGCCTTCTGATCATCCTCAGTTCGCCCTCCGGGGCGGGCAAATCGACCCTGGCGCGGCGGCTGCGCAGCTGGGATCCGGCGATTGCCTTTTCGATCAGCGCCACCACCCGCGCGGCACGTCCGGGCGAACAGGACGGGCGCGATTACCACTTTGTGTCCGAATCCGCGTTCAAGGCGCAGGTGAAGGCGGGCGCGATGCTGGAACATGCCCATGTCTTCGGCAATTTCTACGGCTCGCCGCAGGCGCCGGTGCAGGCGGCCATCGAGGCCGGGCGCGACGTGCTGTTCGACATCGACTGGCAGGGTGCGCAACAGATCCAGAACTCGGCGCTGGGGCCGCATACCCTGTCGATCTTCCTGTTGCCGCCCTCGATTGCCGAACTGCGCCGCCGCCTGATCGGCCGCGGCCAGGACGACGAAGCCACCATCGCCCGGCGGATGCAAAAAAGCTGGGACGAGATCAGCCATTGGGGCGGCTATGACTTTGTCCTGATCAATGACGATCTGGACGCAACCGAAGCAAAGCTTAAAACCATTGTCACCGCCACCCGCCTGCGCCGCGAACAGCAGCCGCGCCTGAACGCGCATGTGCGCACCCTGCAGGCCGAATTCGAGGAGTTGCCATGACCATCTATGCGTTGGGGGCGGTTGCGCCGCAGATTCACCCCGATACCTGGGTTGCGCCCGATGCCAATGTGATCGGCAAGGTGGTGCTGGAAGAAGGCTCCAGCGTTTGGTTCGGCGCCACCCTGCGCGGCGACAATGAAGAGATACGGATCGGTGCGGGCAGCAATGTGCAGGAAAACTGCGTGTTGCATACCGATATGGGCTATCCGCTGACCATCGGCGCCAATTGCACCATCGGCCACAAGGTCATGCTGCATGGCTGCACCATCGGGGAGAACTCGCTGATCGGCATGGGAGCAACCGTGCTGAACGGTGCGAAAATCGGCAAGTTTTGCCTGATTGGCGCCGGTGCGCTGGTGACCGAGGGCAAGGAGATTCCGGACGGTTCGGTGGTGATGGGCGCCCCGGGCCGGGTGGTGAAGGAGCTGGACGAGGCCGCGCGCAAGCGGCTGACGGCCGGTACATTGCACTACCAGGAGAACATGCGCCGCTATCGCGACGCGCTGCGCAGCCTCTAGCAGGCCTCTGCCATCCACAGGCGGTGCCCGCAAATGCGGCACTGGAACCGGCCGCATCGGCGTGGTCCTGCCGGTCGCTTCTGCCTGCGCTTGTCGGGTCTGGCCAACTCGGCTAGCCCTCGGACCAACCGAGGGGAGCAGAGGCGAAAACAGGTGAAGCATTTATTTTACCGAAGGCGCAAATTTTTCGACGATGATTTTGATTGGGACACTTACGGTCAGGGCACTTCCGAGCGGCGGCTGAAACGCGCCGTCCGCCCGATGGCGGCGCTGGGCCAGCTGAGTTTCGATCCCGAAAGCGGCACGGTGCAGTCCGGCGCGGGCGAGGTGCACCCCAACCAGCAGTTGATCCTGGAAGCCATCGGCAAGCTGCAGCCCGCCACGGTGCACGAGGTCGGCTGTGGTGGCGGCACCCATCTGGCGACGGCGAAATCGCTGTTCCCGGCCATCGGCTTTACCGGCGGCGATCGTGGCGCGGGCCAGTTGGAGCTGGCGATTGAACAGCATCCCGAGCTGAAGGGGCACCTGGGCCTGCAGGATGTCACCATGCCGTTCTGCCACCAGTGGCCACGGGCCGAGCTGGTCTTTACCCAGGCGGTGCTGATGCATATCCACACCGCCGTCAGCCATTTCGTGGCGCTGTCCAACATCGTGCGGCAGGCGCAGAAATTCGTGCTGCTGGTGGAAAACTACCAGTGCCACAATTTTGTCCGCGACATCGAAACCCTGTACGAGACCGGCCACCTGGCCTGGGAACACCTGTCGATCCACCGGATCGACGGCTCGGGCGGGGCGCGCGGCATTCTGCTGTCCAAGACGCCGCTGGACCTGCCGGTGCTGCGCACCGATTTGCAGATCCGCGATGGCGATGAACCATCGATCCGCCGCCTGATGCGCGCGGACGAGGGCAGCCTGCGCGGCTTGTTCGGGTTCGACCCGGCCTGACACCTGACGGTCGCGCAAGCCGGATTTTTACCCTATCCCTGTATTGGGCGTGACAGAGTTCACAGCCCGCCGAGGCAGTTGCGCGCAGATTAAGCGCGGTGGCCGACGCAACAGGAGGGAAACACGTGACCGCGGTGACCCGGACCGGACCCACGACCGAGCCGTTTTCCGGCTGGCTGTCCAGCCATCACTGGCGGCCTTCACAGCTGAGTTTCGGCTTTCCCGCCGATGGCAGTTCCTATTCCTACCAGGACCCCGGGGATGTGCGCCCGCTTGCTCCGGCACAGCAGGACGCGGTGCGCGCCGCGCTGGCCCAGATTGCCGCCGTCACCGGGCTGCGTTTTGACGAGCTCAGCGACCCGCTTGCCGGCACCGCGACCCTGCGCTTTGCGCGCGAGGTCGGGCTGGCGGGGGGGTATGCCTACCTGCCGGAGCGTGACGAGACCGGGGGCGATGCGTTTTTCGGCGCGGGCACGACACAGCCGGTTGCCGGCAACGAGGCCAACCTGTTTTTCATTCACGAGATCGGCCACGCCATGGGGCTGAACCACGGGCATGAGGCGCCGGGATTTTTCCAGAGCCGGCTGGATTCGCAGGAATTCACCATCATGACCTACAGCGACTATGTGGGCGATGCCGAGATCGAGTCTTATGACAGCGGCCCGGTGGACTGGGCGCAAAGTTACATGCAGCTGGACATCGCGGCGCTGCAATTTCTTTACGGCGCCAATTATGCCAGCTTCGGCGAGCTGTGGAGCGGCGACACCGTCTATCGTTTTGACCCGGCCAGCGGCGAGATGAGCGTCAATGGCGTGGGGCAGGGGGCGCCCGCCGGCAACCGGATCTTCCGCACCATCTGGGACGGCGATGGCGTGGATACCTATGATCTCGCCAATTACGGCACCAATCTGGACATCGACCTGGCCCCCGGCGGGTGGTCGACCTTTTCCGCCATGCAGTTGGCCGACCTCGACCGGTTCAGCACTGCGCAAGACCGTGTCGCGCGGGGCAACCTGGCCAATGCGCGGCTGGTGCAGGGGGATCAGCGAGCGCTGATCGAGAACGCCACCGGCGGCAGCGGCGATGACACCATCCGCGGCAATGCCGCCGACAACACCCTGCGCGGCCGCGCTGGCGAGGACAGCCTGTTCGGCCGTGCAGGGGCCGACCGGTTGTTCGGCGGCCTTGGCGCGGATGATCTGGCCGGCGGCGCCCAGGCTGACCGGCTGCAGGGTGG
>NZ_PGTB01000106.1 GCF_002786325.1 Pseudooceanicola lipolyticus | reverse complement strand
CGCTGCCCTGCGGCGTGCAGATCATCACCGCGCCCTGGCGCGAAGGGCTGGCCCTGCGCATCGCGCGGATGCTGGAGCGCGCCGGGGTGGCGGCGGCACACCGCCCGGCACTGGCGGTGACGGCAGAACGCAGCGCGGTGGCGGGGGTGTGAGTTGCGGTGGGGTGGGGGATAACGCGCGGACTGCAGCAAGCGGGGCAAGGTTTATCCCTTTCGCCGATCCACCGAGAATCGAACTGCACCAGGGCAGGGCCCCGGGGGGCGGTCGGGTGCTGCAAGGCGGCGCTTGGTGCTTCAGTCCGGGCAAAACGCGCTTTCGGCAAAGATGACACCCGCCGGCCTGACGTTATGCAGGATGGGGTGTCACCCCATCCCGGATGTTAACTCCGCACCCCTGCGAACCGGGCCTGCCACTCTTCCCGCTGCTCGTCGGTGATCTTGGCAAACAGCACCTCTGGCACGGTGAAGCCATGGCCGGCATCCAAGACAGACACCGCCGCGTCGACCGCGTCGGGCCAGGAGGCGTCCAGCGTGTTCATCGCCGCCAGCATCCGGGCCGACGTGTCCGGGATAAACGGCGCCGACAGCACCGCGTAGAGGCGGATCAGGTTCAGGCCCAGCCGAACCTGCATCGCGGCGGTCTCCGGGTCGGTCTTGAAGGTCGACCAGGGCGCGGCGGATTGCAGGTATTCATTGCCCAGCACCCAGATCGCCCGCAATTCCTGCGCCGATTTGCGCACCTCCATCGCCTCCATGAACCCCTCATAGGCGCGGATGCGGCTGGTCAGGTTGGCGATCAGCGTGGTTTCGGCGTCGCCCGGGGTACCGCCTTCCGGCACCGCCTCGCCAAATTTCGAGCGGCAGAACTTGGTGATGCGGCTGACGAAATTGCCCAGCACATCGGCCAGGTCCTTGTTCACCGAGGTCTGGAAATTCTCCCAGGTGAATTCGCTATCCGAACTTTCCGGCGCATGGCTCAGCAGCCACCAGCGCCAGTAATCCGCCGGCAGCAGCTCCAGCGCCTGGTCCATGAACACGCCGCGGCCCTGGCTGGTCGAGAACTGGCCGCCATCGTAATTCAGGTAGTTGAACGACTTGATGTAATCCACCAGCTTCCACGGCTCGCCCGAACCGAGGATGGTGGCCGGGAAGGACAGGGTGTGGAATGGCACATTGTCCTTGCCCATGAACTGGACGTAGCGCACGTCCTCGGCGCCCTTGTCGGTGCGCCACCAGCGTTCCCAATCGGCATCGCCGCGGCCGGTCGCATCGGTCCATTCCTTGGCGCAGGCGATATATTCGATCGGCGCGTCGAACCAGACATAGAACACCTTGCCCTCCATGCCGGGCCAGTCCTGGTCACCCTTCTTCACCGGGATACCCCAGTCGAGGTCGCGGGTGATGCCCCGGTCCTGCAACCCGTCGCCGTCATGCAGCCATTTCTTGGCGATCGAGGTGGTCAGCACCGGCCAGTCCGACTTGCTGTCGATCCAGGCGTCCAGCTGATCCTTCATCGCCGACTGGCGCAGGTACAGATGTTTGGTCTCGCGCACTTCCAGATCGGTCGAGCCCGAAATCGCCGAGCGCGGATCGATCAGGTCGGTCGGATCCAGCTGCTTGGTGCAGTTCTCGCACTGGTCGCCGCGGGCCTTGTCATAGCCGCAATTGGGGCAGGTGCCCTCGATATAGCGGTCGGGCAGGAAACGGCCGTCGGCATTGGAATAGACCTGTTTCTCGGACACTTCGCGGATCAGCTCGGCCTCGGCCAGCCGGCCGGCGAAATGCTGCGTCAGGCGATGGTTCTGGGCCGAGGAGGAGCGGCCGAAATGGTCGAAACTCAGGCCGAAGCGGCGGGCGATATCGGCCTGCACCTCGTGCATCTCGGCGCAATATTCGGCCACCGGCTTGCCCGCCTTGGCGGCGGCCAGCTCGGCCGGGGTGCCGTGTTCGTCGGTGGCGCAGAGAAACAGCACTTCGTTGCCGCGGCCGCGCTGATAGCGGGCATAGAGATCGGCCGGAAGCTGCGAGCCGACGAGATTGCCAAGATGTTTGATCCCGTTGATGTAGGGGATCGCCGAGGTGATCAGGATGCGTGCCATGGTGCGCCTTTGGTCGATTTCGCCCTCCTTAGCGCAAGCCCCGGGGCGAGGCCAGCATACCCGCGCGCAAATGAAAAGCGCCGCCCCGGGGAGGGGGCGGCGCCTGCCGGATGGTCGTTCGCGAAGATCAGGCCTTCTTGCGGCGGCGGCCGATCCAGCCCAACAGGCCCAGGCCAGCAGCCGCCAGCGGCAGCGAGGCCGGTACCGGAACCGGGGTGGTGGTGGGCGGCTGGCAGTCGGACTTGCACTTGGAATAGCGCTTTTTCCAATGGCGCTTGCCGTCCTTTTTCTTCTCGAAGAACGAGATGATCCTGTCTTTTTTCTTCTGCGTGAAAACGAGTTTCTTGTCTTTCAGGAAGGACAGGAACGGCCCCTGCTGGATCGAGATCTGCGGCCCTGAACCGAAGTTGCCCCACCCGCCGAAATGCGACGCTGCCGCCGGGGACGAAAGACCAACTGCGAGGACAGTTGCGAGGATCAATTTATGCTTCATTCTCTACCACTTTCCTACCTAAACCAACGACGCCCACTCGGGGTGTCCTGAAGACCTCTTGTGGCACATTTTTAATAAAATGTCACTATAAGTGTTTGATTTTAGGGTATTGTTCTCATTTTGAGAACTATGCGGGCGGTGGCGCGGAACAATCTCAATCCGGGGTTGAGCCGCGCTGGCCCGATGCGACCGGCGGGCGCAATTTGCCTTCTATTCCCCGACGTCACGTGACCGGCCGAGCAACCGACCGATCAGGAAAGAGGTGCGCGGCGCGTAGATATAGCGCGTCCGTTTCGGCGCCGCCCGGCGCCGCCGGACCCGGCTGAACCCGTAAATCACCAGAATCAGGTGCCCCACCGCGACCAGGATGAACAGCGCCGCGGGGCCGAATCGGCCGACCAGGAACGAGGCGACATAAGGCGCCGCGATGGCGCCCAGGGCGAAATAGAACATCAGCGCTGCGGACAACTCAACCCGCTCATGGCTTTCGGCAAAATCATGGGCATGGGCCGAGGCCACCGAATAGATCGGAAAGGTGGTGATCCCGAAGATGAAGGCGCTGGCCATGATCGCGACGGTGCCGTGGCCCTGGGTGCCGATGGTCAGGGCACAGCTGGCCATCGCTGCCACCGACAGCCAGATCAGCACATGGCGCCGGTCGAACTTGTCCGCCAGCCAGCCCACCGGGAACTGCGCCACCGCGCCGCCCAGCACGAAGGTGGCCAGAAACCAGGCGGTCTGGCTGGCGTTCAGGCCGACATCCTGGCCATAAACCGGCCCGACCATCCGGAACGAGGACGAGGACAGCGCCGACACCACCACCGCCGCCGCCGCCAGCGGCGAGCGCTCTACCGCCAGGCGCGGGCGCAGGCGCGGCGCCTCCGGGGTGATCGGCTGCGGCTTGGTGGTCAGCGTCAGCGGCAGCAGCGCGGCGCAGCACAGCATCGCCAGCAGGTTGTACGAGACATAGCTGGCCGGGGCGAGGATGCCGATGATCAGCTGCGCGCAGAACGAGCCGCTGGTATCCACCACGCGGTAAACCGCCATGGTGCGGCCGCGGGTTTCATTGGTGACCTTGTCCTGCAGCCAGGCCTCGACCACGGTATAGCAGCCGGCGACGCAGAATCCCGACATGATCCGCATCAACGTCCAGGCATAGGGGTCGATCACCAGCATATGCGCCAGCAAACCGATGGCGCCGGTGGCGGTAAAGGCGGCGAAGGCGCGGGAATGGCCGACGTCGCCCATCACCCGCGGCGCCCACCAGCAGCCGATGAAAAAGCCGAGGAAATGCGCCGAACCCAGCAGACCGATCTGTGCGGTGGTGAATCCCAGCTGAAGCCCGGACAGCACGTCCAGCGGTCCGACGCCGCCCGAGGACAGTTGCAACAGGAAGACCGACAGGAACAGGGCGGCAAAGGAAACGAGCAGGCGCATGGTCTGACCGTCAAACCCTGCCTCGGCGCCGGCGGCAAGCCCTTTCCCGACTTTGCAGTGTCGTTCTTGGTCCGCTGCCGGTCAGGCCGCCCGCACCAGCGCGACGATATCCAGCATCACCTCGTCCCGAACCAGGCCGGGATAGCCGTTGGCGCCAAAGGCGGCGCGGCTGATCTGCCCGGTCAGCTGCGCCTGCAACCGGCTGAGATCGTCCGGATCGGTCCCCTGCGGCCGGTACACCCCGGCCGCCAGCGTGACCGTCCGGGTCTGGCCGCGAATGGTCAGCTGCCCGGTGATACGGGCGCCGCTGGAAATCCGGCCGGCACTGCCCAGCTGTATCGACTGCGACACGAAGCGAATGGTGGGAAACCGCGCGGCATCCAGCACGTCGGGCCCGACCAGCGCCTGGGTGGCAAATCCGAACGGGGTGCGGGCGCGGGTGACGTCGACGGTCACATCCACCTGCGAGGCGGCCAGGTTGTCGGGATCGATGAGGATCTCTGCGCGCAGCACCGGCATGCTGCCGGTCTGGGAAATGCCGTTCAGGATGAAATGAAAGCCGACGGTCGAGGCGTCGGTATCCAGCCTGTATCGGACCGGCGCGGCGCGCAGCGGGCGCGCGCCGGCCAGGGCGGCAAGGGCAAGCAGCGTGGCGCGGCGTGTGAGGGACATGCGGGCATCTCCTCCCGATTGGCAATGTTAACGCAGCAGGCGCGGCCTGCGCGATCACATTTGCGACGCTGCCCTGTCGCGGAAACGGTGGAACTGGCGGGATCGGGGCTCGGCCTGTTGCCATCCGGGCGCCCGGCGCTAAGGTCGCGCCGATCCATCAAATCCGCACAGTGCAAAGGATGCCGACAGCATGAAGATGAACCCCCTGGGCCGCACCGGCCTGACCGTATCCGAACTCTGCCTCGGCACCATGACCTTCGGAACCCAGACCACCGAGGCGGTGGGCCATGCCCAGATCAGCCGGGCGCTGGAGGCGGGAATCAACTTTGTCGACACTGCCGAGATGTACCCGGTGAACCCGGTGGCGAAAGAGACCATCGGCCGCACCGAAGAGATCATCGGCACCTGGAATGCCGCCAATCCCGGACGGCGCGGCGAGTTCATCCTGGCGACCAAACATTCCGGCGAGGGCTTGGCCGCGGTGCGCGACGGCGCACCGATTACGGCACAGACCATCCCGGCCACGGTGGAAGGGTCGCTGCGCCGGTTGCAGACCGATTATATCGACCTCTACCAGTTCCACTGGCCCAATCGGGGCAGCTATATGTTCCGCAAGCACTGGGAATATGACCCCTCCACCCAGGACCGGGCGGCGACGCTGGCGCATATGGAAGAGGCGCTGGAGGCATTGCAGCGGCAGGTCGACAAGGGCAATATCCGCCATTTCGGCCTGAGCAATGAAAGCGCCTGGGGCACGGCGCAATGGCTGCGGATCGCCGATGCGCGCGGCTGGCCGCGGGTGGTGACGATCCAGAACGAATATTCGCTGCTGTGCCGGTTGTTCGACACCGACCTGGCCGAGCTTGCGGTGAACGAGGATGCCGGGCTGATCGCCTTTTCGCCGCTGGCGGCGGGGCTGCTGACCGGCAAGTACCAGGACGGCGCGGTGCCGCCGGGCTCGCGCCGGTCGCTGGTGCCGGAACTGGGCGGGCGGATCACCCCGCGCTGCTTCCCGGCGGTCGAGGCCTATCTGGACATCGCCCGCCGCCACGATCTGGACCCGGTGCATATGGCGCTGGCCTGGTGCCGGACGAGGCCCTTCATGACCTCGGCGATTTTCGGTGCCACCACGCTGGAGCAGCTGGACCATGCGCTGGGATCGGTCGAGGTGACGTTGAGCGACGCGGTGCTGGCCGAGATCACGGCCGCGCACCGGGCGCATCCGATGCCCTATTGAAGGGCGCTGTGCGGCCTGCCTCCGGCGGGATTGTTTTTGCAGGCCAAACCGGCGCCGGGTTTCGGGTTGCGGATGCTCCGGCGCTGTGACCCTATCGGCCCGGAAGTCAAAGCAAGGGAGCAAACCGATGCCGCTGCGCATGAATAAAGAGGTGTTCATAACCTGTGCCGTCACCGGGTCGGGCGCCACCCAGGAACGCAGCCGGCATGTGCCGCGCTCGCCCGCCGAGATCGCCGACAGCGCCATCGCCGCGGCGCGCGCCGGGGCGGCGGTGGTGCATTGCCACGTGCGCGACCCGGAAACCGGCGCGCCCTCGCGCCAGCTGAGCCTCTATCGCGAAGTCACCGAGCGCATCCGCGACGCCGAGGTCGACGTGGTGCTGAACCTGACCGCCGGGATGGGCGGCGACATGGTGTTCGGATCGCCCGACCGGCCCTTGCCGCTGCAGCAGGCCGGCACCGATATGATCGGCGCCGCCGAACGGGTGGCGCATGTCGCCGAGTGCCTGCCGGAAATCTGCACGCTGGATTGCGGCACGATGAACTTTGCCGAGGCCGATTACGTGATGACCAACACGCCCGGCATGTTGCAGGCGATGGGGCGGATGATGACCGATCTGGGGGTGAAGCCCGAGATCGAGGCGTTTGACACCGGGCACCTGTGGTATGCCCAGCAGCTGGTGAAGGACGGCGTGCTGGAGGCGCCGGCGCTGGTGCAGCTGTGCATGGGCGTGCCCTGGGGCGCGCCGGACGATCTGAACACCTTCATGGCGATGGTGAACAACGTGCCGGATGACTGGACGTTCAGTGCATTTTCGCTGGGGCGCAACCAGATGGCCTATGTCGCCGCGGCGGTGCTGGCGGGCGGCAATGTGCGGGTGGGTCTGGAAGACAACCTGTGGCTGGACAAGGGGGTGCTGGCCGAGAACTGGCAGCTGGTCGAACGGGCGCGCGGCATCATCGAAAGCATGGGCGCGCGGGTGATCGGCCCGCAGGAGGTGCGCGACAGGCTGGGGCTGGTGAAGCGGGCGCCACGGTGAGGATCTGGCTGGTCGCGCTGTTGCTGGGCGCCTGCACCTTGCAGCCGCCGGGGGGGCGCGACCCCGAGGTGCCGATCGGCGCCACCACCCGGTTCGAGCCCGCGCGGTTTGCCGGAACCTGGGTGGTGCGGCAGGGGCTGGCCGGACAGCCGGTGCCGGGCGCGCTGCAGGTGTCCGAGGTTGACCCCGCTGGTTTTACCTGGCGCGAAAACGGCCGGGACGTTCCGGCGCGGATCACCGGGACCGGGCGGTTCACCCTGGGGGCCGGTCCGGGCAGCAGGCGCGAGGTCTGGGTGCTGTGGATCGATGACGGGTTCCGCACCGCCGCGCTGGGCAATCCGGACGGATCGCTGGGCCTGATCCTCGACCGCCAGCCGGCGGGCGGGGAAGACCGCATCGCGGCGGCGCGGGCGATCATGGAATTCAACGGGTATGACCCGGCAAAATTGGTGGATGTGACAGAATGACCAGAACCGCGGCAATCATTGGGGGTGGGGTGATCGGCGGCGGCTGGGCCGCGCGATTCCTGCTGAACGGCTGGGATGTGAAGATCTGCGACCCCGACCCGGAGGCGCAGCGCAAGATCGGCGAGGTGCTGGCCAATGCGCGGCGATCCTTGCCCGGCCTGTCGGATGTGGCGCTGCCCGAGGAAGGCACGCTGAGCTTTCACGCGGATTTGTCCGAGGCGGTGGCTGGCGCGACCTGGATCCAGGAAAGCGTGCCCGAGCGACTGGAGCTGAAACACAAGGTCTTCGCGCAGATCCAGGCCGCCTGCGCTCCGGAGGCGGTGATCGGCTCGTCCACCTCGGGCTTCAAACCCTCGGAGTTGCAGCAGGGCGCGGCGCGGCCCGCGCAGATCGTCGTCGCGCATCCGTTCAACCCGGTCTACCTGCTGCCGCTGGTCGAGCTGGTGACGGCCGAGCAGGAGGTGGCAGAGCGCGCGGCGCAGATCCTCACCGGGATCGGCATGTTACCCCTGTTCCTGCGCAAGGAGATCGACGCCCATGTCGCCGACCGGCTGCTGGAGGCGGTCTGGCGCGAGGCGCTGTGGCTGGTCAAGGACGGCATCGCCACCACCGAGGAGATCGACAACGCCATCCGCTATGGCTTTGGCCTGCGCTGGGCGCAGATGGGCCTGTTCGAAACCTATCGCATCGCCGGCGGCGAGGCCGGGATGAAACATTTCATGGCCCAGTTCGGCCCGGCGCTGAAATGGCCCTGGACCAAGCTGACGGATGTGCCCGACTTCACCGATGAACTGGTCGACCTGATCGCCGGCCAGTCCGATGAGCAGTCGGGCGCGCATACGATCCGCGAACTGGAGCGCATCCGCGATACCAATCTTGTTGCAATCCTGCGGGCGTTGAAGGGGCAGGGCTGGGGCGCCGGGGCGCTGTTGACGGATCACGACAAGCGCGTGCGCGCCGCGACGGCGCTGGCCGCCCGCGCGGTGGACGGTGTGACACCGGGTGAACCGATCCTGACCCAGGCACGGGCGGTGCCGCTGGACTGGACCGATTATAATGGCCACATGAACGAGGCGCGCTATCTCGACGCGTTTTCGATGGCGACGGACCGGTTCATGGAATTCATCGGCTGCGATGCCGACTATATCGCGGCGGGCGGCAGCTATTTCACCGCCGAGACGCATATCCAATATGTCGACGAGGTACATGCCGGGGCGCGGATCGAAGTGAAAACCCAGATGCTACTGGGCGCGGGCAAGAAGCTGCAGCTGTTTCACTGGATGTACGCGGGCGAGCGCCTGCTGGCGACGGCAGAGCATTTCCTGCTGCATGTCAGCCTGGAGACCCGCCGCCCCAGCGAACCGGGGCCGGAAGTGGCCGAGGGGCTGCGGCTGGTGGCCGAGGCGCAGGCGGATATGCCCTATCCCGAGGGGGCAGGGCGCACGATCCGGCGGCCGGGATAAGGCGCCGGCCCCGGCTTGGTTCGGGGTCGTGTCGAAACCCCATCCCACCCCGCGCCGGGCTCAGCGCTTCGCAAGCTTTTCCCGCAACCGTCGCAGATGTGTTGGCAGGTGGCGGGCCGACAGGTCGGCCTCGCGCACCAGGCGGTCGAAATGGGTCGTGAAGGTCTCGATCCGGTCGCGGTCGCGGAAGGCCATGTAATGGCCGCCGGCATAGAACACGCATAGCAAGGGCCCAAACACCGTGATCGGCGCCGAGTAAAGCCGGCGGGAGTCGAAAAGATAAATCCGCAGCCGCGGGTACAGCTGGTCGCACAGGGCCAGGATATGGTCGATCTGGTCGCGCCGGGTGTCGGCCGGCAGCCCGTGGTAATAGCCGACGCCTTCGGCAAAACAGTGCAATTCATAGATCGAGATGGCGATTTCGTAATCCGACCCGGAATTGCGCATCCATTGCAGCCGGTCTTCCGAGGCGCCGATGGCCTGGTCGGCGGTGCGGCCCAGATGGGGGCGATATTCCCATTCCAGCAGCGCGCGGGTTTTCAGCATGTCGGGCAGGGCGGCGGGCACATGGCGGATCTTGTATCCCGCCGCCTCGCGGTGCCATTCAAAGATCTTCTCGTCGACCAGAGCGCGCGGCGCCTCGGTCAGTGACAGGCTGCCGGCCAGCAGTTCCGCGGCGCTTTCCGGCCGGTCCGACAGCGCCAGCAGCCAGTCGGCCGAGACCCCCAGCGCCGAGGCGCAGGCGCCGACCACATGGGCATTGGGCAGGCGGGCGCCGTCATCGGCCAGCAATTGCGAGATGGTCGAGCGGTCGACGCCGATGCGGCGGGCCAGCGCGCTTTGGCTGGTCCCGGTGTCGCGCAGGCTGCGCAGCAATCGGGCACGGAACTGTGCGGCACGCTCGCGTTTGTCGATCTTATCCGGCATGTGTTTAGTTATATCACATATTGTAGGCTTTGTGCACCATATCCCGAATGTTCACAGATGTATCGCTGTGGATAATCGCTGCCAGGGAATGGGAACGGGTAAGGTATGAAGGCAATCTCGGGGGCCCCGGCACGTGCGCTTGCGCCGGCGGTCGAATGGATCACTTTGGCTTGCATTGCAGGCTGTTACGCCGCCTGGGGCGGCGCGCTCTTCGGGCTTGCCGCGGGCTTTCCCGCGTTGGGCTGGGTGTTGGTCGCCATCGCCATCGCCTTCCACTCCTCGTTGACGCATGAGGTGTTGCATGGCCATCCCTTCCGCTCGACCTTCTGGAGCGAGATGACGATGTGCCTGCCTCTGGGGCTGGCGGTGCCCTATGGCCGGTTCCGCGACCTGCACCTGGCCCATCACCGCGACGCCAACCTGACCGACCCCTATGACGACCCCGAGACCAATTACCTCGATCCGGTGGTCTGGGCCCGGCTGCCGCGCTGGAAACGGGCGCTGTTCCGGGTGAACAACACGCTGGCGGGACGGATCCTGATCGGACCGGCGCTGGGGCAAGCGCTGTTCCTGCAGGCGGAATGGCGGCTGGCGCGGGCGGGTGATGGCGCCGTGCGCCGGGCCTGGCGGCTGCACCTGGCGGGTGGCGCGGTGGTGCTGGCGCTGGTGCTGCTGTCACCAATGCCGCTATGGGCCTATCTTGCGGCCTGCTATGCGGCGCTGGGGCTGCTGCGCATTCGCACCTTCCTGGAACATCAGGCGCATGAGAAGGTGCGCGGCCGCACCGTGATCATCGAGGATCGCGGGCCGCTGGCGCTGTTGTTTCTCAACAACAACCTGCATGTGGTGCATCACATGCACCCGGGCGTGCCCTGGTACCGGCTGCCGGCGCTGTACCGGGCCGGAAAGGCGCGGTTCGTCGCCATCAATGACGGCTATCTCTATCGATCCTACGGGCAGGTGTTCCGGCAATACCTGTTTCGTGCCAAGGATCCGGTCGTGCATCCGCTCTGGCGCGGCCGCTGAACTTGCGCCAATAACGCCGCATGAGCCTGTGGATTTACGTCACGGTGGCGGCGGCCATCTTCCAGACCCTGCGTTTCATGCTGCAAAAGTCGCTGTCGACGACGCGGCTCAGCGCGGCGGGCGCAACCTTTTCACGCTTTGCCTATTCGGCACCGCCCCTGCTGCTGTTGCTGGCGGCCTATCTCGGCGTAACCGGCACGGCGCTGCCCACCCTTGGCCCGGCCTTCTGGGCCTATGCGCTGTTGGGCGGCACAACGCAGATTTTCGCCACGCTGGCGGTGGTGCTGCTGTTCAAGGAACGCAATTTTGCCGTCGGCATCACCTTCAAGAAAACCGAGGTGATCCAGACCGCGCTGGTGGGGTTTCTCCTGCTGGGCGAAGGGGTCAGCACCGGCGCCCTGCTGGCCATCCTGATCGGGCTGGCCGCGGTGCTGTTGCTGTCGCACAGCGGCGCCACCTCCGGCGCCTGGTGGCGGCACCTGACCACGCGCGCCTCGCTGCTGGGCTTGGGCTCGGGCGTGTTGTTCGCGTTTTCGGCGGTCGGTTATCGTGCCGCCTCGTTGCAGGTCGACGCGGTGGCCTGGCAGCGCGCGGCGCTGACGCTGGCGGTGGTGGTGACGCTGCAGATGGTGTCGATGGGGCTGTGGCTGGTGCTGAGCGATCGGGCCGAGCTGCGCGCGGTCTGGGCGGCGCGGCGGGTGGCGGTCTGGGTCGGGCTGACCAGCCTGGGCGGGTCGTTCTGCTGGTTCCTGGCCTTTACCCTGCAGAATGCCGCCTATGTCAACGCGCTGGGGCAGATCGAGATGGTGTTTTCGCTGCTGGCCTCGGTGCTGTTCTTCCGCGAGGTGATCACGCGGCGCGAACTGCTGGGCATGGCGCTGTTGGGGCTGTCGATCCTACTGTTGATCCTGGCGATCTGACGCGGCGCCGGTCAGCTTTCGGGCATCGGATAGCCGCGCAGGCGCAAAAACAGGCTGCTTTCGTCATTGTTGCGGAAGAACGGCACGCTGGCCGGCGGGGCCGGATCGCTCACGCGGGCTTCGACCTCGGCCAGGACCACCTCGGTGATGAAAGGCAGGTCGAAACTGCGCGCCCGCGACAGCGGAATCCATTGCAGATGCGACAGCTCGTCCTGGGCATGGGTGAAATCGTCGGGATCGCCTTGGATATGCGAGGCATCGACCAGGAAGAACCGGGCGTCAAAGCGGCGTGGCCGGCCCGGCGGGGTCAGCGCGCGAAATACGAATTGCAGCGCCGCGGCCGAGGGCACATGCCCGGTTGCCGCGAATTCCTCCCAATCGGGCGGCACAGCGCCGGGCCACTGGCCCGGCACGCCCAGGATCAGGCCGGTTTCCTCCCACAGTTCGCGGATGGCGGCCGCAGCCAGCGCATGCTGCAGCCCGTCGGGCGCTTCTTCGGCCAGCCGCCGGTGGCACAGCGCGGGCAGGGGGGCGGCCAGCGGCACCGCGCCATCGGCGCGATCCACCGCGCCACCGGGAAACACGAACTTGTTCGGCATAAAGGCGGCGGTGGCGCCGCGCTGGCCCATCAGGATTGCCGGATCGCGCAGCCGGTCGCGCAAAACGATGATCGTCGACGCGTTGCGGATGGCGGATTTGTCACTGCTCATGGCCCCTCTCCCGGGGCCGTTCAGGCCGGTTTGCCGAACCCGTGTAGCTGGCGGGCCCATTGATAGCCCACGATTGCCCCCTTCAGTCTGGGGAGAAGGTAAAGCGAGAGCGCGGCGCAGCCAACCGTAAAAATGGTGAACAGCGTCAGCGGCTCGGGCCGGAAGGTTTCGAATACCAGCAGCAGCGCCGGCGCCATCAGGTGACCGACGATCAGGATGGTCAGATAGGCCGGGCCGTCATCGGCGCGGTGGTGGTGCAACTCCTGCTGGCAGACCGGGCAGGTGTCGTTCACCTTCAGATACCCTTTCAGCAGCCGGCCGTTGCCGCAGCTGGGGCATTTGCGTTGCCAGCCGCGGGTCAGCGCGGGCATCACCGGCCGTTGCTCGGTCACGGGGGCGTGGATCATCGTTTGGTCGGTCATGGGCGCGTGTCTCCTGCGATGAAAATACAGCCTGCGGCGCGCCGGCGAAAGGTGCAGATCGGTCTTGCGGCGCGATGTCGCAAAGCGGGACGCGCGCGGCGGGGCAGAATTTTTTGCAGAATTTGCGACGGAACTTCCGCGGCCCGGCGTTTCTTTCCTGTAGTTGGCGGCACGGGGCCGCCGCGATACAAGGAAAAGAAACATGACTCATAAAGGTTTCATGATCGGTATCATGATGGCAGCAGCAGCAGTAACCGCAACCTCGGCCCTGGCCGCCGGACCGGATTTCGGTCGCCATGCGCGTGGTCCGGCCGCTGCGGTAATGAGCTTTGAAGAGCTCGATGCCGACGGCAATGGCGAGATCAGCCGCGAAGAGATCACCAACCGTGCCGAGGCCCGGTTCGCCGCCGCTGATACCAATGGCGACGGCCTGCTGAGCCAGGACGAGATGGTCGCCGCGGCGCAGGCCCGTGTCGAAGGCCGGGTGACCCGGATGATCGCGCATTTGGACAAGGATGGCGATGGCGCCGTGTCGCTCGAGGAGCTGCCGACGCGCGGCAAGCGGGGTGGTCCCGATCGTGACGCCATGCTGTTCGGGGCAATCGATAGCGACGGCGATGGCGTTGTCTCGGAAGAGGAATATGCCGCGATGCAGGATTTCATGAAGAAATACCGTTTCATGAAGACGGGCGAGCGGATGGGCGAAATGCGCCATGGCCGGGACGACCATGGCCGCGACCACGGGCCGCGTCACGAACGTGAACAGCGTCCGGCGCCGCAGACCACCCCGGACCAGCCGCAAGACTGACCGGTGTGGCTGTCTTCCTCGCCAATTCCGGCACGCCGGACCAACACGGGCTGCCACCCGCTGTGACCGGTGTGGAAGATCCCGATGCAGATTTGCTCGCCCGCTTTGCCGCGGGCGAGCCGAAGGCGGCGCGCGACTTGATCGACAGCCTGGGTCCGCGCAGTTTCGCAGTGGCCTTCCGCATGCTGGGCGAGCGCAGCGAGGCCGAGGACGTGGCCCAGGAGGCGATGATGCGCTTGTGGCGCATCGCGCCTGACTGGCGGACCGGCGAGGCGAAGGTCAGCACCTGGCTGTACCGGGTGACGATGAACCTGTGCATTGACCGGCAGCGCCGGCGGCGCGGCAGCATGACGGCGCTGGACGAGGTGGCAGAACCGCCCGATCCTGGCCGCAGCGTTGCCGAAACCATGCAGGAGAGGCAGCGCAACGATGCGTTGCAGGCGGCGCTGCAGCAATTGCCCGACCGGCAACGGCAGGCGGTGGTGCTGCGCCACCTGGAAGAACTCTCCAACCCCGAAATCGCGGGGATCATGGAGATCAGCACCGAGGCGGTCGAAAGCCTGATCGCCCGGGGCAAGCGGGCGCTGGCCGCGGCCTTGGCCGGGCGGCGCGAGGATTTGGGGTATGATCATGGCTGAACGCGACAAGGACACTGATATGGACTGGCTGGACGACATGTTCGCCGGCGCGCGGCACGATCCGCCGCGCCTGCCCGAGGCGCTGACCCAGCGGATGTTGGCCGACGCGCTGGAGGTGCAGGGCGCGCGGCCGGTGGCGGCCCCGATG
>NZ_PGTB01000105.1 GCF_002786325.1 Pseudooceanicola lipolyticus | reverse complement strand
CGGGCTGAGGCGCGACGCCGGCCCGCACCTGGCGCGGCAACCGGAAGGTCCCGGCGCCGCGGTCGGGGCGGCGCGGTCAGTCAGCGCCGTTCTGCTGCATGAATTCGCGGATGAAGCGGCGGATCTCGCGGGCCGCGCTGGTGTCCATCTCCTTGCAGAGATCGACAAAGGCGTCACGCTCGTCCTTGTCCAGCCGCAGGATCAGCTGGCTGTTCTTCTTCTTGGCGGATTTGGCGTCTTTCTTGCTCACGCGCCCGCACACTCCTTGACATTTGGCATATACTTTGTATATACATTGTATAGTGACTGTCGATATGAATTTGACGTAACACCAATATTGGAGGAATTGCAAATGTCTCTTATCGCAGCGAAAACCATGTTGATCCAGGAGCGCATGGACTGGCGCCGGCCGCATCTGCGCTGGCTGGCCGACAGGTTCTACCGCAACGCCAAGCCGGTCAGGAAATAATCACCGCCCCGGGGCCGCCCGCCCCGGCGGCGGCGCTCCCCTTGCAACGCGCGCGGCAATCGGCCAAACCCGCTGCGACCGTGCCAGGCAGGGAGAGCCGTTCATGTCCAGGACCAGAACCGTCCGCGACTATATCCGCACCATCGTCGATTTCCCGCATGAGGGAATCATGTTCCGCGATGTCACCACGCTGTTTGCCGATCCGCGCGGCTTCCGCATGGCCATCGACCAGATGCTTCACCCCTATGCCGGCGAACAGATCGACAAGGTGGTGGGCCTCGAGGCGCGCGGCTTCATCCTGGGCGGCGCCATCGCGCATCAGCTGTCGGTCGGCTTCGTGCCGATCCGCAAGAAGGGCAAGCTGCCCGGGACCACGATCAGCCAGGACTACAAGCTGGAATATGGCGAGGCCATCGTCGAGATCCACGACGACGCCATCGCCGCGGGTGAAAAGATCCTGCTGGTCGACGACCTGTTGGCCACCGGCGGCACCGCCGCGGCGGGCATCCGGCTGATCGAGCGGCTGGGCGGCCAGATCGTCTCTTGCGCCTTCATCATCGACCTGCCCGAACTTGGCGGGCGCAAGGTGCTGGAAGGCATGGGCATGGATGTGCACGCGCTCTGCGAATTCGACGGGGCCTAGGCCGTCGAAGCCGCGCGCTTCGTCACCACGAACCGACCGGTTGTGCGGGGGTGGCGGCGGCCTCCGCCCACCCCCGGACTCTAGGCGCGCTTTGTGCGTCGCCGGGCGAGCGCCTGCGCCTCCCGGCGGGCCAGCAGGCGCCTGGCTCGCGTCGGGTTAAGCAGACACATCGTTCAGAATTTGAAATGGCCCTGCCCGGCCATCGGTTCAGCCTTCAATTTCGACCGTCCGCGCCACCACTCCAACGGGAAATAGCAGGTAATATCAGATCCCTAACCCCATGTTCCAGCCCGGACATCCCGTCATCCCGTGTCCAGAACCGCCCCCGGATTCAGGATCCCCTGCGGGTCCAGTGCCGCCTTGATCGACCGCATCGCCGCCAGTTTCACCGGGTCGCCATAGCGTTCCAGGTCGTTCACCTTGTCGCGCCCGATGCCATGCTCGGCACTGATCGAGCCGCCCATCCGGTGCACCAGGTCATAGACCAGCCGCCGCACCTCGTCTCGCACGCCGTCATGCACGCCCCGCGCCACGCCCTGCGCCGGGAAGACATTGTAATGCAGGTTGCCGTCGCCCAGGTGGCCGAAACAATTGATCCGGAACGCGCCCAGCCGCGCCAGCGCCTGCGGCGCCGCGGCGATGAAGTCCGGCACCGCCCCCAGCGGCAGCGAAATGTCGTGGCTCGACACCGATCCGATCCTGCGGTTCGCCTCGGGGATATGCTCGCGCAGGTTCCAGAAATCCATCGCCTGCGCCTGCGATTGCGCGATCAGCCCATCGCTGGCCAGGCCCTGCTCGAGCGCCTCGCCGAACAGGTCTTCCAGCACCTCCGCCGGGTCCAGCCCGCGCGGCAGCCCCAGATCGACCAGCACGCACCATTCCGGCGGCGCCGGCCAGGGCTGGCGCAGATCGGGCAGCGTCTCGGCCAGGAAGTGCAGCCCCATACCGCTGATCAGTTCGAAGGCGCTGACAGCCTCGCCCACCATGGCGCGGGCCAGCGCCAGCAGCGCCAGCGCCGCCTCGGGGGACGGCACCACGATCAGCGCGGTGCCCATGGCCGCCGGCAGCGGCGCCAGTTTCAACGCCGCGGCGGTTATCACCCCCAGCGTGCCTTCGGACCCGATCAGCAGGTCGCGCAGATCATAGCCGGTATTGTCCTTGCGCAGCCGGGTCAGCCCGTTCCAGATCCGCCCATCCGGCAGCACCGCCTCCAACCCCAGGCACAGCTCGCGCGCGGTGCCATAGCGCAGCACATTGACCCCGCCCGCATTGCTGCCCAGCGTGCCGCCGATGCGGCACGAACCTTCCGAGGCCAGCGACAGCGGGTACAGCCGCCCGGCCTCACGTGCCGCCGCCTGCACATCGGCCAGGATCGCCCCGGCCTCGGCCACCAGCACGTTTTCCTCGGGATAAACCGCGCGGATCGCCGCCATCCGCTCCAGCGACAGGACCAGCGGCAGCGGCCCGTCGGGCATCACCTGCCCGCCCACCAGCCCGGTACCGCCGCCATAGGGCACCACCGGCACCCGCGCGCGGCTGGCCTCATCCAGAATAGCCGATACGTCCTGCGCGCTGCGCGGCAGCGCCAGGATCCCGGCCTGGCCCTGGACGCGGTCGCGCGGCTCGGCCAGATAACGCGGCTCGGGGGCACGCAGGGAGTCAGGCGGCAGGCGTTGGGCCAGCCGGTCGGCAAACAGGGCATCGGCGGAATTCAATGTCATGGCCGCAGAAATGCCCAAAGCGCCGCCCTGGCGCAAGCGGCAAACCGGCGTGCCGGATCAGGGATCGATCAGGTATTCGGGCGTCAGCACCACCACGGTCGGGCGTGCCGGCAGGCTGCGCAGCGACACTTCGAAATCCGGCCGGTTCAGCCGCTCGATGGCGAAATCGCCCGCGATGCCGCCCAGGAAGTTTTCCAGCGTATAGCTGCTGAACCAGTGCATCGGGATCACCACCGAGGATTTCAGCCGGGTCAGGATGCTGATCATGTCGGGCAGCGCAATGGTGGTGCCGCCATCGACGGCGGCCATCACCACGTCCAGCCGGCCCAGCGCCGCAAATTGGGCGTCGTTCGGGATATGGTGGAGGTGGCCCAGATGGCCGATGCACAGCCCCGCCACCTCGAACACGAAGATCGAGTTGCCCCGCTCCTCGACGCCGCCGCCATAGGGCGAGCGGATGTCGGTCGACACATTGCGCACCAGCAATTCGCCGAGGTCGAGGTAATGGTCGATCCCCTGTCCGAAATCGCCCCAGCCCGGCAGCACATTGGGAATCGCCGGATCGGGCTGTGCGGTCCAGTGGGTGGAATGGGCGTGGTTCATCGTCACCACATCCGGCACCAGGCCCGTCTCGCCCAGAAAGCCGGTGTAATCCGTCACCGCGCTCAGCCCGCCGGGCGTCTGGATCAGAAAACTGGCGTGATGGATGTAATGGATCCGCACCGTGTAATCGTCGGGCGGCGGATCATGCCAGGAGGCCTTGTGGATATATTCGATCCCCGGCGCGGCATCGGCAATCGCGATGCAATGACTGGGCTGCCGATCCTGTGCGAAGGCGGGCAATCCGGTCAGTCCGATCAGCGAGGCAATCAACAGGAATCGCATGACGACAGACTAGCCATCACCCGGCCGCTCGCAGCGCACATTCCCGTGAGCGGGGCCGCCTGGCCCGCCTTGCGCAGCTCCGATGCCACTTTTGTACTCAGAACCTCGATCGCCCGCCTCATCTCGGCAGGGTCTGTCACCCGATCGCCATCTGGATCGCGCCCTGGTCAACGCCCAGATCCGCATGCCAAGCTTTTCCTCGAACCGCGCGTCGTAGGCGTCGAGGGGCGCGAATTGCCGGATCACCCGCACCGGCACCGCCGCGCTGAGGCGGGTGGTCCTTGTGGTGCGCGCGCAGCTTCTGTGCGGTGCGGATCAGCCCGCCTCGGTCCGCCCCCGGCGGTCGGAACGCAGCGCCGCATACAGCACATGAGTGCGCCAGCGCCCGTCGATCTGCAGATAGCTCTGCGCGACGCCCTCGTATTTGAAGCCGGAGATTTCCAGCAACCCGCGCGAGGCGGCGTTTTCCGGCAGGCAGGCGGCCTCGATCCGCGACAGGTCCAGCTTGGTATAGGCGTAGTGCACCACCGCGCCGATCGCCTCGCGCATGTAACCCTGGCGCGCGAAGGTTTCCCCGGTCCAATAGCCCAGCGTGCCGGCCTGCGCCGGGCCGCGACGGATATTGTCCAAGGTGATCGCGCCGACCAGCGAGTCGTCGGCGCGGCGGATCAGGAACAGCGGCAGCGCCGAGCCGCTGGAAACCGAACGATGCGCCCAGTAGACCCGGTTGGTAAAGGCCTTGCGGCTGAGGTGGTCGCTGGCCCAGCTGGGCTCCCACGGGGCCAGGAATGACTCGCTCTCGCGGCGCAGCGTGCTCCAGGGCCGGAAATCGGAATGCACCGGCGGGCGCAACGTCAGCCGTTCCGTTTCCAGCCTGAGCTTGCGACGGGGCAGCAGCATCAGGCGGCGCGCCTCTCCTGCAATTCGGCCAGCGACGGGGCGGCATCGACGGGACCGTACAGCGCCAGCGCCGCAGGTGCCTCGGCGGCGACATGCTGGGCAAAGGCGCGGACGTCGCCGGTGGTCACCGCGTCGATACGGCGGATGGTGTCTTCCAGCGGTGGCACCCGGTCCCAGATCTGCACCAGTCGGGCCAGCCGCTCGGCGCGGTTGGACGGACTTTCCAGCCCCATCAGCAGGCCGGCCTTCATCTGCGCGCGGGCGCGCGCCACCTCTGCCGGGCTCATATCCGCGGCGGCGCGCTTCATCTCGTCAAAGGTGATGTGGGCCAGGTCGGCGATCTGATTGGCGCTGGTGCCGGCATAGATCGTGGTGGTCCCGGTATCGGCATAGGCGCCGGTCTGGGCAAAGATGGTATAGCACAGGCCGCGGCGTTCGCGGATCTCCTGGAACAGCCGCGAGGACATGCCGCCGCCCAGGGCGGTGGAATAAATCTGCGCGGTATACAGCATCTCGTCGCGATAGCCGGGGCTTTCCAGCGCCAGCGCGAAATGCGCCTGTTCCAGCGGCTTGGCATGGCGCACCTCGCCCCCGGTGAAGGTGGCGCGCGGAATGTCCACCGGCGGCCGGCGGTCCAGGTGACCGAACAGCGCCTCGGCGGTGCGCACCAGCGCGTCGTGATCCACCGCGCCGGCAGCCGACAGGATCATCTGCTCGGGGCCGTAACGTTCGGCCACGAAACCGGCGAGATCCTCGCGGGAAAACGCGCTGACCCGTTCGGAGGGGCCCAGGATGGTACGGCCGATCGGCTGGTCGCGATAGCTTTCTTCCTGCAGCCAGTCGAAGATCACGTCGTCGGGCGTGTCATGCGCCTGGCCGATCTCCTGCAGGATCACCCCGCGCTCGACCTCGATCTCGGCCGGGTCGAAGACCGGGTTCAGCAGGATATCGGCGATCACGTCCATCGCCAGCGGCACGTCGGCGGCCAGCACGCGGGCGTAATAGGCGGTGACCTCGCGGCTGGTATAGGCGTTGATATAGCCGCCCACATCCTCGATCGCCTCGGCGATCTGCAGCGCGCTGCGCCGCTTGGTGCCCTTGAACGCCATGTGTTCAAGGAAATGGGCGATGCCGTTCTGTTCCAACCGCTCGTGGCGCCCGCCGGCGGTGACCCAGATGCCGATGGCGGCAGACTGGAGGCCCGGCATGTGTTCTGAAACGATACGGAAGCCGTTGGAAAGCTGATCCTGCTGTACGGTCACGCGGCGATATGCCCTCTGATATGGTCCTGAATTGCGGTCAGATCATTGGCGATCCGGGTCACCCGCTCTGACCTTTCATACAGATCCGCCATGCGCGGGGGAAGAGGCGGATGCACCCCGGTCGCACGCTCCACCGCATCGGGGAACTTGGCCGGATGCGCGGTGGCCAGGGTGATCATCGGCACCGCCGGATCGCGCTGCGCATTGGCAACCTTCACGCCGACGGCGCTGTGCGGGCAGATCAGCTTGGCACTGTCCTTCAGCGTGGCGGCGATGGTGGCCAGGGTTTCCTCTTCCGAGGCGCGGCCCGAGGCGAACACCTCGCCCAGGAATTGCAGCGCCCCCTGGCTGACGTCGAAGCCGCCGGATTTCAGCTCGTCCATCAGCTGCGCCACCGCGCCGCCGTCGCGGCCATAGGCATCGAACAGCGCGCGTTCAAAGTTGGAACTGACCTGGATGTCCATCGACGGGCTGATCGAGGGCACCGTCGGCCCCTTGTGATAGCCCTGCCCGCCCAGGCAGCGGTGCAGGATGTCGTTCTGGTTGGTGGCGACCACCAGCTGGTCCACCGGCAGGCCCATCCGCTGGGCGATATAGCCGGCGAAGATATCACCGAAATTGCCGGTCGGCACGGTAAAGCTGACCCGGCGCTGCGGCGCGCCCAGCGACACGGCGGACGAGAAGTAATAGACCACCTGCGCCAGCACCCGCGCCCAGTTGATCGAGTTGACGGCGGCCAGCCTGACATGATCGCGGAAGGCGTCATCGGCAAACATTGCCTTCAGCGCCGCCTGGCAATCGTCGAAATCGCCCTCGACCGCCAGCGCGTGCACATTGGCCTCGCTCGGCGTGGTCATCTGCCGGCGCTGCACCTCGGACACCCGGCCATGCGGGAACAGGATGAACACATCGACATTGTCCAGTCCGCGAAACGCCTCGATCGCGGCCGAGCCGGTGTCGCCGCTGGTGGCACCGACGATAGTGACCCGTTCACCGCGCCGCGCCAGCGCCGCCTGGAACAGCTGGCCGATCAGCTGCATGGCGAAATCCTTGAAGGCCAGCGTGGGGCCGTGGAACAGCTCGAGCAGGAAATGGTTCGGCGCCAGCTGCACCAGCGGCGCGCGCGCGGCATGGCCGAACCCGGCATAGGCGCGGGCGATGATGGCGCGAAACTCGTCCTCGGCAAACGTGTCGCCGACAAAGGGGCGCATCACCCGAAAGGCGGTCTCTTCATAGCTGAGCCCGGCCAGCGCCGCGATCTCCTCGGTGGACATTTGCGGCACGCTTTCCGGCACGTAGAGCCCGCCGTCGCGGGCCAGCCCGGTCAGCATGGTATCTTCAAAGCCAAGCGCCGGGGCCTGGCCGCGGGTGGAGATATATTTCATGTCGCTTCACCGGATTTGCGCGCCCGCGGGCGCCAGAGGAAATAGACGGTCATGGCGATCCACACAACCGCCAGCGAGAACCAGGTGATGGCATATTGCAGGTGATCGTTGGGAATGCCCTCGGTCCCGACCGGCAGCGGCGTCAGCACCGGATCGGTCGCGTTCGCGGCGATCAGCAGCAGCGGTTCGGTGTCCAGCGCCTGTGCCATGGCGGCGACATCGCGGGCGAACCAGGTCTCGGTGGCGCGGTCGGGCGCCGGGGTGAATTTGTCGGTCTCGTCCGGCCAGTGCAGGTTGCCGACAATCCGCGCCGGGCCCAGCGCGCGCACCGCCTCGCGGTCGCCCTCGCGGACAAAGCCGCGATCCAGCAGGATGCGCCGCCCGTCCTGGGTGCGGAACGGGGCGATGATGCGATAGCCGGCCCCGATATTCTTGCGCGACACCAGCACCGCCAGTTCCCCCGGCAGGATGGTGCCCTCGGCCTGCACTGCCAGATAGGCATCGCGCAGCGGTTCGGGCGCGGACGGCAGGTCCATCGGCGCGGCGGCGATGCGGGTTTCGATGTCGGACAGCAGCGTCTGTTTCCAGTCCAGCCGCTGCAGCTGCCAGACACCCAGCGCCAGCAGGATCGCGGCGCCGGTGGCGCCGAAGGTCAGCAGGAATAAAAGTCGGTTCATTGCGGGCTTTTCGGACTTAAAAGGCGCGCAAACCAGGTTGCGCGCCTTGCAGTGGATATCGGGCTTTGGCGCGGGATTGAACCCGCGAACGCGGCTTAGCCCAGCCCGGACGTGCCCCAGATATAGACGGCGACGAACAGGAACAGCCAGACCACGTCGACGAAGTGCCAGTACCAGGCGGCGGCTTCGAAACCGACATGGTGTTCTGGGGTGAAATCGCCCCGCATGGCGCGGATCAGGCAGACGATCAGGAAGATCGTGCCGATCACCACATGCACCCCGTGGAAGCCGGTGGCCATGAAGAAGTTCGAATAGAACTGGTCGCCGCCGAACTCCCAACCGTCATGGGTCAGCAGAAGCAGGTATTCATAGGCCTGCAGCGCGGTAAAGGCGATGCCCAGCCCGATGCCGATGGCCAGGCCGTTGATCAGTGCCTTGCGGTCATTGCCATGCACCAGGCCGTGGTGCGCCCAGGTCACCGCGCAGCCCGACAGCAACAGCAGCAGCGTGTTGATCAGCGGCAGGTGGAACGGGTCGACCGCGTGGATATCCGGCGCGACATATTCGGTGCCGGCATAGTACTGCATCGGGTAGATGGCGTGTTTGAAGAACGACCAGAACCAGGCAAAGAAGAACATCACCTCGGACATGATGAACAGGATGAAGCCATAGCGCAGGCCGATCCGCACCACCGGGGTGTGATCGCCCACATGGCTTTCATTCACCACGTCGGTCCACCAGCCGATCATCGTGTAGATCACCCCGATGGTCCCGGCCCAGAACACATAGGCGGTGATGTCGTGCATCCACAGGACGGCGCCCAGCAGCATGACAAAGCCGGACACCGACGCGATCAACGGATACGCGGACGGAGGCAGAATGTGATAGTCGTGGTTTTTTGCGTGTGCCATCTTTTGGGAGTCCCTCACCTTAGGGCTTAGTTCGTTGTTTTGGTTACGCCGTTGTCGAGAGCGGCATAGCCCTCGGGCAGGTCGATTTCGTGAAACGTGTAGGACAGCGTGATGCTGCGGGTAAATTTCGCGTCCGCATCGTTGACGATCTCGGGGTCGACATAGAAGGTCACCGGCATCTGCACCGTCTCGCCGGGTTCCAGCACCTGCTCTTCAAAGCAGAAGCACTGGATCTTGTTGAAATAATATCCCGCCTCATAGGGGAAGACATTATAGCTGGCCTGCCCGGCCACCGGACGGTCGGTCGGATTGTGCGCCTCGTAGAAGGTCAGCCCGGTTTCACCGATCTTCATCTCGATCACCCGTTCGACCGGCGTGAAGGTCCAGGGCATATCGCGGTCGGTCGAGGCGTCGAAGCGGATCTTGATGGTCTGGTCCAGCACGTCGCCATTGCTCTGCTCGGCGACATTGGTGGTGCCGCCAAACCCGGTGACCCGGCAGAACCAGTTGTAGAACGGTACCGCGGCCCAGGCCAGCCCGCCCATCAGCACCACGACCCCGACCAGGGTCGCCGCCGTCTTTTGGGGTGCCGACATCGCCATCAGTTCAGCTCCTCCACCGCGGGAACGGTGAAATCCTCGTTGGTCACCTTCACCACGGTCAGGCCGAAGATGATGGCCACGAAAGCCACCAGCAGCAGGCCGACGCCCAGGTTGCGCCCAAAGCGGCGCTGGTGCAATTCGTGCAGCGGTTTCAGAGTCATGCCCAGCCCCCCAAGCCGAAGGGTTTCAGAAGTGCCTCGGCCAGGATCGCGCCGAAATGCAGGAACAGATAGGCCAGAGACAGCCGGAAGAAACGCTTTTCGACGGCGCAGCCATCGGCCAGGCTGTCGCGCTCGTCGCGCCGCCAGATGCGCAGCGCCCCGACCAGGAACAGCGCGTTCAGCGCCACCGACACCACCAGGTACAGCGGGCCGCCAATGGCGGTAAAGCCGGCACCAACCGCCAGCACCGCCAGCAGGATGGTATAAACCAGGATATGCGTCCGCGTGGTCCGGCGGCCATGGGTCACCGTCAGCATCGGCACGCCGGCATCCTCGTAATCCGAGTTCATGAACAGCGCCAGCGCCCAGAAATGCGGCGGCGTCCACATGAAGATCAGCGCCACCATCAGCCAGGGTTCGACCGCCATCTCGCCGGTCACGGCGACCCAGCCGATCAGCGGCGGCAGCGCGCCGGCCAGGCCGCCGATGACGATGTTCTGCGGCGTCGACCGCTTCAGCCAGATGGTATAGATCACCACGTAGAAAAAGATGGTGAAGGCCAGCAGGAAGCCGGCCAGGATATTGGTGGCCAGCGCCAGCATCACCACCGAAAACCCCGACAGCGTCAGCCCGATCGCCAACGCCTCGCCGCCGGTGACGCGGCCCGCCGGTATCGGGCGCTTTTTCGTCCGCCGCATCCGCGCGTCGATATCGGCGTCCCACCACATGTTCAGCGCCCCCGAGGCGCCGCCGCCCACGGCGATGAACAGGATGGCGCAGAAGCCGATCATCGGATGCACCGGCGCCGGCGCGGCCAGCAGACCCACCAGCGCGGTGAACACCACCAGCGACATGACGCGCGGCTTCAGCAGCGCGAAATAGTCGCCGAACCCGGCCTCGCGCTCGAACCCTTTGGCTTGCGTATTGATGCTTGCGTCGGTCATCGTCTTGTCGCGCGGGGCGTCACGAGACGCCCCCTCTCGGGAAAATTGCAGGCGCGGGAAGACCCGCGCCCGGTCCATCTCAGTCGGCCTGGGCCACGGTCACGGTCCGCGGCTTGCCGGCATATTGTTCGATCGCGCCCTCCAGCCAGGCATCATAGGCCTCCTGGCTGACCACCTTGACGGTGATCGGCATATAGGCGTGGTCCTTGCCGCAGAGTTCCGAGCACTGGCCGAAATACACGCCTTCGCGGTCGGCGTTGAACCACAGCTCGGCCAGGCGGCCGGGCACCGCATCCTGCTTCACGCCGAAGGCGGGAATGGTCCAGGAATGGATCACGTCCGAGCCGGTCACCTGCATCACGATGGTCTTGCCGACCGGCACCACCACCGCGGTATCGGTGGCCAGCAGGTATTGATTCTGCGTATAGCCGTATTCTTCCAGCTGGTCGCGCTGAAGCATGAAGCTGTCGAACCGGAACTCGTCGTCGATATATTCGTAGGTCCAGTACCACTGGTTGCCGGTCACCTTGATGGTGATGTCACCCTCGGGGATTTCCTGCTGTTCAAACAGCACCGGCAACGAGAAGGCGCCGATCAGCACCAGGATGAAGATCGGGACGATGGTCCAGGCGACTTCCAGCGGCGTGTTATGGGTAAAGCTGGCCGGCTTCGGGTTCGAGCGGCTGTTAAAGCGCAGGATGGCATAGACCAGCAGCGCCACCACGAAGATACAGATCAGGGTGATGATGATCAGCAGCAGATGGTCCAGCCCCTGCTGCGCGCGTGCCAGATCGGTTGCCGCCGCCTGGAACCCGACGCCGCCGGGATGCGGTTCACCAACGATTTCCAATCCGTCCTGGGCCAGCGCGGGCAGAGCCGAAAGGGCGGTCACAAGTCCAGAAAGCGTCAATGCAGTTTTCATATCATGTCCTGATCGATTGATCCCGATAGTACCGGTCAGCCGCCTTTTCCTAAAGGCAGCGCACCGGCCATTGTGTTTGCTGCGTGTTAAAACCATATTCCGCCAGACAGATAAAGCCATCAGCTTGCGTCAAACGGACGCTTTTTTTGATTTGGATCGATCCGGAGCGCCAGCAACCATGTCAGATGCCCCCTTCCGCCCCTTCGACTCGGCCCTCCCGCATGACGAGGCCCTGGCCCAGCTGCGCCTGGCCACCGCCGGCGCCGATGACGGGGAATTGTTCGTCGAACGCCGCCGGTCGGAGGCGCTGGTCTTCGATGACGGCCGTCTGAAAAGCGCAAATTATGACGCCTCCGAAGGGTTTGGCCTGCGCGCCGTGCGCGGCGAGGTGGCCGGCTATGCCCATTCGACCGAGCTGAGCATCGCCGCGCTGAAACGCGCCTCGGACACCGCGCGGCTGGCGGTGGGCGATGGCGGCGGCACCCTGGCCGATGCCCCTGCCCCCACCAACCGACGGCTTTACACCGATTCCGACCCGATTGCCGGCACCGCCTTTCCGGTCAAGATCGACACGCTGCGCGAGATCGACGCCTTTGCCCGCGGGCTCGATTCCCGCGTGGTGCAGGTCTCGGCGACGCTGGCGGCCTCGCTGCAGGAGGTCGAGATTCTTCGCCCCGACGGGGTGCAGTTGCGCGATGTGCGGCCGATGACGCGGGTCAATGTCTCGGTGATCGTCGAACAGAACGGCCACCGCGAAAGCGGTACCGCCGGCGGCGGTGGTCGCCTCGGGCTGGACGGGCTGATCGATCCCGAAGACTGGCAGGCCAAGGCGCGCGAGGCGCTGCGCATCGCGCTGGTCAACCTCGATGCGGTGCCGGCCCCGGCGGGCGTGATGGAGGTGGCGCTGGGCCCCGGCTGGCCGGGCATCCTGCTGCACGAGGCGATCGGCCACGGGCTGGAGGGCGATTTCAACCGCAAGGGCACCTCGGCCTTTGCCGGGCTGATGGGCCAGCAGGTGGCGGCCCCGGGCGTGACGATCCTGGATGACGGCACGATTCCCGACCGGCGCGGATCGATCACCGTCGATGACGAGGGCACGCCCTCGGGCAAGAACGTGCTGATCGAGGACGGCATCCTGGTCGGTTTCATGCAGGACCGCCAGAATGCCCGCCTGATGGGGGTAAAGCCCACCGGCAACGGGCGGCGGCAAAGCTATGCCCACCGGCCGATGCCGCGAATGACCAACACCTATATGCTGGGCGGCCAGGACGATCCCACCGATATCGTCGCCGAGATCAAGGACGGCATCTGGGCGGTGGGATTCGGCGGCGGCCAGGTCGACATCACCAATGGCAAGTTCGTGTTTTCCTGCACCGAGGCCTATCGCGTGAAAGACGGCAAGATCGGCGCCCCGGTCAAGGGCGCCACGCTGATCGGCGACGGGCCCAACGCGCTGAAACGCATCCGCGCGCTGGGCAATGACATGGCGCTGGATCCCGGCATGGGCAATTGCGGCAAGGACGGGCAATGGGTGCCGGTCGGCGTCGGCCAGCCCACGGTTCTGATGGACGGTCTGACGGTGGGCGGCTCGGCAACGTGACACCGCGCCCGGCCCTGCCCGCGGATCTGCCGGCCGCGGCGCGGCTGTGGCACCGGGCCTGGCACCAGGCACATGATCCGCTGGTTCCGGCCGGCATCGCCATGATGCGCAGTCCCGAGGATTTCGCCACCCGACTCGCCGGGTTCGGCGCAGCGCTACGCGTTGTCGGCCCAGAGGGCGCGCCGGTGGGCCTCTGCGTGATCCGCGCCGACGAGTTGCACCAGCTGTTCGTCGCCGCCGACGCGCGCGGCAGCGGCGTGGCCGCGGCGCTGCTGGCGGATGGCGAATCTCGGCTGGCGCGGAACGGGATTCGCCAGGCCTGGCTGGATGTTGTTGTCGGCAACCAGCGCGCCTTGCGGTTCTATGCCAAGCATGGCTGGCGGCAGACACGGCGCCAGGGCTTTGACGTCGAGACTCCGACCGGGATCTTTCCCGTCGAAATACAGTATATGGAAAAGACCTTAGCAGGCTAAGTTCAACCGCGCAGACCTTCGGCCGCCAGCGCTGATACGCCATTTGTCCAGCCGCTTCCGACCCTTGCGGCCCAGCCGGCCCATCGAAACCGCCACCGAAAACAAACAACCTCCGCGCGAAAAACGATCACAAGTTAACGTGCTGTTAACTTTGTGTCGATTATCCCTGTGTCCGCAAGCAGGCGGAGCGACGGATGACCGAAGAACATCATTCTTCCATTCACCCCCCACTCCCACCCACCATGGAAGATGACCGGTTTTCATGGCTTCGTCTGCTGCGTTCGCGTCGGGTCGGTGTTTCGACCTTTCACCGGCTGCTGGGCGAATATGGCTCGGCGCAAAATGCGCTGGCCGCGTTGCCCGACGTGGCACGCGCCGCCGGAGTAGACGGGTATGAAATATGCCCGGCCGGCGTGATCCAAGCCGAACTCAAGGCCGCAAAAGCCGCCAACGCGCGGCTTTTGTGCCTTGGGGGGCCGGGCTATCCGCCGGAACTGGCCGAAATCGCCGACGCGCCGCCGCTGCTCTGGCTGCAGGGTGATGGCGACCTGCTGGTGCGCCCGGCGGTTGCGCTGGTCGGGGCGCGCAACGCCTCGTCGCTGGGCACCCGCATGGCCCGTGCCCTGGCGCGCGAATTGGGCGAGGCCGGGTACATCGTGGTGTCGGGACTGGCGCGCGGGGTCGATACCGCGGCACATCTGGCCGCGCTGGAAACCGGCACCGTCGCGGTGATGGCCGGCGGGGTCGACATGGTCTATCCGGCCGAAAACGCGCATCTGGGCCGCGACATCGCCGCGCGCGGCGCGCTGATCTCGGAACAACCGATGGGCCTGGCCCCGGCGGCGCGGCATTTTCCCCGCCGCAATCGAATCATCGCCGGTCTGGCCCGCGCCGTGGTGGTGGTGGAGGCGGCGGCCAAGTCAGGCAGCCTGATCACCGCGCGCGATGCGCTGGACCAGGGCCGCGAGGTGCTGGGGGTGCCGGGCCACCCGTTCGACGCCCGCGCCGCCGG
>NZ_PGTB01000104.1 GCF_002786325.1 Pseudooceanicola lipolyticus | reverse complement strand
ACCGATGTGCTGGTCTATGGCGAGCCGGGCACCGGCATCTCGAAAGTGGCCGAGGTCATCCACCTGTCCTCGCCGCTGGCGCAGGGACCGTTCGAGAAGCGCGCCGCCGAGGGGCTGAACCGCGCCGCGCTGGCGCAGGCGCTGGAGGCCGGCACCGGCGGTTCGCTGTTCCTGGACGAGATCACCCGGATGCCGCCCGACACCCAGATCGCGCTGATCGAGGCGCTGGAGGCCGGCGGCACCGCACGGCTGATGGCCGGCAGCACCGCCGGCGCGCCCGAGACCGAATTGAACCCCGACCTCTACTATCGGCTGGAAGTGGGCAAGATCCGCATCCCGGCCCTCAGCGAACGGCCCGAGGACATCCCGGTGTTGTTCCGCCACTACGTCGCTCAGGCCAGCGAGCAGGCAGGGATCAAGGCGCCCGAGATCGCGCCGGATCACCTGGCGGCGCTGATGGCGCAGGATTGGCCGGGCAATACCCGGTCGCTGATGAGCGCGGCGATGCGGTTCGTGCTGGGGATGCCGGAGGAGGTGGCCGAGGCCGCCGACCTGGGCCTGACCGAACAGCTGGCTCGCGTCGAACGCGCCTTGCTGATCGCGGCGCTGGGGCGGCAGAACGGCCGCGCCAGCGAGGCCGCCCGCCAGCTCAAGCTGCCGCGCAAGACCTTCTATGACAAGCTGGCCCGCTACGGGATTCGGCCCGAGGATTTTCGCCGCTGAAATCTGTGCGGAATTCCGCACAAAGCCGTGTGAACTATGTGTGAAATTCCGCACGATGTTTGATGCGAGCTTTAAGTCATCTGTCAAATACGGCGATTATTGTTCTGATATTATTATGTTTTAAGCTGAGCTCGTGAGCCATATCACGAGTCGTTGAGGCATCGCGGCCGATTCGCTTCACTGGGGTCGACGCACCGAATCGAGGTGCGTCTGGAACGTAGAATTCCGAAGACGAACCCAAGGAAGACGAACCAAAATCGGGAGGAGTAACCGATGAAACTAGTTGCAGCCGCAGCCGCGGCTCTCAGCATCAGTGTCAGCGCCACCGGCGCATTCGCCGCCTGCGACGATGGCGAAATCGTCATCAAGTTCAGCCATGTCACCAATACCGACCGGCACCCGAAGGGGATCGCCGCGACATTGTTCCAGACGCGTGTGAACGAAGAGATGAACGGCACCGCCTGTGTCGAGGTCTATCCCAACTCGACGCTCTACAATGACGACCAGGTGCTCGAAGCGATGCTGCAGGGCGATGTGCAGATGGCCGCGCCCAGCCTGTCGAAATTCGAAACCTTCACCAAGCAGTTCCGCATTTTCGACCTGCCATTCATGTTCAAGAACATCGACGCGGTGGACGCCTTCCAAACCTCGGATACCGGCCAGGCAATGAAGGATTCGATGCAGCGCCGCGGTCTGCAGGGGCTCGAATTCTGGCATAACGGGATGAAACAGTTCTCGGCCAACAAGCCGCTGCTGATGCCCGAGGATGCCAAAGGCCTAAAGTTCCGCGTGCAGCCCTCCGATGTGCTGGTGGCGCAGATGGAAGCCCTGGGTGCAAGCCCACAGCCCATGGCGTTCTCCGAGGTTTATGGCGCGCTGCAGACCGGGGTTGTGGACGGGCAGGAAAACACCTGGTCCAACATCTACGGCCAGAAATTCTTCGAGGTGCAGGACGGCACCACCGAAACCAATCACGGCATCATCGACTATCTGGTGGTGACCAGCGTGGACTGGTGGGAAAGCCTGGATCCGGCGGTGCGGGACCAGATCGCCACCATCCTGCGGGAGGTGACCGAAACCCGCAACGCCGAGTCGACCGCGGTGAATGAAGAGGCCAAGCAGGCGGTGATTGCTGCCGGCGGCGAGGTGCGTGAACTGACGGCCGAGCAGCGCCAGGCCTGGGTCGACGCGATGAAGCCGGTCTGGGAAAAGTTCGAAGGCGATGTCGGCACCGACAATATCGCTGCGGCGCAGAGCATCAACGCTTCGTTCTAAGCCCAAGCAACACAACAGCATCGGCCCGTATGGCGGGCCGGTGCGCGCCGGGTCCGTTGGGGGATGGTCCGGCGCCCAAATTGTCCTAAACCGGGAGGGGGCGATGTCAGGGCATTCGCATTACCAGCCGCAAGGTGCGGTCAGCCGTTTTATCAACTCGATCGAAGAAACCGCCATCGCCGTCATCCTCGGGCTGATGACCGTCATCACCTTCATCAACGTGGTGCTGCGCTATGTCTTCAACAACTCGCTGATCTGGGGGCTTGAGGTCACGCTGATCCTGTTTGCCTGGCTGGTGCTGCTGGGCATCAGCTATGGCTTCAAGATCACCTCGCATCTGGGGGTGGACGCGATCATCAACATGACCACCTCGCCGGTCCGGCGGGTCTTGGCCTTGCTCGCCGCGCTGTGCTGCATCGCCTATGCCGGGCTGCTGCTGAAAGGCGCCTGGGACTACTGGGCCCCCTTCGCCGCGCTACAGCCGACCGAAGGCCGCTGGTTCCCGCTGGGCTTTACCGAGGGCGTGCGCGACCGCGCCTTCTATGTCACCGACCAGGTGCCGATGCTGGGCATCTTCCGCTGGCTGGAAGAGGCGATCAATTACGGCGAGGAATACGAGAAACTGCCGCGCGTGATCCCCTATGTGATCCTGCCGTTCTCCGCAGCGCTGATCCTGCTGCGGGTGCTGCAGGCCAGCTGGGCGGTGGTCACCGGCCGCCAGGCCAGCCTGATTGTCAGCCACGAAGCCGAAGACGCGGTGGCCGAAGCCGCCAGCAGCAACCGGGAGTAACGCGAATGGAAGTTGTCCTTCTTTTTGTAATGATCATCGGCCTGCTGCTGATCGGGGTGCCGATTGCGGTGTCGCTGGGCCTCAGCTCGATCCTGTTCCTGCTGAACAACTCAGACACCTCGCTGGCCTCGGTGGCGCAGTCGCTCTACCAGGCGATGGCCGGGCATTACACGCTGCTGGCGATCCCGTTCTTCATCCTTGCCTCGTCCTTCATGTCGACCGGCGGCGTGGCCAAGCGGATCATCCGCTTTTCCATTGCCTGCGTCGGCCATCTGCGCGGCGGGCTGGCGATTGCCGGGGTGTTTGCCTGCATGATCTTCGCGGCGCTGTCGGGCTCGTCCCCGGCCACCGTGGTCGCCATCGGCACCATCGTCATCGCGGCGATGAAACAGGCCGGATATTCCAAGGAATTCGCCGCCGGGGTGATCTGCAACGCCGGCACCCTGGGCATCCTGATCCCGCCCTCGATCGTGATGGTGGTCTATGCCAGCGCCACCGACGTATCGGTTGGCCGCATGTTCCTGGCCGGGGTGATTCCGGGCCTGATGGCGGGGCTGATGCTGATGATCACGATCTACATCATGGCGATCGTGCGCGACATGCCCAAGGGCGAATGGCAGGGCTGGGGCGAAATCTTTGCCAGCTTCCGCGATGCCTTCTGGGGCCTGATGCTGATCGTCATCATCATGGTTGGCATCTACGGCATTCCCGGCGTCACCAACGCGCTGTTCACGCCCACCGAGGCGGCGGCGGTGGCCTCGGTCTATGCCGCCATCGTGGCGCTGTTCGTCTATCGCGACATGGGGCCGCTCAAGGCGCCACAGCCCGCGCGCAGCCTGTCGGCGGCGGCGGTCACCGGGGAAATGCCGCGCCCCTATTCGCTGCTGTCACGGCCCTGGGCGCTGGTCACCGCGTTCTTTCACCGCGACACCCGCGACACCCTGCTGGAGGCGGGCAAGCTGACCATCATGCTGATGTTCATCATTGCCAACGCGCTGCTGCTGAAACATGTGCTCACCGATGAACAGATCCCGCAGCAGATCGCCACCGCGATGCTGGATGCCGGGTTCGGCAAGATCATGTTCCTGATTGTGGTCAACCTGATCCTGCTGATCGGCGGTCAGTTCATGGAACCCTCGGGCCTGATCGTGATCGTCGCGCCGCTGGTCTTCCCCATCGCCATCGAGCTGGGGGTCGACCCGATCCACCTGGGCATCATCATGGTGGTGAACATGGAAATCGGCATGATCACCCCGCCGGTCGGTCTGAACCTATTCGTGACCTCGGGCGTGGCGGGGATGCCGATGATGGGCGTGGTTCGGGCGGCGCTGCCGTTCCTGGCCGTGCTGTTCGTGTTCCTGATCCTGATCACCTATGTGCCCTGGCTGTCGACCTTCCTGCCGACAACCTTCATGGGACCAGAGATCATAACGAACTAGCCGGGCCAAGGCGCGGCGGGCCGGGGTCTGGTCAGGTCTCTGCCGCCGCGCCGTCACGGGTGACAAATTCCGCGCGCAGGCTGTCGGGCAAGGGCAGCCGCGCCGTGCCATCCGGGGTCAACGTGACCACCACGCCTTCCATCGTCGCACGCAGGTCGCCGGCCCAGATCTGCTGTTCCATGGTAAAGGAAGTGGTCCGGAAGGCCGAGACGCGGGCGGTCACCACGTAATCCTCGTCGGCCAGCATCTCGCGGATAAAGCGGACATTGGCGTTGCGCAGCACGATCCGCGGATGCGGCTGGCCGTCATAATGCTCCAGGCACAGCATATCGAAATAGCGCACGCGCAGGGTTTCGAACCAGCTCATATAGGCCTTGTTGTTGACATGATGGTTCAGGTCCAGCTCGGAAAACCGCACGCGGTCGGCCTGGGCCAGCGGCTGCGGGGCGGCCAGACCAAAGGCGATCTGGGCGTCCGGGGCCAGCGGGGTGAGATAGGGCAGATTCATTCCGCCGGGCTAGCGACGTTACGTGAGCGGGACAAGCCTGTTCTTGCTATGCCCGGATATCATTGGCAATTTGGCCGCGGGAAGGAGACGGAGCCCGGCCAGGCGCGCAAAAGCGGCACCGGCGCGGGATCCAGTTTCAGCAGATCACAGAACGGCGGGCCGGACCCGCCCAAAGGACAGGAAGGATTCCGCCATGCTGGGTCAGATGATGACCGAACCGCTGCTGATTTCGTCGCTGATCGAACACGCGGCACGCTATCATGCCGAGACGTCGATCTGGTCGGTCGATACCACCGGCGGCGGGGTCGAGGAAACCAGCTGGGGCGAGGTGGCGCAGAACGCGCGCAAGCTGGGCGCGGTGCTGTCCGGCCTGGGGCTGGAGCCGCAGGCGCGCTGCGCCACGCTGGCCTGGAACAACCGGCGCCATCTTGAGACCTATTACGGCGTCTCCGGTGCCGGCTTCGTGCTGCACACGCTGAACCCGCGCCTGTTCCCCGAACAGCTGATCTATATCATCAACCACGCGCAGGACCGGGTGCTGTTCTTCGACGCCACCTTCCTGCCGCTGGTCAAGGGGCTGCGCGACAAACTGCCCGACCTGCAACATCTGGTCTTCCTGGGGCCGCGGGACGACAAGGTTGCCGAAGAGCTGCCCGGCGTCCTGTTCTATGACGAGTTCATCGCGCCGGGCGATGCCGATTTCGCCTGGCCCAGCCTTGACGAAAACACCGCCTCCAGCCTGTGCTATACCTCGGGCACCACCGGCAACCCCAAGGGGGTGCTCTATAGCCACCGCTCGACGGTGCTGCATGCCTTTGCCTCCAACACCATCGATGTGATCGGCTATTCCGCCACCGATGTGGTACTGCCGGTGGTGCCGATGTTCCATGTCAACGCCTGGGGATCGCCCTATGGTTGTGCGATGTCGGGGGCGCAGATGGTGCTGCCGGGGCCGGGGCTGGACGGTGAAAGCCTGGTCAAGCGGATCGACACCTATGGCGTGACGCTGGCCATGGGGGTGCCGACGATCTGGCTGGGGCTGCTGAACCATGCGCAGAAATCCGGCTCCAAGCTGGCCAGCCTGACGCGCACGGTGATCGGCGGCTCGGCCTGTCCGCCCTCGATGATCGCCACCTTCCGCGACACTTATGGCGTCGACACCGTGCATGCCTGGGGGATGAGCGAGATGAGCCCGCTGGGCACCGCCAACCAGCTGCTGGCCAAGCATGGCACGCTGCCGGAGGATCAGCAGCGCAAGCTGCGCGAGAACCAGGGCCGCCCGCCTTTCGGCGTCGAGATGAAAATCGTCGGCGACGACGGCCAGACGCTACCCGAGGACGGCAAGACCCAGGGCGAACTGATGGTGCGCGGGCATTGGGTGCTGGACAGCTATTTCCGCCAGGAGGGCGACGACCTGCTGCAGGACGGCTGGTTCGCCACCGGCGATGTCGCCAGCATCGACCCCGACGGCTATCTGACCATCCGCGACCGGTCCAAGGACATCATCAAGTCGGGCGGCGAATGGATCTCGTCGGTCGAGCTGGAAAATATCGCCGTGGCCCATCCCAAGCTGGCCAATGCGGCGGTGATCGGGGTGCATCACCCGAAATGGGACGAACGCCCGGTCCTGGTGGCGGTGGCCGGTGAAGGGCAGAACCCGACCGAGGCGGAACTGCTGTCCTGGTTCGACGGCAAGATCGCCAGTTGGCAGGTGCCCGACAAGGTGGTGTTCATCGACGCGCTGCCGCTGAACGCCACCGGCAAGGTGCTGAAACGCACTCTGCGCGAGCAGTTCAACGGCATCCTCGACGGGTGAAGCCGCTTGCGCGGGCGCGGGCGGCAGAGTATGAGGGCGCACGCGGCGGGTATGATGTAATGGTAGCCTGTCAGCTTCCCAAGCTGAACGCGCGGGTTCGATTCCCGCTACCCGCTCCAGTTTCCCTCATACCGTTCTCGCAGGCCGCCATCGCCCCGCGCAGGCGCGTCCAGGTTTACAAGCCGGCCGCCGCTTGCTAGAGCGGCATCAGTTGGGATGGAGAGAGAACGCCGCATGTGCCGCACACGATGGCAAAGCCGGATCAAAGACGGGCGATGGCGCGGGCTGTCGCATTTCTGAACCTATTCCGGCAACGGGCGGCCGCATGGCGGCGCCCCGGCACATGAGACATAACTTCCGATGACCGACCTGACCTTTCTCACCCGCGGGGGTGTTTCCGTTGCGCGCACCGAACTCGACGCGCCCTATCTGCAAGCCTCCGAAGACCTGATCGACCGGCTCGATTCCCATCTCGGCGCGCTGTTCAGCTCCAATTACGAATATCCCGGCCGCTACACCCGCTGGGATTTCGGCTTTTACGACCCGCCACTGATGATCGAGGCGCGGGGCCGCAAGATGGTGCTGAGCGCGCTGAACCCGCGCGGCGCGGTGCTGCTGAAGATCATCCGCCCGACGCTGGAGGATCTGCCGGCGATTGCCGAGATGTCCGTCTCGGAGGAAAACCTGTCGCTGACGATCCGCGCCCCCGAGCGGCTGTACAACGAAGAGGAACGCTCGCGCGCGCCCTCGGTGTTTTCGGTGCTGCGGGCGATCACCGACCTGTTCCATTCCGACGAGGATGGCCATCTGGGCCTCTATGGCGCCTTCGGCTATGACCTTGCCTTCCAGTTCGAACCCATTGATCTGAAACTGGAACGTCCTGCGGATCAGCGCGACCTGGTGCTGTTCTTGGTGGATATGCTGCTGGTCACCGACCATTATTCGACCCGCGCCATGCGCCTGCAATACGAGTTTTCCAAAGACGGGTTGTCCACCGCCGGCCTGTCCGGCGGCGGCGCCACCGAGGCCTTTCGCAAGGGCCCGTCCGAGGTGCGGCGCGGCGATCATGAACCGGGCGAATATGCCGAGCTGGTGCGCGATGCCAAGGAAAGCTTCCGCCGCGGCGACCTGTTCGAGGTGGTGCCGGGCCAGGTGTTCTACGAACCCTGCAAGGACGCGCCCTCGGCCATCTTCCGGCGGCTGAAGAAAAGCAATCCGGCGCCCTTCGGCTTCATGATCAATCTCGGTCAGCAGGAATACCTGGTCGGCGCCAGCCCCGAAATGTTCGTGCGCGTCACCGGCCGCCGGGTCGAAACCTGCCCGATCTCGGGCACCATCAAGCGCGGCGCCGATGCCATCGAGGACAGCGAACAGATCATCAAGCTGCTGAAATCCAAGAAGGATGAAAGCGAGCTGACGATGTGTTCCGATGTCGACCGCAACGACAAAAGCCGCGTCTGCGTGCCGGGATCGGTGCGGGTGATCGGCCGGCGCCAGATCGAGATGTATTCGCGGCTGATCCACACCGTCGACCATATCGAGGGCCAGCTGCGCGAGGGCATGGACGCGTTCGATGCCTTCCTGTCGCATGCCTGGGCGGTCACCGTCACCGGCGCCCCCAAGCTGTGGGCGATGCGGTTTATCGAAAGCCACGAGAAATCGACCCGGTTCTGGTATGGCGGCGCGGTTGGTGCGGTGCAGTTCGACGGCAATATGAACACCGGCCTGACCCTGCGCACCATTCGTATCAAGAACGGCGTCGCCGAGGTGCGCGCCGGCGCCACGCTGCTGAATGACAGCGACCCGGACGAGGAAGAGGCCGAGACCGAGCTGAAGGCCAGCGCCATGCGCGCGGCGATCCGGGGCGACGTGGCGGTGAATGACGGCGGCGGCGATGGCTGGCGGCTGCCCAAGGGGCAGGGGCGCCGCATCCTGCTGGTCGATCACGAAGACAGCTTTGTGCACACGCTGGCGAATTACTTCCGCCAGACCGGCGCCGAGGTGCTGACCACGCGCAGCCCGTTGGCCGAAGAGGTGTTCGACGATTTCCACCCCGACCTTGTGGTGCTGTCGCCGGGGCCGGGCAACCCTTCCGATTTCGACTGCCGCACCACCATCGACAAGGTGCTGGAGCGCAAGCTGCCGCTGTTCGGCGTCTGCCTGGGCCTGCAGGCGATTGCGGAGTATTTCGGTGCCGAGCTGGCGCAGCTGGACGAGCCGATGCACGGCAAATCCTCGCGCGTCAGCGTGCACCACGCCGGCACCGTGTTCGACGGCCTGCCGGAGCAGGTGACCATCGGGCGCTATCACTCGCTACATGCCCGCCGCGAAACGCTGCCGAAGGATCTGACCGTCACCGCAACCACCGAAGACGGTGTGGTGATGGGGCTCGAACATGCCAGCCTGCCGGTGGCGGCGGTGCAGTTCCACCCGGAAAGCATCATGTCGCTGGGCCAGGATGCCGGGATCCGGATGATCGAGAACGTGGTCAGCCAATTGACCGGCACCGCCGGCAGCAAGGGCAGGGCGGCCGAGTAACGCCCGCCGCGCGCGCGGATCAGATCAGCGCGCCCTGCGCCACCAGCTGCTTGCGCACCGCCTGGGGGGCGGGCGGCTTGCCCTGCCGCGCGGTCAGCGCGGCGGCAACCCCCGCCGCCTCGCCACTGGCAAAGGCGGTGCCCATCACCCGGGTCGAGCCATAGGCGCGCGGATCGGCCCCGATCACCCGCCCGGCATACCACAGATTGCTCAGCCCGGCGGCATGCAGCGCGTCCAGCGGGATGTGGTAATAGCCCTCGCCGCCGATATGTTCGTAGATCGGCTTGCCGGCTTCGGAATGCAGCTCGATCGGCCAGGAGGCGCGCGCGACGCCGTCCTCCCGCAGCCGGCCGTTCAACACATCGTCATGGGTGATCGAATAGCGCGCGGCGGGGTGGCGGGTTTCGCGCACGCCGATCTGCGGCCCGGTCTGGGCCAGCCAGGCAGTTTCGAAGCCGGGAACCTTCTCCTGCAGCACCTCGACCATCAGGTTGGCCATTTCGCGCCCCGAGCGTTCGGCGGCGGTAAAGCTCTTCGAGGACAGATCCGGCATCTCGCGGTCGATGATCAGCCACCAGAAATCCGTCGATCCCGCGACGCGGGTATAGATGCCGCCATCGCTGCGGGTGATCTTGTAGGGGGAGCGCTCGTTGAACGTGTCGACCGCCGCGATCAGCCGCTGGCGGTCCACCCGGCCCTCGACGGTCAGCCCGCCGATGCGGATCGGCATGGTAAAGGCCTGCAAACGCCCCTCGCCATCGCCGATGCGCATCGGCTGCCCGGCGACCAGCGCCAGGTTGGCATCGCCGCTGGCATCGACAAAGCTTTCGGCGATCAGGCGAAACCGCCCGTCCATGCCGGCCACCGTCACGCTTTCGATGGCGTCGGCGGTGCGCGAGGCGGCGGCAACACGGGAATGCAGCAACACTTCGACGCCATGTTCGGCCAGCACCCGGTCCAGCGCCAGTTTCAAACGTTCCGGATCCAGCAGCACGATCCAGTTGCCGGTGGTCGGCGAATGGTAGGCCTGGCAATCGACGCCCTGCTTGCGCATCTGCGCCAGCACCGCTTCGCCGGCGCCCTCGACCGCGCGCACCGCGGTGTCGCCGCCGTGATGGAAAAAGCCGCAATAGGCCAGCACCTGGGCATTGGTCGCGGCACCGCCGAAAAAGCCGTATTTCTCGACCAGCGCCACCCGTGCCCCGGCGCGCGCGGCGCCAATCGCGGCGCCCACGCCGCCGGCGCCGCCGCCGGCCACGACGACGTCAAAATCGGTTTCCGTCCGGGGCATCAGTTTCTCCAGCTCAGGAAGTGTTTTTCCGCGCGGGTGATCAGAAAGTTCACCGTTAGCCCCAGCAGCGACAGCATTGCCACGCCGGCGATCAGCTGATCGGTCGACATCAGGTTCCCGGCCAGCAACACATAGGCACCGATGCCATATTCGGCACCGATCATTTCCGCCGCAACCAGCAGGATGATCGAGATCGAGGCCGAGATCCGCATTCCCGACAGGATCGCGGGCAGGGCGGCCGGCAGCACGATCTTGCGGATGATATGCCAGCGGCTCAGCCCGAAACTCTGGCCCATGCGGATCAGGCTTCGGTCGACGCTGTCGATCCCGCCATAGGTGGCGATGACGGTGGGAAAGAAACAGCCGAACAGGATGGTCGCCACCTTCGAGCCTTCGCCGATGCCGAACCAGATGATGAACAGCGGCAGCAGCGCGATCTTCGGGATCGGGAAAATCGCCGCCACCAGCGGCGTGATGCCGGCGCGGGCGTAGGAATTCAGCCCCACCAGCGTGCCGACCGCCAGCCCCAGCAGCGCGCCGCAAGTGAAGCCGATGATCAGCCGTTGCAGCGAGGCGGCCAGGTGTTTCTGCAGGTTGCCTGACTGGGCCAGGTCCATGAAGGCCTCCCAGGCTTCCGAAGGGGCGGGCAGCACCAGCGCCGGGATCACCCCGGCGCGCGAGCCCAGTTCCCACAACAACAGCAAGACCGCGAAAACGGCCAGGCCGACAAAGCGGCGCGGCTGGGGCAGAAAACCGCCCCCCCGGAACCGGACCGGGCGCACATCGTCCGGGTTTTGCGGCGTCGGGCCGGTGCCCGCAGCAGTGATTTCAGCCATCTCGGGTCTCCTTGATCCAGGTGCAGACCGGCACCGGCGCGGGGCCGGCGCTGCGGTCAGCTATCGGCCAGTTCGGTATCGGCCGCCGCCGCCTCGGCACGCATCATCTCCCACAGCTGCTGCTGGATGGCGGCGATCTGCGGGTTCGACAGGTTGCGTTCGGTCAATGGCATGTCGATATGCACGATTTCCCGGATCACACCGGGACGGCGCGACAGAACCACCACCTTGTGGCCCAGCCGTACCGCCTCGGCCAGGTTGTGGGTGATATAGCAGGCGGTGAATTTCTCGCGCTCCCAAAGGTCGATCAGATCGTCCATCAGCAATTCGCGCGTCTGGCTGTCCAGCGCCGACAGGGGTTCGTCCATCAACAGCACCGCCGGGTTGACCGACAGGGCGCGGGCAATCGCCACCCGCTGTTTCATCCCACCTGACAGCTGTTTGGGCACCGCCTTGCGGAAATCGGACAGCCGGGTGCGGCTCAGCACGTCGGCAATCCGCGCCTCCATCTCTTCGGCCGGCAGGTTATGCCCTTCCAGCACCAGCGACACGTTGCCTTCGACGCTGCGCCAGGGCAGCAGCGCGAAGTCCTGGAACACGTAGGTGAGCGGGTTGAGAGAGCCGGCAGGCGGCTCTCCCACTTGCAGGACCTGGCCTTCGCTGGGCTGTTCCAGCCCGCCCAGCAGCCTCAGCAAAGTCGACTTGCCGCAACCGGACGGGCCGATCACACAGACAATCTCGCCGGTTTTGATCTCCAGATCGATGTCGCGCAGGACATCCAGATCATCGTAGCGATGCGACAGGTTTTCGACGCGCAGGTCCATGACAGGCCTTCAGCTCAGTAGGTATCGACAAAGCTGGAATCGACCAGCTCGTCCACCGTCAGATCGCTGTCGACCAGCTTCTGGTCCTTGAACCACTTCATCTGAGCCGCGACATCGGTCTTGTTCAGCGCCATGCCTTCATTCAGGTACATCGCCCCGGTCTGGATCGACTTCGCCGCCTTTTCATAGGGCTGATCCGGGGCCACGTATTTGGCGATCATCCCGGTCAGTTCCTCCATTTCGGCCGGGTCGGCATCGCCGGACAGGAACACCCGGTTCATGTCGGCAATCCCCTTGGCATAGGCGCGGATGAACCGCTCGACCATGTCGCGGTTGTTCTCGATATTGTCGACCGAACTGATCATCGTCGAGATCTGGTATTCGGCATAGTCGTTCAGCCAGCCGATCTCATGCGCCGCACCGGCCCCGGCCAGCGCCTTGGCGATATGGGGCACCATGATCAGCACATCGACCTGGCCCGACTTCACCGCGGCCACCATCGAGCCGACCTTCTGCAGCGGCACCATCTTCATGTCATCCATGCTCCAGCCCTTCGCATTCGCGATCAGGTTGGTCATGTAGTGGAAGGTCGAGCCGACCTGGGTCATCGCCACCGAGTGGCCCTTGATGTCGTCGACGGTTTTCATGCCCGCGTCATAGGCGGCATTCGAGGCCATGATCATCATGCCATCGACGCCCTTCTTTTCATGCAGCACGCCGCCGACAATGCGGATCGCGCCCTTTTCGGCCAGGTTCATCAGCCCGCCGGTCACCCCGGTGATCCCGAAATCGACATCGCCCGACGCGGTGGCCACCGCGATCGGCTGCGCGGCCTGGAAAAACTCGAAGGTCACGTCGAGCCCTTCATCGGCGAAATAGCCCTTTTCATAGGCCACGAAGCCAGCACCATGGCTGGTGAACCGCAACGCGCCGATGGTGATCGCGTCATTGGCCGCGGCGGCGGTCGCCCCCAGCGCGGTGACCCCGGCGGCCACGATGGAAAGCCCCGCCAGCCAGGCGCGGCGTGTTGTTTTGATCGTCATGTCGTTCCTCCCAAACCCCCGTCGGGGTTTCCTTTCGAAAGTGTCATCCGGGCAACGTGCCCCAGGTCATAGGACTTTGGACCAATCGCAACCCGGTGAAAAGGATGTCCTTTCTTCCACTTCATAGTCTGGGGCTATAGGTTGGGCGTGAAAGATCGGGGAGGCGTCGCCCCCCGACCGGCTTTGCCCGGCATCCGGCGCGTGAGTAGCGGCAAACAGGGGGAATTGGAACAGGATGCTGTCCTTTCGGCAACTCGAAGTGTTTCGGGCGGTGATGTTGACCGGCTCGATCTCGGCCGCGGCGCATCAGCTGGGCATCGCACAGCCGACGGTGACCAATACGGTCCGGCGGCTCGAGGATGTGCTGGGTGCCTTGCTGTTCGACCGGTCGGGGGCACGGCTGCGGCCCACCGCCCTGGCGCGGCAGGTGTTCAAGGTGGTGAACCCGTCGCTGGCCGGCTTCGATCACCTGACCGACCAGATCGCCCAGATCGTGCGCGGGCATCTGGCCTCTTTCGGAATGGGGGTGTCGCCATCGGTCAGCCAGGGGCTGGCGCCGCGCGCGCTGAAACATTTTGCCGCCGACCGGCCCGATGTCCGGATCCGCATGGATACGCTGGCCCGCCTGCATTACACGGAATATCTCTGGCTGGCCGAGGGCGATTGCACCGTCACCATCATCCGCCCCGACGACCCCGCGATCATCAGCCACGAAATCGCCGCCTATTCGCTGGTGGTGGTGTTGCCCGCCGATCACCGGCTGGCCCGGCGCGACAGCGTCGCGATCCAGGATATCGCCGCCGAACGGCTGATCGCCTTTCACCCGGTTGCACCGCTCGATCCGATGCTGCGGGCGATGTTCGCCGCCGAAGGGCTGGTGCCGAACGTGTCGGTGGAGACGCGTTTTGCGATGACCGGGCCGCATCTGATGCGCGAAGGCTTCGGCATCGCGGTGATCGACGAACTGTCCGCGCTTGGCATTCACGATCCCGCGCTGCGGGTGCTGCCGCTGGAAGGGGCGCCGTCGCAGCCGGTGTTGCTGAACTATTTGCGCGACAATTCGGTCGAACCGGATATCGCGCTGATCCGAAGGCACCTGATCCGCGCCGCCGAAGAACTGGGCTGCGCCATCGCTCTGCCGCAGGCCGCGGGAGCCATAGCGCAAAGCGATAGCTTTCGCTAGATTTCTCTATGGACCGGCGCCTTTCGCCCCGCCACCCTGCGGCGCGACGAAAGGACCTGCGATGACCAAGCTGACCGCCGACCAACACGCCATCCTGGGCCGCGCCGCGCAGGCCGGCTTGCCCTATGCCCTATGGCGCCCGCCGGAGGCCGAAACCTTTACCCTGCTGGTCAGTACCAGCGCGCCCTATCAGGCGCCGGTCTTTGCCGAGGCGACGCCCGCGGCCTTCGTGATGGCCGCCTTTGACGCGGCGGATGGCAACCTGGCCTGGCATCTGCCGGCCGACCTGCTGATCACCGCTTCCGGCTGCCGGTTCCGCGCCGAGGCGGGCTATGTGGACGATCCGGCAAGCGCGGCGCAGGCGGCGCTGCTGGACGGGGCGGCGCCGGG
>NZ_PGTB01000103.1 GCF_002786325.1 Pseudooceanicola lipolyticus | reverse complement strand
TGCGGGTGCGGGCGGGGGCGCGTCAGCCTCGGGCGGCGCGGGCTGCGGTGCGGCGGGATGTGCGGCGGCGGCGCTGTCCTCGATACCTTCGAACAGGTCGTCCCAGTCATCCGGGATCAGGTTCTGCCCGCCGGTGGCCTGCGGGCGGAAACTGTCCTGCGTCGACGGGTTATGCGCCGGCTGGCTGGCGCCCTGCCCGCCGCGTCCGTCATCGGGCCTGCCGAAAAACGGCGCCTCCTCGTCCAGCGGCGGCAGCAGCTCGTCGATCGGATCGGCCGGTTTGAACTGCGACGGACCGGTGGGCTTTTCCGGCCCCAGCAGGTTGTCCAAGAAATCGCCCCCCGGCCCGGCATCGTCCAACAGGTCCAGCGGATCGGGCGCGCGCTCGGCCCGGCCGGGCGACAGCGGGTCCTGCGCCGCCGGCGGGGCAATCGCATCGCTGCGCCCCGGCTGGCTGATCTCGACCACCAGCTCGTAGGGCCCCAGCCCCAGAACGTCGCCGCTGTTCAGCGGTGTCGGCGTGCGCCCCAGCGGGATCTTGGAATAGTTCAGAAAGGTGCCGTTGGTCGACAGATCCACCACCACCACGTTGCCATTGTGATCCTCGATCACGAAATGGCTTTTCGACAGGGTGCGGTCGGGATCGGGCAGCACCAGGTCATTGGCCGGGCCGCGCCCCACGGTCAGGCTGCCGCCCTGCATGGTCACCGGGCGGGCATTTCCGGGCACCGTGCCCGAGGACTGGAATTTCAGCGTCACACCCATCGTCGCGTGGCTCAACCTCCGGTCAGAACGGTCATTTCGCCCTTGAGCGCCATGCCGCCGCAGCCGCAATTGTCCAGCATGCGCGCCGCCGGCTGATTGGCGATCAGCACCGTTGCCGAGCCTTTGACCAAAGGATGCGGCCCCAGGCCCGACGGGTGCATGTCGCCCAGCCGCGCCGCCGGCTGGTTGGCCACCAGAACCGTCGGGGCGCAGGGCGTCATCGTCACCGACGTGCCCGGCACCGGGCCAGCAGGCGATGGCGCGAACATGGCGCAAAGCACATTGTCGAACATGCGGTGCTGCGGAAATGTCATGCCTTTTCCTCCGTCTCCGGTGCCGCGCCGGCGCTGCGTCCGCTGCCGCCGCGGGCGATCTCCAGCGCCCGGTCGATCAGCACCTGCATATGGCTGTCAAACCTATCAGACAGCTTCCCCAGTGCTACCACATTCATTGCAAAGGCAGAAAGTTCGGCGCCTCCGGGCGGTGCGGGATGCTCGGCCATGTCGTCCGGCCCCAGCGTACCGTTGAAATACAGCGCCGCCGAGGCGCAATGCACGGTGTCGTCGGCAGGGTCGCTGTCTTGCAGCGCCGCCAGCACCGCGGCGCGGTTGGTCTCGTTCGGTTCGAACACCCAGGCCTCCGCCGCCGCCAGCGGCAGCGGATCGGTGGGGGATTTCGCGCCGATGAAATCGCGCGCCGCCAGGCAGGCCCACCAGACCCGTTCGCGCGGCGGCAGCAGCACCGCCAGCAGCTTCAGCAGTTCGATCCATTCCGCCTTGGCCGCCAGTTCAGACAGCACCACCTCGGGCAAGGCGCTGGCCGGCGCGTCGATCGGAACCTGCAACTTCATACCCGCCCGCGCCAGCAGCTTGGCCGCCGGCTGTTTCGGCACCTTGGTGAGATCGTGAAACCGTTCGCTCATCGCCGCCCCACCCTAGTTGATCTTCACCAGCGGCCCGCCGCTGATCATGGTGATACCGCCAGAGGTCACCTGGGTCAGGCCGCCGCTCTTGATCTCGGTCTTGGCATTGCCCTGAACCTCCACCATCACGCTGTTCACCGTGATCTTGGCCGGTTCGATCTTGATCGAACTGGCCCCAACCTTCAGCTCGATACTCTGCATCGCCTCCATCTCGATCTTGCCCATATTGGCCCTGACCGTGATGTTGCCCATCTTCACCTCGGTGTCCTGGTCGCCCATATCCACCTCGGTCCTCTGATCGCCCTGGGCGACGGTGGTGGTGTAGTTCTTCTGGATGGTCTGGGTCTTGTCGGTCTCGATCTCGATCTTCTGGCTGCCGGTCTCGATCTTGAGCTCCTCGTCGCCCTGCTTGATCGTGTGATAGTGGTTGCCTTCCTGGATCGTGCGGGTGACGTGGTTGCGGATCACCTCGCTCAGCGATCCTTCCTCGTCATGCTCACCGGCATCGACCTCGTTCTGGCCGATGGTCACCACCGACTTGTTCTTGATCAGGCACTGGTGATCCTTCTGCGCCTGCACGCGCATCAACTCGGCGCCTTTCTTGTCCTCGAACATCAGTTCGTTATAGCCGCCGCCCCCCTTCGAGGAATTCGACCGCAGACCCAGCTGGGTGGCATGTTCCGGCAACGCATAGGGCGGCTTGGTGTCGTTGTTCCACAGCATCCCGGTGCAGATCGGCCGGTCGGGATCGCCCTCTTCGAACTGGATCACCACCTCCTGGCCGATCCGGGGCACAGCGATCATGCCCCATTCCTTGCCCGACCAGGGCGTCGCCACCCGCACCCAGCACGACGAATTCTCATCCTGACCGCCCTCGCGATCCCAATGAAACCGCACCTTGATGCGGCCATATTCGTCGGTCCAGATCTCTTCGCCATCCTTGCCGGTCACGATGGCGGTATGCAGGCCGGCGATTGCCGGCCAGGGCACTGTCGACTTCGACCGAAACTGTTGTTTTTCCGGGATCGCCCCGAAATAGCAGACATAATCGGTCTTCTTCTCCAGCTCCTTGGGGTATTTCAGATCCTCGCGATCACGGTCCAGCCGGCCGGGATCGATCCGCAGGCTGTCGGTGGGGCGGATGTAATGTACCGCCTCGGTCACCAGGTATTTGCCGCTTTCCTTGTCGGCCTCCTTTAGCTCGAACAGATAGCCGGTCGACAGGCTGCGCGCATTGGTGGCGCCGCGCCGGGTCTGGAACGCCACCTCCTCGGCCTGCATCCGCACCCGCGCATGGCGCTGGCCGCGGGCGCTGTCCTTGCGGAACTTGCCGGGATAGCCATACAGCTCGTACTCGGCATGGGCATGGCTGGTTTTCACCCCGGTTTTCTCAAGCACCTTGAGATCGGATGTCGGCACCAGCATGTCGAAATCGTTCAGCGTGACCTTGCCCGAAATCACGTTCTCCGAACGCGACCAATCGGTGATCTTGTCGCCCGCCTCGGCCTCGCGGCCACCGCTGCCGGTGAAGATCAGCGCCGCCTGCGCCGGGTTCACCTTGTGCGAGCCCGAGGCATCGTCGCACAGCACCAGGTCATTGGCGGCGCCGGTGCCAAGGGCATTGTCGAAAAAATAATATATCCCTTCTTCCTGCATCAGCCGGCTGAGGAAATCGAAATCGGTCTCGTGGTACTGAACGCAATATTCCCGCGGCTCATAGCTTTCGCGCAGCTGCTTCTGGAACCCGGAAAAGCCGTGATCGGCAAACACCTTTTCGATGATCTCCACCGTGCTCATGTCCTGGAAGATGCGGTTGTTGGTGGTCCGCGTCAGCATCCACAGCCAGTGCCGCACCTTGGCCACGTGGTGATACCGCAGCCCGTCTTCCGAGACGACCTGCCCCAGGCATTCCAGCGAAACGCAGATACCGGCAAAGCTGCGCCGCTTCTGCGACCGCTTGTCTTCCAGTTCCACCGCCATCGGCTGGCCGACCAGCTGCCTCAGCTCGACCTGCGCACCGGTGACGAATTCGACGGTCATGTCGGTCAGCGTGCCGAAGCCTTCGCGCACGATGGCACCGGTCACCCACCACAGATCATTGCCGTCGCGCTTGAGCTGGCCCAGCTCCTCGATCTTGCCTTTCAAGGTAACATGGCGTTCCGTCATGGACTTTCCCTCTCGATGCAACCGGCAGAAGACACCGCCGGCAAGGCCAGATCAATGAACTGGTTCACATTCCGGCAGACCCGCTGCCTTGCGCCTGTCGCAGGTCTGCAATCTCGCGGCGCAGCGCCTTCAATTCTTCCCGCAGTTCCTTGTGCAGTTCCAGCACATGGGCGTCGACCACGTCGGTTTCCGATTTCACCAGCGCCTGCAATTCGTGGATCTCGTCGCGCTGTTCCTCTTCCACCGCCGATTGCATGGTGTTGACCAGCAGGCCGATGAACAGGTTCAGCACCGAAAAGGCGGTGACGATGATGAATGGCACGAAGAACATCCACGAGGCGGGAAACCGTTCCATCACCGGGCGGACGATGCCCATCGACCAGCTTTCCAGCGTCATGATCTGGAACAGCGTGTACAGCGACCGGCCCAGCGTGCCGAACCATTCGTTGAACGCCTCGCCATACATCAGCGTCGCCATCACCCCGAACACGTAAAACACGATCGAGATCATGATGATCACCGCGCCCATGCCGGGCAGCGCATCCAGCAGCGCCTGCACCACCGCGCGCATCTGCGGCACCACCGACAGCAGCCGCAAGGTGCGGATCACCCGCAGCCCCCGCAGCGCCGACAAGCCGCCACCGGTGGGGATCAGCCCGATCACCACGACAATCAGGTCGAACACGTTCCAGGCGCTTTTGAAGAACTCCAGCCGATAGGCGTAAAGTTTCAGCAACAGCTCGACCACGAAAATCGTCAGCGCCAGCATGTCGATGCTGTTCAGGATCGGCCCCATCGAGGCCATCAGCGTTTCCGAGGTCGACATGCCCAGTGTCACCGCGTTGATGATGATCACTGTCATGATCGCGTTTTTGAAACGGTTGCGTTCCACCAGTTGGCGCACCCGTTCACGGCTTGCGGAAAGTGCCAGCTCAGCCATCTTGTTCCTTTGAACCTTTCATTGCTTCAGGCTGCGCCGGATCATATCCTCCCCAGAGCTCCGGCGTCAGTCAAAGCTGTAATTGAACTCATTGCCGGTAACGTCAATCGCCACCTTGCCGATCTGCTGTCCCGACATCATGCGGCGCAGAAATTCGTTGGAAATTTCCGGCAGCATGGTGTTGGTGACAATGGCATCGATCATCCGGCCACCGCTTTCCAGCTCCTGGCAGCGTTCGACGATGGTGTCGACCACCGCGTCGGAATAGCTGAGCGGCACGCCGTGGCTGTCGCGCACCCGTTTCTGGATGCGGCCCAGCTGTAGCCGGGTGATCTGGGCAATCATCTGCGGGCTCAGCGGGTAATAGGGAATCGTCACCAGCCGGCCCAACAGGGCGGCCGGGAAGATCTTCAGCAGCGGCTCGCGCAGCGCCTTGGCGATGCCCTCGGGTTCGGGCATCAGGTCGGGATCGGCGCAGAGATCCATGATCAGCTCGGACCCGGCATTCGAGGTCAGCAGGATCAGTGTGTTCTTGAAATCGATCAGCCGGCCCTCGCCATCTTCCATCACCCCCTTGTCGAAGACCTGGAAGAAGATCTCGTGCACGTCCGGATGGGCCTTTTCCACCTCGTCCAGCAGTACCACGGAATAGGGTTTGCGCCGCACCGCCTCGGTCAGCACCCCGCCCTCGCCATAGCCGACATATCCCGGCGGCGCGCCTTTCAGCGAGCTGACCGTATGCGCCTCCTGATATTCGGACATATTGATGGTGATGACATTCTGCTCGCCGCCATACAGCACCTCGGCCAGCGCCAGCGCGGTCTCGGTTTTGCCCACGCCAGAAGTGCCGGCCAGCAGGAACACCCCGATCGGTTTTGACGGGTTGTCCAGCCCCGCGCGCGAGGTCTGGATGCGCTTGGCGATCATCTTCATCGCGTGGTCCTGGCCGATCACCCGCTTGGCCAGGTGGTCTTCCAGGTGCAGGATGGTGTCGATCTCGTCCTTCACCATCCTTCCCACCGGAATGCCGGTCCAGTCGCCGACGACGCTGGCCACCGCCTGGTGGTCGACAATCGGCAGGATCAGCGGGCTTTCGCCCTGCAGCGTCTCCAGCTCCTTGTTCCGGGCCTTCAGCTCGGCCAGCAGCGCCACCCGCGCCGCGTGGTCATGCGGCGGGTTGGTCTCCGCGTCCTCGATCACCGCGCCTGCCGCATCCACCGGCTGCGCCCCCTCGCGCAGCTTGGCACGCAGCTCGAGGATCGCCTCGACCACCGCCTTTTCCTTGTCCCAGCGCTCGCTCAGGTCGGCCAGGCGTGCCTCTTCGGCCTGTTTCGCGGCGCTTACCGCCTCGCGCCGGTCGGCGACGTCATAGCCGGCGGTTTCGTCACGGTCGATGATCTCCAGCTCGGTCGCCAGCGCCTCCAGACGGCGCTGGCTGTCATCCACCTCGGCCGGCACCGCGTGCTGGCTGACCGCCACGCGGGCGCAGGCCGTGTCCAGCAGGCTGACCGATTTGTCAGGCAGCTGCCGCGCCGGGATATAGCGCGCCGACAAGGTCACCGCCGCCTCGATCCCCTCGTCCAGCACCTGCACCCGGTGGTGCTTTTCCAGCATCGAGGCGATGCCGCGCATCATCAGCACCGCCTTGGGAATGTCCGGCTCGTCCACCTGCACCACCTGGAAGCGGCGGGTCAGCGCCGGATCCTTTTCGATATATTTCTTGTATTCCGCCCAGGTCGTGGCGCCGATGGTCCTGAGCGTGCCGCGCGCCAGCGCCGGTTTCAGCAGGTTTGCGGCATCGCCGGTGCCCGCGGCGCCGCCGGCCCCGACCAGCGTGTGGGTCTCATCCACGAACATCACGATCGGCACCGGGCTGGCCTGCACCTCGTCGATCACCTGGCGCAGGCGGTTTTCGAATTCGCCCTTCATGCTGGCGCCGGCCTGCAACAGTCCGACATCCAGCACCAGCAGCCGCACCTCTTTCAGCGCCGGCGGCACGTCGCCCCGCGCGATGCGCCGGGCAAAGCCTTCCACCACCGCCGTCTTGCCCACCCCGGCCTCGCCGGTCAGGATCGGGTTGTTCTGCCGCCGCCGCATCAGCACGTCGATGATCTGGCGGATCTCTTCGTCGCGCCCGACAATCGGGTCGATCTCGCCCTTGCGGGCCTGTTCGGTCAGGTCGGTGCAATATTGCGCCAGCGCCTCGCCGCCGCCCAGCTGCGCGGCGCGCGCGCCGCTGGCCTCGCCCGGCTCGACCCCGCCGCCAGTTTGCGAGCCGTCGCGCGGGCGCAGCGCCTCTTCCGGCGAGCCATCGGTCGCCTTGCCGAAATGGTCGGCCAGGTCATCCGGCCCGATCTTGCCCAGCTCGGGCGAGATCGCGATCAGGATGTTGCGCAAGGCCGGGGTTTTCAGCATCCCCAGCAGCAGATGCCCGGTGCGCACCTGGCTGGAGGAATACAGCAGCGACCCCCAGACCCATCCCCGCTCCATCGCGTCCAGCAGGTGATCCGACAGGTCGGAAATCGAGGTCGCGCCGCGCGGCAGACCATCCAGCGCGCGGGTGATCTCGGTGGCGATGCGGCCCGGATCCAGGTCGTAATGGCGGATGATCCGGTGCAGGTCGCTGTCCTGCAGGTTCAGGATCTGGTGCAGCCAATGCGCCACCTCGACATAGGGGTTGCCGCGCATCTTGCAGAAGACGGTGGCGCTTTCCACCGCCTGGTAACCCAGCTTGTTCAACTTCCCGAACAGGGAGACACGGCTGATTTCGGTCATCTCATCACCTTCCCAATCTGAGCCCGGTCATGCCGGGTCCGGCCCCGTCGGCCGGCGCCGCCGGATAGAGGAACAGGTCCTCGGCATCCGGCCGCTCGGCCTCGTCGTCGCGCCGCGTGGCGATCCAGCTGGTATGGCCCAGCCGCGTCTTGCCGCCCAGGCTGGCCCTGGGCACCGCGTCGCCCGCCAGCACCAGGTTGATATCCCAGTCCAGCGCGTCACCGACATAGTTGCGCACCGCCGCGCGCAACCGCGGCAGAGATTCACCGCCGGGCAGCAGGCGTTCGAAATCCTCCAGCGGCAGCGGCCCGATCTTCAGGCGGAACTTGTCGCCCCGGGTCCAGACCTGCCGGCCCAGGCTGGTGGTCTGGCCCAGCCCGCCGGGCGCGCCCAGCTGCCACTGGTCGTCGGGCTCCAGCTCCAGCCAGCTGCCGACAAATTCCTCCAGTTCCACCGGCACGCCGAAATAGCCGGTCAGGATCGCCACCAGCCCCTCGGGGTTGCGCGCGCCCTGGGCGAATTGCGCGGTGAAATGCAGCCGCGCCAGATCCGGCAGCGCGTCGCGGTCGCGCAGATGGTCGCCGTGATACCCGCCCAGCGCCGCCACCTTGCGGCCCAGCGGATCGTCGCCACGGTCGAAACTCGCCGCCGGCTGGCCCATGGTCCAGGCACGATAGAACAGCCCGGTGATCCGGTGGATGAGCATGTCGGCAAAGGCCACCAGCGTGTGATCGCGGTGGTTGCGGGTGCGGTCGCGCACATATTCCGTCAGATGCAGCGGCAGTGGCCCCTGCGGCCCGAACAGCCCAAAGAAGCGGTTGATCAGCCGTCCGGGGCGGGTGCCCGCCGGCGGCGTGAAACTGGCGATGGTCGCCGGCGGAAAGGCCAATTCGGCCTCCTGCCCCAGCCGCACCCGGTCGTCGCGCGGGCGGCGGCTTTCGCCCAGGCGCGGAGCCTCGGGATGCGCCGCCTCGATCACCCGGAGGGCGTGGAAGATATGATAGGTATCGGGCGCCGCGGCCAGCCGGTCGAGATGGCTCAGATCGTCCGGCCCCGCCCCCTTTCCGGTCGCCATCTGGCTATTTCCCCGCGTTTCTGCGTTGTCAGAACGGTTTCGGTAAAACTGTTGATGGTGGCGTATTTGCGCAGGAACCGTTCCAGAACGGCGCCCAGCACAAACACGCTGCTGCCTTCGAAAAAGCTTTCGTCAAAACCGATGGTGATCTCCAGGCCGCGCACCGCGGTCGACAGCACCTCGTCGCTCATCCGGCGCACGATGGGCCGGCTGGTGACCGAGACCACGCCTTCCAGCTGCTTTTCCGTCACCCGGTCGCCCAGCGGCGCATAAAGCCCGATCAGCTCGCGCAGCGCGGCGGCCGAAGAGCCCTCGCCGCTCTCGGCGATCGACAGGTAATTCAGGCTCAGATGGCTGATCAGCCGCCAGGCGGTATCGCCCTGCGCCAAGGTTGGATGCGGCCGCGTCGGCGACACCGGCAGGCGGATGGATTTGACCGGCCCGCCCTCGGTCAGGTGAAACACGTCGACATCGCCGGTGCTCAGCAGCATCGGCAGATCCCGGTTCGAACACAGCGCCCGCACCGCCAGCTGGTCCAGCCCGGCCCGATACGGCGCCTGGGCGCGGTCGACCAGCGTCAGGTACACCTCCGAGCCCAGGTAAGAGGTGCGCACCCCGCGCAGGCGCTCTTTCTCTGACCTTTGCCGCATTCGGCGGCGCAGGGTGTAATAGGCCGGATGGGTTTCACCGGCGGCGGTCAGGTCGCTGGCGGAATAGAACGGGCGGAACTCGACATCGTCGCTGCCGTCGCTGCTGATCCCGATCACCTGCTCCAGGGTGTGGATTTCGAAATCCATCGCCGCGGTGCGGTTGGGCACGACATGCTGTTCGGTGTCGCGCGACGACACATGCACCCGGTCGCAGCGGCGCGGGAACAGGTTGATCGCCGGCACCGCGTGCAGAACAAACGCTTCGGGAACCACCATCGGCGCCGCCTCGCGCCGCCCCTCGCGCAGCAGGATGTAGATGTCCACATCGCTGCCGGTGGCCTTTTCCAGCGCCGGGCGCAGGCCTTGAAGTTCGACAAACAGGAACCGCTGCGGCATGGCGAAATATTCCTGCAACAGGCGGTAGCCGTCGAAGGACCGGCGCGGCGCCGGCAGCAGCGCCTCGTCACGTTCATAGCCGCGCGGGCGCACCGCGCCGGCCGGCAACGGCTGCGCCCAATCGGCGCGCCGGTCGGTCGACCGGCCGCACAGCGCGGTGGCCTGGGTGCAGAGCAGTTCCAGCAGCATCCAGTTATTGCCCGAACCACCACCCAGATGCAGCGTCAGGCGGTCCATCGGCAGCGCCGCGATCTTGTCGCCATCGGTGCGCCGCAGGCGCAGGCGGATGCCGGCGCGGGCCTCGGTTCCACCGGCCACCCCTGCCGCCACCAGATCGCCACGCCCGTCGATATATTCGGCCTCGGCAATCTCGATCGGCCACAGCGTCACGTCGGCGGCGGTGCGGAACTCGCAGGGCGTCTGCTCGTTCTCGCTCAGCCGGGTGCGCAGAACGGTCTGGCGCGGCAGCACATAGCCGCTCTTGACCGCCGAATTGGTGATATCCGGCTCGAACGCCGCGATCATCATCGACGGCGTCGGCGCCAGGTAATGCGGATAGACGATTTCCAGCAGGTTCGCGGTGAAATTGGGATATTGCAGTTCCAGCTCAAGCTGCACCCGCGCCGACAGGAAGGCGACCCCCTCCAGCAGCCGCTCGACATAGGGGTCGAGCACCTCGACCCCTTCCATCCCCAGCCGCGCGGCAATTTTCGGATAGGCCTCGGCAAATTCCGCGCCCATGTCGCGCAGGTAACGCAGCTCGGCCTCGTAATGCTTCATCAGCCGCGTATCCACTACAGGCTCCTTTCCACGGAAACCTCGCCGGTGGTCACGTCGACGGTGCTGCGCAAGAACAGCTCCAGCGGCAGTGGCTGCGCCCACATATCGGCGCGGATGTTCAGCGCCACGGTCATGTTGCTGCTGGCCTCGTCCGGACTGATCGTCACCTCGACAGTGCCGTCGATGATGCGCGGTTCGTGCTGGCGGATCGCGCGTTCGATCGACCGGCGGATCATCTCGGCCCGGTCGGCGGTGGAAAACTCGCCCGAAACCTCGCGCATGCCGTAATTCAGCACCGAGCGGGCAACATGCGGGAACTGCTCGGCATCAAAGCTGCTTTCCAGGTTGTTGGTGTTCAGCAGCCAGCTGAGGTCGCGCTGGATGATCTCGCGCAGGCGGGTCATGTCGATAACGCGGGCGTCGCGGCTTTCCTTCTTCTCGCGCGGCGCGACATCGGTCAGCCGGTCCAGCAGCGAGGGCTGCAAACGTTCTGACAAGGTCTTGTCAGCCATCCGCGGCCCCTGTCGCGGCGCTGTCCAGTTTCAGCAGCCGCAAATCCATCAGCGCGATCTCGGCCTGATCGGTGGCCAGCAGGCGCTGGCCGATCCCGGCAAAGGTCTCGCCGCCGGCATCCTGCCAGCGGGTGGCACGCGCCAACCTCTCGGCGCCATCCCCTGCCGTGGTGGTCCCGGCATAGCGGGTCGGGATCAGTGCCGGCACCTGGCCGCCATTGGCCAGGGTCAGGCTGGCCGCGGTCCAGACCAGGTCACGCAAATCTGCCGGAGCCTCGACCTCGACCGCCTCAAGGGCGCTGAACGGCATCCAGAAATAGCGTCCGTTGACAATCACCTCCAGCACCGGGCCTAGGCGCATATCGGCATCGGCGATCCAGTCGAAGCGTACCCCGTCGGCCTCGCCCGCCGTCACCGGCGCGGCGTCGAACGCACGGGCGCGCAGGTCGGCCGCCTCGGCCGCACGGCCCTGCGCCAGCAGCTTCTGCGCCTCGATCAGCAGCGCCAGCCATTGCTGCGGCTCGCCGAATACCAGCGGCTCCTTATCGCCGGAAAACACCTTTTCGCGGTAAACCTCGCAGATGATCGCCTCGCGATAGGTACGGGCCATCAGCGTCAGCCCGGCATCCAGTTCGGCGCACAGCTTGAGCTGGGCAATCGCGCGCTTCCAGTCGCCCAGCACGCAGAGCAGCTGGAACAGGAAGACCCGCAGTTTCGGGTCGGCCGCATCGGCGCGCACCTTGGCCTGCAGCGCCGCCAGCGCCGCCTCCGGGTCGCCAGCTTTCAGATGGTCTTCGGGTGACATGGCGCCGGATCCAGATGGCAGTCAGACAAAAACGGTCCGGGCCTTGCAAAAAGGCCCGGACGGGGATCGCGAAAGACCGGATCAGCCCATTTCGCCGGCCATCAGATCCCAGCTGAAATCACCGCCCGGAGACAGCGCCCCGGTGGCCGGATCGGCCTTCTTGTACTGCACCTCGATCCGGCGATAGGCCATGTCCCAGCCTTCCTCGGGGATCTGCTCTTCACCGCCCGACACTTCGTACTTGTCGATGGTGACATCAAAGAGTTTCCAGATCAGGTAGGGTTCCATCCCCTTGCCGGCGCTGTCGGACGAGCGGCACATCTCGATGGTGATTTCCTTGCGCGTGGTGCCGTCGGCCACCGACAGCATCAGCTTGGGCGAGGCGACGCTCAGCTCGGTGGTGACGCTGACCTTGCCAAAGCTGGAATTGGCATAGCCGCGCTGGGTGGTGCCCAGATCGTCCATATCCAGCGTGCGGGTGACTTCCCACGACAGGGTCTTGGCGGGGATCCACTCCTTGTGGTTGCGCTCCATGCATTCGCCCTTGATGTCGCCGATGCTGATAAATGTATTTTCCATTTTCTATCCTTTCCGTGAGCGGCGCTGCGCGCCGAGTCCTGGGTCAACCTTCAGGGCGCGGTAATTTACGCCCCTTTCTCCGAAGGCAGTTTCGAAACCAGCCTCAAGGACACTGACAATCCCTCCAGCTGGTAGTGAGGGCGCAAATAAAATTTAGATGAATAATATCCCGGGTTACCCTCCACTTCTTCCACGACGACCTCGGCCGCGGCGAGCGGCTTGCGCGCCTTCTCGCGTTCCGACGAGACCTCGGCGTTGAAATCGACATACTGGCTGATCCAGTTCTGCAGCCAGTTCTCCATGTCCGTCCGGCTCTTGAACGAGCCGACCTTGTCGCGCGCCATGCATTTCAGGTAATGCGCGAACCGGCAGGTGGCGAACAGATAGGGCAGCCGCGCCGCCAGGTTGGCATTGGCGGTGGCGTCGGGATCCTCGTATTCCGCCGGCTTGTGCAGCGACTGCGCGCCGATAAACGCCGCCACATCCGAATTCTTCCGGTGGATCAGCGGCATCATCCCGTTCTTGGCCAGTTCGGCCTCGCGCCGGTCGGAAATCGCGATCTCGGTCGGGCATTTCTGATCGACCCCGCCATCATCGGTGGGGAAGGTATGCGACGGCAGGTTCTCCAATGCACCGCCGCTTTCCACCCCGCGGATCCGCGAACACCAGCCATAGGTCTTGAACGACCGGTTGATGTTCACCGCCATGCCATAGGCGGCGTTGATCCAGCTGTACTTGTCGCTATCGGCCCCCGAGGTATCCTCTTCGAAGGCGAATTCCTCCACCGGCTCGGTCTTGGCGCCATAGGGCAGACGGCCCAGGAAACGCGGCATCGCCAGGCCGACATATTTACTGTCCTCGCTTTCGCGCAGCGACCGCCACGAAGCATATTCGGGGGTCTGGAAGATCTTGGTCAGATCGCGCGGATTGGCCAGTTCCGACCAGCTGTCCATCTGGAACAGGCTGGGCTTGGCCCCGGTGATCAGCGGCGCATGGGCCGAGGCGGCGATCTTCGACATCTCGCCCAGCAGTTCCACATCCTGCGGGCTGTGATCGAAATGGTAATCCGCCACCAGCGAACCATAGGGCTCGCCCCCGAACTGGCCGAATTCCTCTTCGTAAAGCTTCTTGAAGATCGGCGACTGGTCCCAGGCGGTGCCCTTGAACTTGCGCAGGGTCTTGTGCATGTCCTTCTTCGAGATGTTCATCACCCGGATCTTCAACATCTCGTCGGTTTCGGTGTTGTTCACCAGGTAATGCAGCCCGCGCCAGGCGCTTTCCATCTGCCGGAAATCTTCGTGATGCAGGATCAGGTTGACCTGTTCGGTCAGCTTCTTGTCGATCTCGGCAACGATGCTCTCGATCGAACGCAGCGCGTCGTCGGAGATCAGCGCGGTGTTTTCCAGCGCCTGCTGTGCCAGCGTCTTGACGGCGTTTTCCACCGCCGTCCGGGCCTGGTCGGATTTCGGGCGGAACTCCTTTTGCAGCAGCGCCTCGAATTCGGATTCCTGCGTCGCGGCGGCGCCGCCGGTCTCAGCGACCTTTGCTTGTTCTTCAGCCATTTGTCCCCTCCTATTCCTCGCCTTCGGCCTGCGGTGCAGGCTGCGCAGCCAGCGTCTTCATCAGCGCCGGGTCCTGGATGATCTTGGCAATCAGGGCCTCGGCCCCGGTCTTGCCGTCCATATAGGTCATCAGGTTGGACAGCTGGGTGCGCGCCTCGAACAGCTCGCGCAGCGGCGCGATCTTCTTGGCGATGGCGGCGGGGGAAAAATCCTCCATGCTTTCAAAGGTGATGTCGACGGCCAGGTTGCCTTCGCCGGTCAGCGTGTTGGGCACGTTGAAGGCGGCGCGCGGCGCAATTGCCTTCATCCGCTCGTCGAAATTGTCGACATCGATCTCCAGGAACTTGCGGTCCGCCACGGCGGGCGGTTCAACCTCGGACTTGCCCGAAAGGTCGCTCATCACCCCCATCACGAAAGGAAGCTGGACCTTCTTTTCGCCGTTATAGGTCTCGACGTCATATTCGATCTGCACGCGCGGGGCGCGGTTGCGGGCAATGAATTTTTGTGAACTTCCGCTCATGTGGTGCTCCTTCAGATAGCGCCAAAATGCCAGGTGAGTCTGCTGCGGTCTGTGAACCATATCACAGCCGGGCGATTATTCGTCGTCGTTCCCGCTGATCAGGTTCACGTTGTCGACCCCGCCAGGGGCCAGGTCCTGCACGATGGTCATGAAATCGGCGTTGACCAGCCGCCGCGCCCGTTTCAGCAACAGCGGAATCGGGCTGGAGGGTTCGTGGCGACGGTAATAGTCGATGATGCGGTCCAGCGCGGCGGTCACATCCGAAGGCGTGCGGATGGCACCGCCACCCGCGGGCGCGGCGGCGCCCGCCGCGGCCGGCTCG
>NZ_PGTB01000102.1 GCF_002786325.1 Pseudooceanicola lipolyticus | reverse complement strand
CTTGCAGGGCATCGCCATTGTCAAACAGCAGGCAGAGCGCGCCCGCGGCCTGCGCCTGATGGCGCGCGGCGCGGATCAGCGCGGCGGTGCGGGTCAGGCCCACGGTGGGATCCGGCCGCGCCGACAGATAGTCGAAGCTGGTCAGGTTCATATGCAGATCGGTGGTGGCCAGAATCCGCAGCTTTGCCTGAGCGCCGGCCGGGATCGGTGCGGCCTGGGTCATGGTCCCTCCGGAACGGTGTTGCGCCTGCGCTGCCCCGTGTCGCCCCAGCAAACACAGGGCTGACGGATTTTACGAGCGCTGACGCTGGTTTAATTTGTTTCACGCCTGACGCCAACAGGCGTCGGGCGCGGCGGCGATGGTGCGATTGAATTGACCGCGGCGCTGTGCGATGGCTCGCGGACGGCGGCGAAAGGGTGGAAATGAAACACGCAGAGCAGGTTACCTTTGGCGGTTCGGGGATGAACCGGGCGGCGCATATCCGGGCGGATCAGGCGGCGCTGGAGGCGGCGCTGCACCACCCCGACGCGGCCTGCGTGCTGTTGTGGCGCGGCAAGCCGCTGATGCGGGGCGAGGCGCTGGCGCTGGTGCCGATGAATCACCCGGTTCTGGCGCAGCCGCTGGGCCGCGCCATCGAGGCGCCGGTGCTGTTGGGCCTGGAGGCCAGCGGCGCTCCGAATTTCGCCTGCGACATCTCGGGTTGGGAGCCGGAGGGACAGGATGCCTCGACAGTGGGCGCTTTTCACGACCCTTCAGAGCAGCATCACCCGGATTTCCCCCCCGATCACCTGTTCACCGAGCTGCGGCGGGTGATGTGGCAGCTGAGCCCGCGTGATGCCGAACTGGCGGCCACCGCCAAGGCGATTGTCAACTGGCACGGGTCACACCGGTTCTGTGCCGCCTGCGGCGTCGCCAGCGCGGTGTCGCATGCCGGCTGGCAGCGCACCTGCCCGGCTTGCGGCACACATCATTTTCCGCGCACCGACCCGGTGGTGATCATGCTGATCACCCATGGCAATTCGGTGCTGATGGGCCGGTCGCCGGCCTGGCCCGAGGGGATGTATTCGCTGCTGGCCGGATTTGTCGAGCCGGGCGAGACCCTGGAGGCGGCGGTGCGGCGCGAGGTGTTCGAAGAATCCGGCGTGCGCGTGGGGCGGGTGGATTACCTGGCCAGCCAGCCCTGGCCGTTCCCGGCTTCGCTGATGTTTGGCTGTCGGGGCGAGGCGCTGAGCCGCGAGATCACCATCGATCCGGTCGAGATCGAGGATGCGCAATGGGTCAGCCGCGAGGATATGATGGCGGTGTTTGCCGGCACGCATGCGACGATCAAACCGGCGCGAAAAGGTGCCATCGCGCATTTCATTTTGCACAACTGGCTTGCGGATACGCTCGATTAGATCAAGACTCACAGTTACGGGGTTAGCGGAAGGGCCATGCAGTTTTCGACCAAGGAAGATATCGAAGCGCCGATTGCGGATGTCTTCGCCATGTTGTCCGACTTTGACCTGTTCGAACGTTCGGCGATCCGGCGCGGGATCGAGGTTCAGCGTGTCGCCGAGCCGGCCGCGGGCCTGGCCTGGAACACCCGGTTCCTGTTGCGCGGGCGTCAGCGCGAGATGCGGCTGGACCTGGTCGAGTTCGACACGCCGAACGGCATGCAGGTCAGCGCCCGGTCGGATGGCATCGACGGGCTGATGACACTGGACCTGGTGGCGCTGTCGCAGCAACGCACACGTATGGCCATCGTGCTGAATCTCAAGCCCAAGACGCTGTCGGCGCGCTTGCTGATCCAGTCGATGAAACTGGCCAAGGCCAACCTGACCAAGCGGTTCAAGCTGAAGGTCGCGGCCTATGCCAAAAGCCTGGAAGACCGGCACCGCCGCACCGCCTGACCCCCCGCGGGTGACCCGCCGGGAGTAGTGATGATGGATATATCCGCCGAACCGTCCTCGGCTTTCGCGCTGGAACACATGACCGGGCTGCGGCGCGGGACGGTGGCCTGGCTGGAAAGCGCGACGCTGGACGTGCTGATGGAAACCGATCGGACCATCCGCATTTCCGTCGCCGAGCCGGAACAGCGGGCCGGGCTGGTGGCGCGGCTGCATCGCTCGGGCGACAGCTATGAGATCGAGGCGAAAGGCGGGCCCACGGTTTGGGTGAACGGCACCGCGATCACCGCGCAAAAACTGCGTCATGGCGACACGGTGGAATTTGGCGAAACCGGCCCGCTGTGCCGATTGCGGGTCTACAAAGGCGATTTCCGTCGCAATACGGTGGTCGATATCCTGAGCGACGTGGCGACCTATATGCGGGTCAGCCGCCAGCGTCCGCTGCGGCGGGCGCTGCGTGCGGCGGGGGCGCTGACGGCCCGGCTGTCGCGCGAAACCAGCGTGTTGTTCCGGGTGTCGGTGTTGTTGGTGCTGGTGGGCTTCGCGGTGCTGGCCTGGCAGCAATACCGGCTGAACCAGCTGCTGCAGCAGCAGCTGAGCGAGGCCTCGGCGCAGCTTGACGCGGTGGGCCGCAGCCTTGCCGAGGCGCAGCAGGAAGCCTTGCGCCCCGGTGACCTGGATGCGCTGCGCGAAAGCCTGGAAAGCCAGCTATCGGCCAATATCACCCGGCTGGACGTGCTGGAGCAGCGTTCGACCGCAACCGCGCGGGCGATTGCGGCGGCCGAACCGCAGGTGGTGTTTCTGCAGGGCATGTACGGATTCCGCGAACGTGACGGCGGCCGGATGCTGCGCCAGGCGGTGACGCCGTCGGGCGTGCCGCTGATGTCGGGCCGGGGGCGGCCGCTGCTGACCTTTGATGGCGAGGGGCCGGTGGTGGAACTGCAATTCACCGGCACCGGGTTCTTTGCCGGCCCGCCGGGGGTGCTGCTGACCAACCGCCACGTGGCGCAGCCCTGGGAGAACGAGGCGGCGGGGATCGCCGCCGAAACGGTCGAACCGGTGATGCTGCGCTTTGTCGCCTATCTGGCGGGCCGCGCCGAGCCGATCCCGGTCACCCTGCTGGCCGCCAGCGAATCGGCGGATCTGGCGGTGTTGGCGATCGAGCGGCCGGGCGGGGCGATGCCCGGCCTGATGCTGGCCGAACAACCGCCGGCCTCGGGCGAAGAGGTGATTGTGATCGGCTTTCCCACCGGGCTGCGGGCGATGCTGGCGCAATCGGGCACGGCGTTTCTGGAGGAACTGCGCAGCAGCGGCGAGATCGATTTCTGGGAAGTGGCCGAGCGGCTGGCGGCGGCCGGGCTGATCCGGCCGCTGGCCAGCCGGGGCATTGTCGGGCGGGTCACCTCGTCGGTGATCGTCTACGACGCCGACACCACCCATGGCGGCAGTGGCGGTCCGGTGCTGGATCTGCGCGGCCGGGTGGTGGCGGTGAATTCGGCGATCCTGCCCGACTATAGCGGCTCTAACTTGGGGGTTCCGGTCGAAGAGGTGCGCAAGCTGATGGTCGCGGCCGGGTTGTAGGCGCCCGGCCGCATCCGCGCCTCAATAGCGTTCCCGCGCGGCCGGGTAGACGCCGAGGATCTTGGTGTTGGTGGTGAAATACTGCAATTCGTCCAGCGCCAGCTTGACCCCCGGATCGTCGGGGTGCCCCTCGATATCGGCATAGAACTGGGTGGCGGTGAACGAGCCGTCGACCATGTAGCTTTCCAGCTTGGTCATGTTCACCCCGTTGGTGGCAAAGCCGCCCATCGCCTTGTACAGCGCGGCGGGAATGTTGCGGACCTGAAAGACAAAGCTGGTGATCATGCCGTTGTCACCGCGCCGGGCAGCGTCGGCCTCGGGTGCCATGATCAAAAAGCGCGTGGTGTTGTCGTGATTGTCCTCGATATGGCGGGCCAGCACGTCGAGCCCATAGATCTCGCCGGCCAGTTCGCTGGCCAGCGCCGCCACGGTCGGGTCGCCCTGCTGGGCAACATGCTGGGCCGAGCCGGCAGTGTCGGCGCCGGTGATCCGGTGCAGCCCGTGCTGTTTGAGAAAGCTTTGGCACTGGCCCAGCAGCACCGTGTGGCTCATCGCATGGGTGACCTGGTCGAGCTGCGTGCCTTTGACCCCCAGCAGGTTGATATGCACCCGCACGAAGGCTTCCTCGATGATATGCAGTCCGGATTGCGGCAGCATCGAGTGGATGTCGGCGACCCGGCCATAGGTCGAGTTCTCGACCGGCAGCATCGCCAGATCGGCGGCGCCGGATTTCACCGCATCGACCGCGTCTTCGAAGGTGCGGCAGGGCAGCGCCTCCATCTGCGGCCGGGCCTGATGGCAGGCCTGGTGGCTGTAGGCGCCGGGCTCTCCCTGGAACGCGATCCGGTTGGTCATGTGGCAGGCTTTCCTGAGGTCGGTCGTTTCGTCGCGCTGTCTATACCTTGCCTCCGGCAAGGGGAAGGCTTAGACAACCGGCAAAGACAGCAAATGGACTCGCGATCTATGGACACGATGACCTCTACAAAAGTGGTGGCCGGTTTCTGCGCCGCCTTCCTGGTTTTCCTTCTGGGGAAATGGGCCGCTGAGGGTATCTACCATGTCGGCGGTCACGGCGAGCAGGCCTATGTGATCGACACCGGCGTTGTCGAGAGCGATGGCGGCGGCGAAGACGATGTCGATTTCGCCGCGCTGGTGGCCGAGGCCGACCCCGACAAGGGCGCTTCGGTGTTCCGCAGATGCCAGGCCTGCCACCGGGTCGAGCCGGGCGAGAACATCACCGGCCCGACGCTGTACGGCGTGGTTGGCCGCGCGGTGGGCGGCGTCGACGGCTTCGGCTATTCCGACGCGATGGCCAACCATGGCGGCACCTGGACGATCGAAGAGCTGAGCGCCTTCCTGGAAAACCCGCGCAATTCGGTGCCGGGCACGGCGATGAGCTTTGCCGGTCTGCGCAGCGATACCGACCGCGCCAATGTGATTGCCTATCTGCAAAGCCTGTCGAACTGACCGACGCCTTGCCGGGCCGAACCTGCCAAGCCGTTGCGCGAAGCGCAGCGGCTTAGCCATGTCTGGGGTTGGGCGGTCACGCGCGGTCACATAATCACAAAGTCGCGGCTTGAATGTTGTCTTGGCCAGCCGCTAGCCTACGTGCGACAGAGACACCTTGCCGACAGCCCGACCGACGGAGGAAGACCCCGATGCACCATGCCCGCGCGCGCGCCCGTACCCGCACTGCCGGACGGGCCGGCCCGCTGAACCTGTTGGCCGCCGGCGTTCTGACGGCGATCGTGGCGCTGGGCCTGGCCGGCCTGGCGCGGGCGCAGGACGGGGTGGTGGTGAGCCATGGGTATTCGTTCTATGGCGATCTGAAATACCCGGCGGACTATAGCCATTTTGACTATGTGAACCCGGAGGCGCCCAAGGGCGGTGAAATCGCGGTTTCGGCGTTGGGCACCTTCGATTCGATGAATCCCTATACGGTCAAGGGCCGGGCCGGGGCGCTGTCGTCGATGATGTATGAAAGCCTGCTGGGCGATGGTCCGGCGGATACCTATGGCGAATATTACGGGCTGCTGGCCGAGCGGCTGGAATACCCCGAGGACAAGTCCTGGGTGATCTTCCACATGCGGCCCGGGGCGCGGTTTTCCGACGGCACCCCGGTGACCGCCGAAGATGTGCTGTTTTCGCATAACCTGCTGCTGGAACAGGGGCTGCCCTCATATGCCGTGGCGGTGAAAAAGCGGATTCCGAAGGCCGAGGTCCTGGATGAGCACACGATCAAATTCTATTTCACCGAGGGCATTTCGCGCCGGTCGCTGATCGACCAGGTGGGCGGCGTGCCGGTCTGGTCCAAGCGCTGGTTCGACGAAACCGGCGCGCGGCTGGACGAAAGCCGCATGGAAACCTCACCCGGTTCGGGCCCCTACGTGATCGAGACCGTCGATGTGAACCGGCGAATTGTCTACAAGCGCAACCCGGATTACTGGGGCAAGGACCTGCCGATCAACCGGGGCCGGCACAATTTCGACCGCATCCGGGTGGAATATTTCGGCGATGACGTCGCCGCCTTCGAAGCCTTCAAGGCCGGCGAATACACGTTCCGGCAGGAGGGGGATTCGAAGAAATGGGCGGTGAATTATGACTTCCCCAAGATCGCAGCCGGTCAGGTGATCAAGACCGAACTGCCCGATGGCACGCCGCCGATTCCCTCGGGGATCGTATTCAACCTGCGGCGCGAAGTACTGCAGGACCGCCGCGTGCGCGAGGCGCTGGCGCTGGGCTTTAACTTCGAATGGACCAATGAGAGCCTGCAATACGGGCTGTTCAAGCAACGCGCGTCCTATACCCAGGACACGCCGCTGATGGCCGAAGGCGTGCCCGAAGGCGCCGAACTGGAATTCCTGCAATCGCTGGGCGACCTGGTGCCGCCCGAGATGCTGAGCGAACCGGCCCTGATGCCGCATAGCTCGAACGGCGAGCGGCTGACCGACCGGCGCAACCTGCGCCGCGCGATGGGGCTGCTGGACGAGGCCGGCTGGCCGGTGGGCAGCGACGGCTTCCGCTATAACGCCCAAGGCCGGCCGCTGGAGATCGTCTTCCTGTTCAACACTTCGAACGAAGGCACGCTGAGCGCGGTGATCGAGAACTATGTAAAAAATGTCGAGGCGATGGGTGTCAGGATCCGGCTGGAAAAGGTCGATCCGGCGCAGTTCACCCTGCGCGAGCGCGAATTCGACTTTGACCTGAATTTCGACAGCTACCGCCCCTTCCTGGGCACCGGCACCGGGCTGATGCAGATGTATGGCTCGGACGAGGCGGCGTTTTCGGTGTTCAACCCCGCCGGTCTGGCCAGCCCGCTGGTGGACAAGATCATCGACGCCTCGCTGAACGCCCAGACCCGCGAGGAGGAAGAGAGTACGCTGCGCGCGCTGGACCGGGCGCTGCGCTATGAATTCATCATGATCCCGGTCTGGTACAAGCCGACCTACTGGGTCGCCTATTACGACCAGTACGGCTATCCCGAGCCGCTGCCGCCCTATGATCTGGGCTTTCTCGACTTCTGGTGGTTCGATCAGGCCAAGGCCGACACCCTGAAGGCCGCCGGCGCGTTGAGGTAACCGCCGCATGGGCGCCTATATCCTACGCCGGCTGCTGCTGGTCATTCCCACGCTGCTGGGCGTGATGATCATCAACTTTACCCTGGTCCAGTTCGTGCCCGGCGGGCCGGTGGAACAAGCCATCGCGCGGGCGCAGGGCCAGGGCGATGTGTTCGGCTCCTTCGCCGGGACGCAGGGCGATGCCGGCCAGCTGGGCGGCGACGACATGCGCGGCGGCGCTGGTCCGGGCGATGAACGCTATGTCGGTGCGCGCGGCCTGCCGCCGGAATTCATCGAACAGCTTGAACGGGAATACGGCTTTGACAAGCCGCCGCTGCAGCGGTTCCTGCAGATGCTGTGGAATTATATGCGGTTCGATTTCGGAGAGAGCTATTTCCGCTCGGCCAATGTGACCGACCTGATCCTGGAAAAGATGCCGGTGTCGATCTCGCTGGGGCTGTGGTCGACGCTGATCGCCTATCTGGTGTCGATCCCGCTGGGCATCCGCAAGGCGGTGAAGGATGGCAGCGGCTTTGACACCTGGACCTCGGGGGCGATCATCGTCGCCTATGCGATCCCCGCCTTCCTGTTCGCGATCCTGCTGCTGGTGCTGTTTGCCGGCGGGTCCTATTGGCAGATCTTTCCGCTGCGGGGGCTGACCTCGGACAATTGGGACCAGCTGAGCCTGCTGGGCAAGATCGGCGATTATTTCTGGCATATCGCCTTGCCAACCATCGCGCTGACCATCTCGTCCTTCGCGACGCTGACGCTGCTGACCAAGAACAGCTTTCTCGACGAGATCAAGAAGCAATATGTGATGACCGCCCGCGCCAAGGGGTTGTCCGAGCGGCGGGTGCTGTATGGCCATATCTTCCGCAACGCCATGCTGATCGTGATTGCCGGGTTTCCGGCGGTGTTTATCGGGGTGTTTTTCGGCAGCTCGATCATCATCGAAACCATCTTCTCGCTCGACGGGCTGGGGCGGCTGGGCTTCGAGGCGGCGGTGGCGCGGGATTACCCGATTGTCTTCGGCACGCTGTTCATCTTCGGGCTGATGGGTCTGGTCGTCGGCATCCTGTCGGACCTGATGTATGTCTTCGTCGACCCGCGGATCGATTTCGAGCGGAGGGAAGGCTGATGGCGCTGTCCGCGCTGAACCAGCGGCGCTGGCGCAATTTCAAGCGCAACCGCCGCGCCTTCTGGTCGCTGTGGCTGTTCCTGCTGCTGTTCGGGCTGAGCTGCTTTGCCGAGTTCCTGGCCTATGACAAGCCGATCCTGGTGCGCTATCAGGGCCAATTCTATACCCCGATCTGGAACTTTTACCCGGAAACCGCCTTTGGCGGCGATTTCCAGACCGAGGCGGTTTATCGCGACCCCGAGGTGCAGTGCCTGATCGAAACCGGCGGGATGGAGGCCTGTTTTGACGATCCCGAAGGCTATATCGCGGATGCGCAGGACGGGGTGATCGAGGGCGAGGAGATCCGCAAGGGCTGGATGATCTGGCCGCTGATCCCCTATTCCTATGACACCCCGGTTGACCGGCCCGGCGCGGCGCCGCTGCCGCCCAACGCGCAGAACTGGCTGGGCACTGACGACACCAAGCGCGACGTGCTGGCGCGGGTGATCCACGGGTTCCGCCTGTCGATTGCCTTCACCCTGATCGTCACCACCCTGTCCAGCCTGATCGGCATTTTCGCCGGGGCGATCCAGGGCTATTTCGGCGGGCGCACCGACCTGCTGTTCCAGCGGATCATCGAAATCTGGTCCTCGACGCCGCAGCTGTATGTCATCATCATCATGTTCGCGATCCTCGGGCGCAGTTTCTGGCTGTTGGTGTTCCTGATGGTACTGTTCGGCTGGATGGCGCTGGTCGGCGTGGTGCGGGCCGAGTTCCTGCGCGCGCGCAACCTGGAATATGTGCGCGCGGCCAAGGCGCTGGGCGTCGGCAACCTGACCATCATGTTCCGCCACATGTTGCCCAACGCGATGGTGGCAACGCTGACCATGTTGCCGTTTATCGTCACCGGCACCATCGGCGCGCTGGCCAGCCTGGATTTCCTCGGCTTTGGCCTGCCGTCTTCGGCGCCGTCGCTGGGCGAGCTGACATTGCAGGCCAAGCAGAACCTGCAGGCGCCCTGGCTGGGCTTTACCGCGTTTTTCACCTTTGCGCTGATGCTGTCGCTGCTGGTCTTCATCTTCGAAGGCGTGCGCGATGCCTTCGACCCGAGAAAGACCTTTTCATGAGCCTTCTGGATGTACGCGATCTGCGGGTGTCGTTCCGGCAGGACGGCGCGGTGACCGAGGCGGTCAGGGGCGTGTCCTTCAGTGTCGACCGGGGCGAGACCGTGGCGCTGGTGGGCGAAAGCGGGTCGGGCAAGTCGGTGACGGCGCTGTCCACCGTGTCGCTGCTGGGCGACAGTGCACAGGTGGCGGGTTCCGTCACCTATGACGGGCAGCAGATGATCGGCGCCGATGCCAAGCTGCTGCACAAGGTGCGCGGCAACGATATCAGCTTTATTTTCCAGGAGCCGATGACCTCGCTGAACCCGCTGCACACCATCGAAAAGCAGATGGCCGAATCGCTGGCGCTGCATCAGGGGCTGAGCGGGGCGCAGGCGCGCGAGCGTATTCTGGACCTGCTGGACCGGGTCGGTATCCGCGACGCGGAAAGCCGGCTGGGCGCCTATCCGCACCAGCTGTCCGGCGGACAGCGGCAGCGGGTGATGATCGCCATGGCCCTGGCCAACAAGCCCGACATCCTGATCGCCGACGAGCCGACCACGGCGCTGGACGTGACCATCCAGGCGCAGATCCTGGACCTTCTGGCCGAGCTGAAAGCGGCGGAAAACATGGGGCTGCTGTTCATCACCCATGACCTGGGCATCGTCCGCCGCGTGGCCGACAAGGTCTGCGTGATGAAAGACGGCGAGATCGTCGAGAGTGGGCCGACGTCTGAGATCTTTGCCAATCCGCAGCATCCCTATACCCGGAAACTGCTGGCGGCCGAACCGTCGGGCGCCCCCGAGCCGGTTGAGGCCGGGGCCGAAGTTGTGGCCGAGACCGAGAATCTGAAGATCTGGTTCCCGATCCAGCGCGGGCTGCTGAAACGAACCGTGGGCCATGTGAAGGCGGTGAACGATGCCAGCCTCAGCGTGCGCGCCGGCGAGACCGTGGGGATTGTCGGCGAAAGCGGCTCGGGCAAGACCACGCTGGCGCTGGCGATGATGCGGTTGATCGCCTCGGAGGGGCGGATCACCTTTCGCGGCCAGGATGTGCGCGGCTGGTCGACGGGCGAACTGAGGCGGCTGCGCAAGGATATGCAGATCGTCTTTCAGGACCCCTATGGCAGCCTGAGCCCGCGCATGACCTGTTTCCAGATCATTTCGGAAGGGTTGGGCATTCACAAGGTCGACCCCAAGCGCGACAAGCGCGAATTGGTGGCCGAGGTGATGGTGGAAACCGGGCTGAACCCGGCGGCGATGGACCGCTATCCGCACGAATTTTCCGGCGGGCAGCGCCAGCGCATCGCCATCGCGCGGGCGATGGTGCTGCGGCCCCGGCTGCTGGTGCTGGACGAGCCGACCAGCGCGCTGGACATGACGGTGCAGGTGCAGATCGTCGACCTGCTGCGCGAACTGCAGCGCAAGCACGGGCTGGCCTATCTGTTCATCAGCCATGACCTGAAAGTGGTGCGCGCCATGTCGCACCAGGTGATCGTGATGAAACAGGGCGACGTGGTCGAGACCGGCAGCGCCGCAGCGATCTTCGACGCGCCGCAGACCGACTATACCCGGACCCTGATCGCCGCGGCGCGCTAAAGGCTTATCGCGCGGGCAGGCGCTCGAACTTTGGAACGCCTTCGGCGATCACGTGGAACGGCTGGCTGTCGACGGTGTAGATCGCGATCCTTGGTTCGAAGACCGAGGGGTCGTCGAGCGTGCCGACCTTCAGCACGATCTGGTCGCGGCCCGTGAGCATGGTGCGGACATGGGTGCCGCAATTGGCGCAGAATTCCCGCGTGACCGGATTGTCCAGATCACTGCGGGTGAACTGCTTGGGTGTGCCGCTGGTCCATCGAAAGCCGTCCTTAGGCATCAGCATGAAGTAGTTGGGTCCGCCGCCGGAGATATATTGGCATTCACGGCAGTGGCATGACGCCTTGAGCATCGGTTCACCCTCGCACACATACCGAAGTTCCCCGCAATAGCATCCGCCGGTCAATGTCATGGCCTGCCTCCTCCGTCTGGCTGAGTCGAAGGATACGGGAAGGTCAGCGACCGGGGAACGGGTTTCAGGGCCGGACCGTCGGGCGGGTCAGATGGCCGGGCTGTGGCCGGCGGGGCTGAGCGTGTAGGCGTCGAAGCTGCGGGCGATCAGGCGGGTCAGGGGGCGCAGGTCCGGCGGGATCGCCAGGCCGGTCTCGCTGAGCTCCAGCAACCCGTCAAATTGGCGATTGGCGTGGGCAAACAACTGGTCGATCTGCGCCCGGCGGGCGCCGAAACGGGTGGTCAGTTCCTCGGTCTCGACGCGGAAATCGCACATCAGCGCCTCGATGATCCGGGCGCGCAGGGCGTCGTCGCCGGCAAAGGCATGGCCGCGCGCGGTGGAGAACTCGCCGGCGCGGATCCGGCCGGTATGGGCCGAGGTGGCGGCGGCGTTTTGCGTATACCCCTGCGGGAAACGCGAAATCGCCGAGGCGCCGAGGCCGATCAGAACCTCGGAGCTGTCGTCGGTATAGCCCTGGAAATTGCGCCGCAATCCGCCCCGGCGCCGGGCGCGGCCAAGCCCGTCTTGCGGGGTGGCGAAATGGTCGATGCCGATCTCGTCGTAGCCGTCCCAGACAAACAGCCGCCGCGCGGTTTCGAACAGGTCGAGGCGCTGTTGCGGGTCGGGCAGGCTGTCGGTTGCGATCATCGCCTGACGCCGCGCCATCCAGGGCACATGCGCATAGCCATACAGCGCCACCCGGTCCGGATGCAGCGACAGCAGCTTTTGCACGCTGTCGGCGATGCGACCGCGGGACTGGTGCGGCAGGCCATAGAGAATGTCGGCGTTCAGGCTGCGGATGCCGCGGGCGCGGAGCATCGCCACTGCGTCGCGGGTGACCTCATAGCTTTGCACCCGGCCGATCGCCTGCTGGATCTGCGGGTCGAAATCCTGCACCCCGATCGAGGCGCGGGTCATCCCGGCGGCGGCCAGCGTGTCGAGCCGGGCGGCGTCGATCTCGTTCGGGTCGATCTCGACCGAGAATTCGGCGCCTTCGGCCAGCGGCGCGACCGCGGCGATGGCGCCGGCCAGCTCCTGCATCATCGTCGGCGACAACAGCGTTGGCGTGCCGCCGCCCCAATGCAGGCGCGCCAGCTCTACGCCATCGGGCAGGATTTGCTTCAGCAGCGCCAGTTCGGCCTGAAGCGTCTGCAGATAGGCACGCACCGGCGCGTCCTTTTGCGTGCCCTGGGTGCGACAGGCGCAGAACCAGCACAGCCGCCGGCAGAAGGGGATATGCACATAAAGCGACACTGTGCTGCCCGGCGCAATCGCGGCGATCCAGCGGCGATGGCAGTCAGCGCCGATGGCGGCGTTGAACTGCGGCGCAGTCGGATAGCTGGTATAGCGTGGTACCCTCGTGTCAAAAAGACCCAGGGCAGCAAGTCGGGAATTGGTTATCATGCGTCGGACATTAGGCGACTCACCGCCAAGCGCCTTGATACAGATCAACCGGGAGCCGAAATGGACGCACCTGTGCTGAATAACGGTCCGACCTGCTCGGACTGTCCGATCCGCCACCGCGCGGTCTGCGCCCGCTGTGACGTGGATGAGTTGGAGCAACTGGAAAAGATCAAGTATTACCGCAGCTTCGAGGCGGGACAGACCATCGTCTGGTCCGATGACAAGATGGATTTTGTCGGCTCGGTGGTCACCGGCATCGCCACGTTGACCCAGGCGATGGAAGATGGCCGGACCCAGATGGTGGGGCTGTTGCTGCCGTCGGATTTTGTCGGCCGCCCGGGGCGCGACGGGTCGCCCTATGACGTGGTGGCGACCAGCGACGTGGTGATGTGCTGTTTCCGCAAGCGGCCGTTCGAACAGATGATGCAGGAAACGCCGCATATCGCGCAGCGGCTGCTGGAGATGACCCTGGACGAACTGGACGCGGCGCGGGAATGGATGCTGGTGCTGGGCCGCAAGACCGCGCGGGAAAAGATCGCCAGCCTGCTGAGCATCATCGCGCGGCGCGATCCGCAGCAGATGAACGCGCCGCGGCCCGGCGCGGTGGTGTTTGACCTGCCGCTGACCCGCGAGGCGATGGCCGATTACCTGGGGCTGACGCTGGAAACCGTCAGCCGCCAGATCTCGGCGCTGCGCCGCGACGGGGTGATCGCGCTGGAGGGCAAGCGCCATGTCACCGTGCCCGACATGCGCCGCCTGCTGGACGAGGCGGGCGATGACAGCGATGGCGGCCACCTGAACTGAGCCGGTTGTGCCGGCGCCGGTTTCCTGTCTTTCTGGCCGGGCAGACAAGAGGTGCCCCATGCCACATCTCGCCCCGCGCGCCTGGGTTCCGGCGCCGTGCGAAAACCTGGTTCAGTCGATCGCCACCCGCACTGCCGGCGAGGCGGCGGCGGAGACCGACCGGCGCATCGCAGCGCTGATCGCGCGCAACCGCGACATCCATGATACCGAATGTTTCAACCTGAACCCGGCCACCAATGTGATGAATCCCAGGGCCGAGGCGGCGCTGGCCGCCGGGCTGGGCAGCCGGCCGTCGCTGGGCTATCCCGGCGACAAATACGAGATGGGGCTGGAGGCGATTGAAGAGATCGAGGTGATCGCCGCCGAACTGGCTGCGCGGGTATTCGGCGCGCGTTATGCCGAGATCCGGGTGGGCTCGGGGGCGCTGGCCAACCTCTATGCCTTCATGGCGCTGACCCGGCCGGGCGATGCGATCATCGCGCCGCCGGGGTCCATCGGCGGCCATGTCACCCATCACCAGGCCGGCTGTGCCGGGCTGTATGGTCTGGTGACGCATGAGGCGCCGGTGCAGGCCGATGGCTATACCGTGGACCTGGATGGCTTGCGGCAACTGGCGCAGCAGGTGCGGCCGAAACTGATCACCATCGGCGGATCGCTGAACCTGTTCCCGCATCCGGTGGCCGAGATCCGGGTCATTGCCGATGCGGTCGGTGCCAAGGTGCTGTTCGACGCGGCGCATCAATGCGGGATCATCGCCGGCGGCGCCTGGCCCAATCCGCTGGACCAGGGTGCGCATCTGATGACGATGAGCACTTATAAAAGCCTCGGCGGACCTGCCGGCGGGCTGATCGTGACCAATGACGCGGATCTTGCCGAGCGTCTGGACCACATCGCCTTTCCCGGCATGACGGCGAATTTCGACGCGGCGAAATCGGCGGCCCTGGCAATTTCGCTGCTCGACTGGGTGGAACATGGCGCGGAGTATGCGCAGGCGATGATTGCCCTGGCGCAGGCGCTGGCGGCGGAACTGGCGGCGCTGGGCCTGCCGGTGTTCGGCGGTGCCGACCAGGCCACCCGGTCGCACCAGTTTGCGCTGATGGCCGGGGCGTTTGGCGGCGGGCAGGCGGCGTCGAAAACATTGCGCAAGGCCGGCTTCCTGGCCTGCGGTATCGGGCTGCCGGCGGCGCCGGTGGCCGGCGACATGAACGGGCTGCGGCTGGGCACACCGGAACTCGCCCAACGGGGTGCAGACACCGATGGGGCGGAGCCCGCGAGTCAACG
>NZ_PGTB01000101.1 GCF_002786325.1 Pseudooceanicola lipolyticus | reverse complement strand
CTCTTTCGCATTCGTCTGCTCCTTCAAGGTTGGGCAGACTCTACATCATGATGAGGGATTTCGCGGGGGGCAGGTCACGTCCTTAAGACGGGTCGAGGGCGCTCAGAGAAGCGCTTATAACTGCATCTGCGTTCAGGCTGTCGCTGGGGAACCTGAAGGAGCGTTTTCTTGTTTAGGCGGCTTGATCAAGAAGAACAGCGCATACAATACCGGCACCGCGACCAGTGTCAGGATCGAGGCGAACGCGAGGCCACCCATGATTGTGACAGCCATCGATGCGAAGAAGGCGTCTGATATGAGCGGAATCATACCGAAAATCGTTGTGCCCGCAGCCAGCACGACGGGCCTCAAACGGCTGACCGAGCCATCGATCACCGCCTGATAGTCCTCGACATCTTCGGCGCGTTGCTGATCGATTTCTTCCACCAGCACAATGGCGTTCTTCATCAGCATCCCGGAAAGGGACAAGAAGCCGAGAAGCGCCGTGAACGTGAACGGGAGCCCCGTGAACAGCAGACCGAGAACCATGCCTGTGACCGACATCGGTACGACGAGCCACAATATCAGCGGCTGGCGCACCTTGTTGAACATCAGGATCGAGATCGTCAGCATCACAATGAGGCTGATCGGAAGCTGCTTGCCGAGACTTTCGTTGGCCATCTGCTGGCTTTCGTATTCGCCACCCCACTCCATCGAATAGCCGTCGGGGAGCCGCATCGCTTCGATCTCGTCGCGCACGCTGTTGAAGGCTTCGTTCGCAGTCAGATCCGGTCGCGCGCCGCCAAGAGCCGTGATCGTTCGCGCCCGGTCGCGCCGGTGGATCAGCGCCTCGACGAGGCGGGGCTCAAAGCTGGAGACGAGGTTGGCCATCGGCACATAATCATTTGCCCCCGGCGACCAGACCGAGAGGTCGCGCAAACGGTCCAGCCCGTCGCGCTCGACCTCGGGAAGCCGCAGATACATAGGGATTTCGGCATCGCCTTCGCGCAGGGTGCCCACCCGCAGGCCCGAGGTGCCGTATTGCACGGTGTCGGAAATCGATCCGCGAGTCGCACCGGCCAACCGCATGCGAGCCTCGTCGACGATGGGTTCGACGAGAATTTCGCGCTGCCGCCAGTCTGTGCGCGGGTTTGTGATCGTGCCGGCCTCGTCGAAGATCGCAAGCGCGTTATCCGATAGCTGCCGGAGGACAACTGGATCGGGTCCGGAAAACCGGACGGCGACATCGGCCCCGGCAGGCGGACCGAAGACGATCTCCTCGACGCGGATAAGAGCATTGGGGAATTGCGCCGGCAGTTCACGATTGAGACGCGCCGCAACATCGGGGATGAGTGTGGCATCGGTCGCACGCACGATCAGCTGACCGTAGCTCGCATCGGCCTGCTCAGGGTTGTAGGTCAGCATGAAGCGGCTGGCCCCTCGCCCGACAAGCGTCGTCACGTCCGTCACGATCTCCTCGCCTAAGATGATCGCCTCCAGCCGAGCGATTTCTTCATTCGTGACTCGAATGTCCGTGCCTTGCGGCATCTGGAATTCGACGTAGAATATCGGGGTGTTCGACGCCGGAAAAAAAGCCTGTTTGACCTGACCAAAGGCCATGACCGACCAGACCGTGATTCCGACGATCGTCAGGACGACGAGCACACGGGCGCGCAGCGCCAGCCTGAGGAAACCGCGGTAGGCCGAATAGACGAAGCCGCGATAGGGGTCCTTGGAGGTGTTTTTTGGCGCCTTCAGAAGGAGCTTCCCAAGATAGGGTGTAACGGTCACGGCGAGGATCCAGCTCATCAGCAACGAAATCGCGATAACCGCGAAAAGCGAAAACAGAAATTCGCCGGTGGCATCTGGCGACAGTCCAATTCCAGAGAACGCCATGATCCCGATCACGGTAGCCCCAAGCAGAGGAAATGATGTCGCGGTCTCGGTATCGGCGGCGGCGTCTTCGGCGGACTTGCCCCGTGCCATGCCAATCAGCATGCCTTCGGCGATCACGATGGCGTTGTCGACCAGCATACCCATAGCGATGATCAGCGCCCCAAGACTGATCCGTTCCATCTCGATGCCGAAGACAGACATGAAAAACAGCGTGGAAAACACCGTTAGGCCCAGCGTGGCACCCACCACCAGACCCGCGCGCCAACCCATGGTCAGCATCAGCGCCCCGATGACGATGGCCACGGATTGACCGAGGCTGACAAGAAAGCTCGAGACCGCTTCGTCGACGACCTTATGCTGTTCATAGATCGGTACGATCTCGACGCCGTCCGGCAATTCGGTCTTCAGTTGGTCCAGTCGTGCCTCGACCGATCTGCCGACCTCGACAACGTTGCGGTCCACGAGCGCCGAGACCCCAAGAGTGAAAGCTCGCGTGCCATTGTGACGCACGATCTGGCTCGGCCGCTCTGTCTCCTCTCGGACCACGCGGGCGATGTCGTAGAGCGCAATCTGCCCGACCTCTCCGGGGGCGCCGAGCCGCAGCGCCTCAATGCCCTCGACGCTGACATAACCCGGCGGAACGGACACACCTAGCCGAGACAGCCCTTCGCTGATCTCGCCGTTGGAGAAAACCTGGTTCTCGTCGGCGATGATACCGAGGATCTGGTCCGGTGGCAGCCCCAGTTCGGTCAGGCGCGCCGAAGGGACCGAGATGATGATCTCCTCTTCCGCCAGCCCCTGAACCTCGATCTTGGCCACCCCGTCGACGGTGACAAAGCCGCGCCGCAGTTTAGTCGCGAGGTCTCGCTGTTCCGAGGCGCTCAACCCATCGGCCGTCACAGCGTAGAACATGCCGTAGACGTCGCCGAAATCGTCATTGATGATCGGAGACTGCGCACCGGAGGGGAACTCTCTTTCGATGTCGCGGATGCGGCGGCGCATTTCGTCCCAGACCTGTGGGATCTCGTCGGGCCCATAGGTCATCTCGATCTCGACCGTGATCTGGGCCATGCCCGGCATGGATTTCGATTCCACCCGGTCGAGCTGCTTCATCTGTTGGAGTGCGCTTTCCACGACATCGGTGACTTCCTCTTCCACCTCCATCGCCGTCGCGCCCGGATAGGGCACGAAAACGAGCGCCGTCTTGAGCGTGAAACTCGGGTCTTCGAGGCGTCCGACCGTGTTCAGCCCCCACAAACCGCCGAGAAGGCAAAAGATAATTGCCAGCCAAACGGCGACCGGACGTCGGATGCTTGCGCGGGAAATACTCATTGTCATGGTTTCGGTTTTCCGGTCCAGGATCGTTCAGAGGCCGCGAACCGCGACTGTTTCGTTTTCCTTCAGGCGCCACCACCCGCCGGACACAACCAGTTCGTCTCCGGAGAGCCCCTCAAGCACGACGATTTCGTCGTCGTTCGGCAGCCCCAGGCGGATCGTCTTACGGGACACCCGGCCGGTCCCCTCGTCATACAGCCAGATGGACGGCTCGCTCCGGCTCGTCGTGTCGATCGCCGAGACCGGGACGACTACCAACCGCGATTGCGCACCCTCCGCGGCGGCGGCTACGCGCACATTCGCCGTCATTCCGGGCAGCAATCTCGGGTCGATGGCGCCCTCGATTGCAAACTCTACGTCATAGGTTTGGGCTGTGGGGTCTGCATCGGTCACGAATGTCCGCAGATACAGAGTTGCGTCATACCCCGGCACGGCGGGGAAAGAGGCGGTTACCCTGAATGCATCGGGCTGGGCCCGTGCCATCGCAGCGAGTTCCTCGGGCAGCGAAATCCGCACCCGCATTTCACTGATGTCCTGCAACCTGGCAATCGGAGCCGCAGGGGTGACGTTCGAAAACTCCTCCAGAAAGATGCGCGCGACAATGGCGTCGAAGGGCGCGGTGATCGTGGCTTGAGCCAAGCGTCGCTCCGCTTCACGCAGGGCGACTTCTGCCTGAGCAAGCTGCGCGCGGTTCGTTTCAAGTCGGGCGTCGGTCGCCACCCCTTTCTCGGTCAGACTCAACGCACGATCGTATTCGGATTTTGCGAGGTCGAAAGAGGCCTGCGCCCGATCCACGGCCAATTCGAAATCGACTGGGTCGAGCGCGGCAATTAAATCGCCTTTCTCAACCCGAGTCCCGGCATCTACCGTGAGGTCGGAAAGCTGACCCGAAACCTGAAAGGCGATATCCACGGTCCGGGCGGGCTCCACGCGGCCTGCCAGGCTGCGCGCTCTATCGCTATCGCGAAGCTCGGCACGCGATACTTCGACCGTGACCGGCTGGGCCATATCTTGCTCGGCGCTTCCTTGCGCATCGGCACCGGAAACCTCATCCGTAGTCTGCGCGAAGACCTTGGATGCGATGTCCGGGTTGAATTGCACAAGAAGGACAATGGCGAGAAGGAGGGCGACCAATCCAGCGGCACCTCCTAGGAAGTATCTGGTTCTATTCAAGCTCATTTATCATGTCCCACAATCTGTCGATGGCGGCGTCTTGCTGATCGGCATCACCATCCGCGAGGCGAAGGAGCCTCTGGAAACGAAGACCCTGGATCGCCAAAAAGAGAACCATCGCCGCAGTGTCGTCCTGCGCGTCCGAACGGATGCGCTCGACATCACGGGACAGCTCTCTTCTCAGCGGGTCCAGAAGATTCGGATCCGACGCCGAAACCGCGAGAATAGCCATCGAAAGGTCATCATCGGTGCTTCTGGCTTGCAGAACTGTCTCGAGATGACCGCGCAGGGTGCGGGAACTGTGCCCTTCCGGGACCGACGCCAGACGTTCGCGGTGCTCCGCGAGCATTTCGTCGAGCAGCCCGGCCAGAAGCGCTTTCTTGGTGGGGAAGTTGTACAACACCCCACCCTTGCTGAGGCCGGATTCCCGAGCGACGGCGTCGATCGTGATCTTTCCCGCGCCTTCTCGCAGCGCAATCGCCCGCGCAGCGCCGAGAATCTTTGGCGAGGCGTTCTTCGGTTGCTTTTCCACTTGTGCAGTCACCCTGTACCGTCCGGTCGGTTAAGTCATTGGGCGAACTAATGCGCTGCCCCGTATTTGGCAAGCGAGCTCAATCTGAAAATTTGTCTCTGTGGCCGCTACCGTAAAGTCGCAGGAATGCAGCGACCGCTTCGCGCGCATGTTTCTCGCGGTGGACTGGTCGTTTCACTGCGAGAAGGCGCGGCATAAGTAGCCCCGAAACGCAAAGGTGTATGAAGTGATCGGACGCGCGCCGGGCGTCATCGACATCGAGCGCGCCTTCGCGCGTAAGGCGCTCCAGAACCCGCCCGACGAGTTCGCGGGCCGGTTTCGGGCCTGCGCGAAAATACACCTCACCCACTTCGGGAAGCGCCTCGGAGGCGCCGATGCACGTTCGCAGGAGACGGATGTAGGTGTCGTCCAAGATGAGGTCGACCATGCGCAGGGCGAGTTCTTCCAACCGGGCGCGCGGCTCCAAAGACGCGGTCAAGGGCCGGAGGATTTCGTCCGCAAGCCGACCGCACTCGGATTCAACCACGCTCAGGAACAGTTGCTCCTTGGTCGGGTAATACGAATACATGGTTGCCTTCGACACTTTTCCCTCGGCGGCAATCGCATCGACCGTGGCTCCTTCATAACCGCATCGGAAGAAGACCTCGCGCGCACCAACCATGACGTCGGCCAACTTTCTCTCGCGCATCTCGTTCTCTCTATCCCAGGCAGGACTAGGCGGTTACAAGCTTTACTGTACCGTCTAGTGAGTATAGTAGATAGAAGTTGATTTAGCAGCAAAGCGTAAAGCTGTGCGGATCTACCCCACCAAGCGCCGCTTGGCGGCTTTTTCTAGCGCCGTTTTCAATTCGTCATGAGCTTCGGGTCTGATTCTGCCTGAGTTGTTCTCGGGCGCGGGATTATCCCGCGAACAGGAGGGGTACCGTCATTCTGCCGCGCTTGCGGTCCCGACAAAGGCACCCTCGGCCTCCCAGCGGCGTGCGATCGAGCCAAGCTTGTCCAGCACGCCGCGCAGTTCCGCGCCGCGCTCAGTCAGTCCGTATGTGACAGCGGGTGGGATGGTCATGGCCTGCTCGCGCCAAACAACGCCAGCATGTTCCAGCATTCTCAGCCTCTCGGTCAGAACGCGAGTGGAAATTCCGGGCACCAAACGCTTGAGCGCGCCGAAACGCTGCGGTCCCTGCTCGGACAGAACCCAGAGTATATAGATCGTCCAAGGGCCTGTAATGACACGCAGAAGCGCCTCCATCGGGCATAAGGGGGGCTGGACGCTCTTCATCGTGGATTATCCTCGCGGTTAAAGTAATCTAGTTACTTTTAAGTGCCTACTTTCACGAACAATGCAAGACACCTAAAGGTACTTAGAGCGGAAACTGCGGCTGAACAAGCCCTTGCAAACAGGGAGTGCGGTGATGAGTGACAACGTGGCAAAGTATGTCTACTGGATCGCGACCGGCCTTGTGGCGCTGGTCTATCTGGGTGCGGCGACTTTCTACATCTCATCCCACGATATGGTCGCGGGCATGTATCGCGAGGTGTTGGGCTATCCCACATACATCATCTGGCCGCTCGCGATTTTGAAGATTGTCGGCGCGGTGGTGATTCTCTGGCGCCCTTCGGCGATGCTGGCGGACTGGGCTTACGCGGCGATGTTCTGGCATCTGGTGTTGGCGTTCGGGGCGCATGTCGGCGCGGGCGATCCAGGCTGGCCACCGGCTCTTGCGACCTGGGTGCTCCTGATCGCCTCGTGGATGACAGCCAATCGCGTGCGTGCGGTAAAGTCGGCATATGCGCCGACGTTTCCGACAGAGACGAATTAATCCGATGCGGAGTTGCCACGGCGCTGGCCATCCACCCTCGGGCTTGGGGTTCAAAAGGACGACAGAATGACCGAAAGGCAGCCGACAGTGTTTGTTCCCCATGGAGGCGGCCCTTGCTTCTTCATGGACTGGAACCCGCCTGACACCTGGGACAGGCACCGCAGATTCCTTGAGGCTTTGCCTGCGAGCCTGCCGGCAAAGCCCAAGGCGCTTCTCGTGATCTCAGGCCATTGGGAGGAACGGGTGTTTACCGTGCAGACCAACTCCGCGCCGCCGCTGCTGTTCGACTATCAGGGGTTTCCCCCCCATACTTATCAGCTGACCTGGCCCGCGCCAGGCGATCCTACGCTGGCGGCCCGTGCAAGCGAGCTATTGAAGAACGGCGCGGGTTTTGAAACCCGGGCCGACGCTACGCGTGGCTTCGATCATGGGGTGTTTGTTCCGCTAAAGGTGGCTTTGCCTGAGGCCGACATACCTACCGTCCAACTGAGCCTGCGCGACGATCTCGACGCTGAGGCGCATCTTGCTGCTGGTCGCGCGTTGGCGCCCTTGCGAGACGAAGGTGTTCTGATCATCGGGTCCGGCAACACCTATCACAACATGGGCAAGATGATGCGGGCGATGAGGGGCGGACCCGATGGCCCGGTGAACGGCGGCGACTTTGACCGATGGCTCACGGGTGCGGTGACCCATGAAGACCCCGGGGCGCGCCGCGCCATGCTGGCTGCTTGGGATCGGGCACCCGGCGCACGCGACGCCAATCCGCGCGAGGAACATCTAATTCCATTGCACGTCGTGGCCGGCGCCGCGCTTGCGGATCGGGGGGAAAAGACCCTCGAGGATCACGTATTGGGCGCGGTCGAAAGCGCGTTCAGATTTGGATAGGACCAGATATGTGCTTCGAACTTCCCTTGCGGCAGGGTCCGCGCCCCGAAACCACCGAGTGCGCCCCGCATGAGCAAGTGTCGCAGAACTCCTCGGCCGAGATTCACGCATTGTTCAAGCAGAAGGCCTTCGCCCTGCCCTTCGTCGAGCGTTGCCGATCGGGTATTTCGGTCCCCGGCGCCGAAGCATTAGTCCTGCCGCGGCCGCATGCCTGCGGCCCGCGCGAAGCCTTCATGATCGGACGCGAATTTGCGCATGTGCATCCCGCCTATGACGGGTCGTCGCACATGATGCTGCCGCTGGCGGCGGTTGAGGAACTCATCGCGAAGGGATGGGGCGAACAGCACCCGATGGCCTCGGCCGGATACATCCCGGCCAATGCGATCATGGCCTTTGCTCCACGCGATGAGGCAGAGGTCGATGTGATGATCAAAATCCTGACCACAAGCTGGGGTTTCGCGCGCGGCAAGCTGGCGAATCCCGCCCCCACCCAAATCCACGATTGATCGCAAGCGCGCTTGCAGAAACATCAAGATAAGAGAGATACCATGTCCAACATCCAGAACGGCCCCTTCATCGTGACCGGCGCGTCCGGACAACTTGGCCGGCAGGTGGTCGACCTGCTGGTTCAGGCAGGTGCCGGGCCGGTCATCGCGATCTCGCGCACTCCCGACAAGCTTGCCGATCTGGCGGGAAAAAGAGTCGAGGCGCGCGAGGGCGATTTCAACGACCCGGCTTCTCTTGAAGCAGCCTTCGCGGGCGGCAAGCGTCTCCTCATCATCTCCACCGACGATCTGGAGCCGGGCAAGCGGCTCGCAGCTCATTCCAATGCGATTGCTGCGGCCAAGATGGTAGGTATCGACCACATCGTCTATACCTCCTTCGCAGGCCCGGTCGCGGAAAGTCCGATCGGATTCGCTCAAGACCACGAAGGGACCGAGAAGCTGATCACGGAAAGTGGGGCGGATCATACGATCCTACGCAACAATATGTACACCGACTTTCTGTTGATGGGCGGCCAGCAGAGCGTCGCCATGGGCACGCATTTCTCTGCCGCAGCAGATGGCAAGACCGGATATGTGACACGCGCGGATTGCGCCCGTGCCGCAGCCGCGGCGCTAATGAAAGCTACGGGAAGGGAGACCCTCGATATCACCGGGCCGGAGACGGTCAGCCAGGCCGAGGTCGCGGCGATCTTGTCCGAAATTGCGGGTAAGGAAATCCCCTATGTCGCCCTGCCCGCCGAGGATCTGGTGCAGGCGATGATCGCAAATGGACTGCCGGAGTTCATGGCGAGGGTCTTTGCCTCCTTCGACGAAGCAATCGCGCAGGGCTATCTCGATGTGGCCAGCGGCGATCTCGAATCGCTCACCGGCAAGCCCGGACAGTCGGTGGCCGATTTCCTGGCCGCTAACCGCGCGGCGCTTCTTCAGGCGCCGCAGGAACAATAATGCTGGAAAATGTCATGAGGCTTTACAACGCGAACTTCTCACCGAATGCGCTGCGTGTACGGGCGGTGGCGCACGAACTGGGCGTGGAACTCGAAATCGTCGAGGTCGACATCCGTGCCGGGGACAACCGCGCGGCGGAATTTCTTGCCCGCAATTCAAATGCAAAGGTGCCTGTTTTGGAGGACGGGAATTTCGTGCTCTGGGAGTCCCGGGCGATCTGTGCCTATCTGGCCGGGATCCGGCCCGAGGCAGGGCTCTATCCTGATGGCCTCAAGACGCGGGCCCTCGTCGATCAGTGGGCCTGGTGGCAAGCCATCCACCTTGGCCCGGCGATGCAGAAGTTGTCCTTTGAGCTGTTCCTCAAAGAGAAATTCGGCATGGGCGATCCTGATCCTACTGTGGTCGAAGCGGAACGGAAAGCCACCGATCAGTTCCTTGCCGTTCTGGAAACCGGACTCGACGATAAGGATTGGATTGCAGGCGCACTCAGCCTTGCCGACTTCTATCTGGCGACGACATTCATGTATCGCGACCAAGCGGGGATTTCGCTGGACGAATTCCCCAGAATCGCGGGCTGGATCGGCCGGCTTGAAGCGCGTGACAGCTGGCAGAAGGCCGTAGCACCGCTTCTTGCGCTCTTCGCCTGACATCGCGCTCGCCGCGATGATTGAACGATCATCCCGATTTCGGACCAACCCTCTTCGGCATCCCAATAGTTTGCGATTTTTTACATCGCGTCCAACACCGACCCTCTGCCAGCTTTGGCCAGAGCGATCCGGCGGTCGTCGAAACTCCTTTGCGGTCAATGATGGCAGAACAGCATGTCCGGCAAAGCGAGGACTAACACCGGCTGACACGGGAAAAACGAGACTATTGAAGCGACCCGCCCCGCCCCAGCAACCGTTACCGAATGGCCGAGATGCAGCGTTGCCACGACCATGCGACGGCTGGTCGGGCTGGCTCCGGAGGAGACGGCACGGCCAGCGGTACGTCGCAGGGAGAGGCAGCGTTTCAGCTCGGGGAGGGCGGCTGCATGCAAGGGCATCGCATACGACCAGGTTCCGGTGAACGTGCTGGCCGGCGAGACGCGCCAGCCCGAGCACCTCGCCCGCCATCCCTTCGGCAAGGTGCCGGTGCTCGACATCGACGGGATGCGCCTGCGCGAGACCGAGGCGATCGCCCGTTATCTCGAGGCGCGCAACCCCGATCAGGCGATGTGGCCGGCCGATCCCAAGCGCCGCGCCAAGGCCGACGAGACGGCCGCGCTGATCGGCAACTACGGCTATGGCGCGATCATTGGCTTTGTCGCCTACCACCTGTTCCCTGATCTGGTCGGCGGCAAGAACGAAGATGCGCGGCGGCAGAACCTTGACGCCGCGGTGCGCCTTGCCGGGCTTGTGATCGAGAACCGGGGCGGTTCGCTCTGGCTCGCGGGGGATGCTCCGGGCTATGCTGATTATCTGCTTGGCCCGCTGGTCGCCTATGCCACGATGACAGAGGATGGCGGCGCGCTGATGGCGGTGCCGGGCATGTCCGACTGGTGGACGCAGCTGGCCGCCGATGCGGCCTTCACGGCCACCGCCCCGAACCTGGGCTGAACCGACCAAGGAGGTTATGATGATCACGCTGACGATCAACGGCGCGCGGCGCGAGGTATCTGCCGCGCCGGACACGCCGCTTCTGTGGGTGCTGCGCGACGAACTGGGCCTGACTGGCACCAAGTTCGGCTGCGGCGTGGCGTCCTGCGGCGCCTGCACGGTGCATCTGGACGGGGTGCCGGCGCGGTCCTGCCAGAGCGCGGTGGGCGATCTGGAGGGGGTGGAGATCACCACCATCGAGGGCGCGTCCGATGCCGCCGCAAAGGCGGTCCGCGCCGCCTGGGTCGAGATCGAGGTGCCGCAATGCGGCTATTGCCAGTCCGGGCAGATCCTGTCGGCCGCGGCGCTTCTGGCCGGGACGCCGAAGCCGACCGACGCCGACATCGACGCGGCGATGGAGGGCAACCTCTGCCGCTGCGCCACCTATGCGCGGATCCGCAAGGCGGTCCACCGCGCCGCTGAGATCATGGAGGGCTGACCATGCTGGACCGGATCATCGCGGGGGCCGTTCCCGCCGTTCGCGCCGCGCCGCTGTCGCGCCGTGGCTTCCTGAAACTTTCCGCCGGTGCCGCGGGCGGGCTGATGCTGGGCGCGGCGCTGCCCGTAGGGCGGGCGGCCGCCGAGGGGGCCGCCGAAGGGCTAGCCACGCCCTTCGTCCATATCCGCCCCGACAACAGGGTGGTGGTGATCGTCAAGCACCTCGACAAGGGCCAGGGCACGGCGACCGGGCTTGCCACGCTGGTGGCCGAGGAACTTGATGCCGATGCCGCGCAGGTCACGACCGAATTCGCCCCCGCCAATACCGCGCTTTATGCCAACACGTTGATGGGGGTGCAGGGCACCGGCGGCTCGACTGCCATGGCCAATTCCTGGCAGCAGTATCGCGAGGCGGGCGCCACCGCGCGGGCCATGCTGGTGGCCGCCGCGGCCGAGACCTGGGGCGTGGATCCTGCCGTCGTCACCGTGGCGGGCGGCCGGGTCAGCGCCGGGAACAACAGCGCCACCTTCGGCGACCTGGCCGAGGCCGCGGCGCGTCAGACGGTGCCCGGCGAGGTGACGCTTAAATCGCCCGATCAGTGGGTCTATATCGGCAAGTCTTTCCCCCGCGTCGATGTGACGCGCAAGACGGAAGGCAGCACGGGCATGTTCGGCATGGATGCGCGGATCGAGGGCATGGTCCATGCCGTCAGCCTGCGCAGCCCGCGCTTCGGCGGCACGCTTGCCACGCTCGACGACAGCGCCGCCCGCGCCATGCCCGGCGTGATCGACGTGATCCGCCTGCCCGACCGCGCCACCGTCATCGCCGAAACCACCTGGGCTGCGATCCGGGCGCGCGACGCGCTGGTGGCCGAGTGGGATTTCAGCGCGGCCGAGAACCGTGGCACCGAGGAGCTGCGCGCCGAATACGCGGCGCTTCTCGACCGCGAGGGCACGCAGTTCCACGCGGCCGAGCCCACGGGCCGAGAAGCCGCGCAGGTGATCGAGGCGGATTATTTCTTCCCCTATCTCGCCCATGCGCCGATGGAGCCGATCGACGTGACGGTCCGCTTAGACGGCACGGCAGCCACCTTCTGGACCGGCTCGCAGATCCAGACCCTCGATCAGAACATTGGCGCGCAGGTCCTGGGCATCGCCCCCGAGGCGGTGACGATCAACACGCTCTGGGGCGGGGGGTCGTTCGGGCGGCGGGCGATCTATGACAGCCACTACGTCGCCGAGGCGGCGATGGTGGCGAAGGCCTGGCTCGACGCGCATGGCGAGGCGCGCCCGATCAAGCTGGTGTGGACGCGCGAGGACGACATCCGCGGCGGCTACTACCGCCCGATGCACATGCACCGGGTCCGCGCCGGACTGGACGCCGAAGGCAACATAGCCTTCTGGCAGCACCGGGTAGTGGGTCAGGGCATAATGCTGGGAACGGCCTTCGAGCCTTTCGCAGTGAAGGACGGGGTGGACAGTTCCTCGGTCGAGGGGCTGGGCGAAAGCTCGCCCTATGCGATCCCGGGCTGGACGGCGGACGTGCATCATCCGCGCGTCGGCGTGCCGGTGCTGTGGTGGCGCTCGGTTGGCCATACCCACACCGCCTATGTCGTCGAGACGATGATGGACGAGCTGGCACAGGCGGCCGGTGCCGACCCGGTGGAATTCCGCCTGCGCTACCTTGCCGATCCCCGCGCGCGCGGCGTTCTGGAAATGGCCGCCGACAAGGCCGGCGCCCTGCCCGAGGGGCTGACGCGCGGCATCGCGGTGCACAAGAGTTTCGGCTCCTATGTGGCCGAGGTGGCCGACGTGAGGATGCGCGAGGACGGCAAGGTCAAGGTCGTGCGCGTGACCTGCGCGGTCGATTGCGGCGTACCGATCAACCCCTCGAACATCCGCGCCCAGATCGAAGGCGGTCTGGGCTACGGCCTGTCGGCGATCCTTCGCGAGGAGATCACCCTGACCGAGGGCGAAGTGGACCAGTCGAACTTCTACGACTACACGCCCCTGCGCATCACCGACATGCCCGAGGTCGAGGTGCATATCCTGCCTTCTACCCAGGCCCCCACCGGTATCGGAGAGCCCGGCACCCCGCCGATCGGCCCCGCCGTTGCCAATGCCGTGCGCCGGGCGACCGGGCAGGCGGTGCGCGAGCTGCCCTTTTCGCGGCACGGCCTGGCCTGACCCCGGTCGTAGGGCCGCAACGCCACGGGCGCACCCGGACCGGGTGCGCCCTTCCTTCTCATGCCAAAACACGGATGCAGATCATGCAGCTCAACACCAATTTCACGCGCCCGACGGTTGTCCACGGCAGCCGGCTCGATTGGGTGCCTAGCCCGGCCGCGGGGGTCGAGCGCAAGATGCTTTATCGCGACGGTGCCGAGGTCGCCCGCGCCACCTCGATCGTACGCTATGCCCCCGGCAGCGCCTTTCCCGAACATGTCCATACCGGCGGCGAGGAAATCCTGGTGCTGGTCGGCACCTTCCAGGACGAGCACGGCGACTATCCCGCCGGGAGCTATTTCCGCAACCCACCGGGCACTCGCCACAGCCCCGCCGCTGCCGAAGGCTGCGAGATCTTCGTGCGGCTCTGGCAGTTCCGCGCTGGCGATACTGCGCAGATCGCGTTGCCGCCCGGACAGGCTGAGGGTGTCCTCTTCGACGACGGGTTCGAACGGGTCGGCATCGAGACCTGGGACGGCACGATCCGGCGCGACAACCCGCGCGGGCTGGAAATGATGGTGCTGTCGGGCAGCCTGCGCGTCGGGGGCGAGGAACTGACCGCACAGAGCTGGCTGCGCCTGCCTGCCGGGCTTGCCCTGGTGGCCGAGGCCGAGGGCGCGGGGGTCTGGCTCAAGGATGCGCCGCTACAACACGCCGATGTGCTGCCCCTGCCGGGTGCGGCGGCATGACCGAAGGCCGCATCGCTGTCGTTGGGGCCGGGCTCGCTGGGCTGAACGCGGCCCGGCTGCTGTGGCGGGCCGGCGCGGATGTCCGGCTCTACGAAGCGCGGCCGCGCCTTGGCGGGCGTATCCTGACCGTCGGGGCGGATGGCGCACCCGGTGCCGGCTTCGATTTGGGCCCGTCCTGGTTCTGGCCCGACATGCAGCCCGAGATCGCCGCGCTGGTGGCGGAACTCGGCTTGGCCTGCCAGAGGCAGGATGAGGCTGGGCAGATGCTTTTCGAGCGCCATCCGCAGGAGCCACCTTTGCGCGTGCCCCATCCCGGTAGCGTCGCGTCCTGGCGGATCGCGGGCGGGACGGGGGCGCTTACGCAGGCGCTGGCCGCCGTGATCCCGCGCGACCGCATCCGCCTCGGCGCGCCGGTCCGGCGGCTGACGCGGGCCGAGGATGCGGTCGTCCTTACCCTGCCCGAGGGCGAGGTGCGGGCCGATCACGTCATCCTGGCACTGCCACCCCGGCTGATCGCGCAGGGCCTGACGCTCGATCCGGCACCCTCTCCGGGCGTGCTCGATCTGTGGCGCCGGACGCCGACCTGGATGGCTCCCCATGCCAAGTTCCTCGCCGTCTATCCGAGGCGCTTCTGGCGCGAGGCCGGCCTTTCGGGAGGGGCGCAAAGCCTGGTCGGCCCAATGACCGAGATCCACGACGCCACGAGCAGCGCGGGCGAGGCGGCGCTGTTCGGCTTCGTCGGGCTTTCCGCTGCCGGGCGTCAGCAGATCGGCGAGGCGGCGGTGATCGCGGCCTGCACCGCGCAGCTTGTGCGCCTGTTCGGATCGGCGGCCGCCGAGCCGCGGTCGGTGCGGCTGAAGGACTGGGCGGCGGACGTCCTGACC
>NZ_PGTB01000100.1 GCF_002786325.1 Pseudooceanicola lipolyticus | reverse complement strand
CCTCGTCGGGCGGTGGCAGGCTGTCGGCGCCGGCCTCGATCACCACCCGGCAGGTGGTGCAGCGGCCCCGCCCGCCGCAGAGCGAGGTATGCGGCACCCCGTTGGCGCGCGACATTTCCAGCAGCGTCGGCCCCCTGGGCGCGGTGACGGCGGGGCCGTCGACATAGTGAATGCGCACCGATTTGCGCCGGATCAGCAGCTTGCGCAGCAGATAGACCGCTGCGACCAGGGCCAGGATCATCCACAGCACCACGGTCAGCGCGGTTTCGATCCGCGCGAGCCCGGCAAAGGCGGCGCTGTCGGGCCAGTTCACCACACCCATCAGCTCGGCCCGCTGCGCCGCGTCGGCCAGCGCCAGCGCCACCCGCCGCCCCTCGGTCAGGAACCCGGTCAGGGCAAAGCCCGGCACCAGCACCGACAGGGCGGTCAGGACCGGATTGGCCCGCTGCCACCAGGCGGTGCCGCGCAGCCAGAAATGCAACCCCATGCAGCCATGCGTCCAGACGATCAACAACAGCAGGCTTTGCAGCCAGGCATCGGGCGTGCCGAAGATCAGCCCGATCAGGTAAGCCGGGGAATCGTCGACCGCATAAAGCTGATGCGCGGCGCGGGTATAGATCACATGCGGCAGCAGCAGCAGCGGAATCACCAGGCCCAGCGCGATCTGCACGGCCTCCCAGGCCGGCATTTTCAGGGTGTTGCGCCGCGCCAGCCGGGTCAGCGCCAGCCCGGCATGCACCAGCAGCGCGGCATACAGGACAAGACCACCCGGCAGGCTGCGGGTGACGACCTGCCGCCAGTCCTGCACGCGGTGCATGAGGTCGGAGGAAAACAGCCCCAGGCCGATATTCAGGAAATGGGTCAGCACGAAGGCGAACAGCACCAGCCCCGATGCGATCCGCAGCCGCGTCGCCCAGTTGCCCCGCCAGAGCGCGCTCATGTCCCTCTCCCGGATCGGCCGCCGCAGGGCTGCAAGGTGCGCCGTGCGCCACGCCGGGTCAAGGGCGCGTGAATGCGGTTCCGGCCGCCGCCGCGTTCGGCTAGCGTGGCGGCAAAGGAGATCTTCGATGACGAATCCGCTGCTGGCCGACTGGGCCACACCCTTTGCCCTTGCCCCGTTCGACGCGATTTCGGACGAGGATTTCGCCCCCGCGCTGGAGCAGGCGCTGGCGGCCCACCGCGCCGAGATCGACGCCATCGCCGCCGATCCGGCCGACCCGAGCTTTGCCAATACCGTCGAGGCGCTGGAGGCGGCGGGCACGGCGCTGGACAAGGTGCTGTCGGTGTTTTTCACCGTCGCCGGCGCGGACAGCAATCCGCAACGCGAAGCCTTGCAACGCGACTTCTCGCCCCGGCTTGCGGCGCATTTTTCCGAGATTTCGGCCAACAAGGCCCTGTTCCGGCGGCTTGCCGCGCTGTGGGAGCAGCGCGACACTTTGGACCTGACCGCGGAACAGGCGCGGGTGCTGATGCTGACGCATCGCAATTTCCTGCGCGCCGGCGCGGCGCTGGAGGGCGAAGCAGAGCAACGGATCAAGGCGATCAAGTCGCGGCTGGCCACCTTGGGCACCGAATTCACCCAGAACCTGCTGGCCGATGAACGCGACTGGTTCATGGAACTCTCCGAGACCGATCTGGAGGGGCTGCCCGGTTTCGTGGTCTCTGCCGCCCGTGCCGCGGGCGCCGAGAAGGAGGCGAAAGGTCCGGTGATCACCCTGTCGCGGTCGCTGATCGTGCCGTTCCTGCAATTCTCGCCGCGCCGCGACCTGCGGGAAAAAGCCTATCGCGCCTGGGCCGCGCGCGGCGCCAATGGCGGCAAGACCGACAATCGCGGCATCGCCGCCGAGATCCTGAAGCTGCGCGCGGAACGGGCGCAGCTGCTGGGCTACGAGAATTTTGCCGCCTACAAGCTGGACACCGAGATGGCCAAGACCCCCGCCAATGTGCGCGAGCTGTTGCTGGCGGTGTGGGAGCCGGCCAAGGCGCGGGCGCTGGCGGATGGCGCGGTGCTGGAGGCGATGCTGCGGGCCGATGGTATCGCCGGGCCGCTGGAACCCTGGGACTGGCGCTATTACGCGGAAAAGCGGCGCAAGGCCGAACATGACCTGGACGAGGCGGCGCTGAAACCCTTCCTGCAGCTTGACCGGATGATCGAGGCGGCCTTTACCTGCGCCCATCGGCTGTTCGGGCTGGACTTTGCGCCGCTGGACGTGCCGCTCTACCACCCCGACTGCCGCGCCTGGGAGGTGACCCGCGACGGCGCGCATGTCGCGGTGTTCATCGGTGACTATTTCGCCCGGGGCTCGAAACGTTCGGGCGCCTGGTGTTCGGCGATGCGCAGCCAGGCGAAATTTCCCGAGGTGCAGGCGCCGGTGGTGATCAATGTCTGCAATTTCGCCAAGGGCGATCCGGCGCTGCTGAGCTATGACGACGCGCGCACGCTGTTCCACGAATTCGGCCACGCCCTGCACCAGATGCTGTCCGACGTGACCTATGAAAGCGTTTCAGGCACCTCTGTCGCGCGCGATTTCGTCGAACTGCCCAGCCAGCTTTACGAGCACTGGCTGGAGGTGCCCGAGGTGCTGGGCGAATTCGCCACCCATGTCGAAACCGGCGAGGCGATGCCCAAGCCGATGCTGGACAAGGTGCTGGAGGCGGCGAATTTCGACCAGGGGTTCCAGACGGTGGAATATGTCGCCTCGGCGCTGGTGGACCTGGAATTCCACGACGGCCCGGCCCCCGCCGACCCGATGCAGAAACAGGCCGAGGTGCTGGAAGCGATCGGCATGCCGCATGCGATCGGCATGCGCCACGCGACGCCGCATTTCGCCCATGTGTTTTCCGGCGACGGCTATTCCAGCGGCTATTACAGCTATATGTGGTCCGAGGTGATGGATGCCGACGCCTTCGAGGCCTTCGAGGAGGCCGGCAGCGCCTTTGACCGCGACCGCGCCCGGGCGCTGGAGGCCAATATCCTGTCGACCGGCGGCAGCCGCGACGCCGCCGAGCTGTATATCGCCTTCCGCGGCCGGCTGCCGGGGGTGGAGGCGCTGTTGAAAGGCCGCGGGCTGGTGGCGGCCTGATCCGGAGGCGGCGCTGCTCCTTTACGGGGCGCCGCCTTTGGCGGGAGTATCTTGCAAAGCGATGAAAGCCGCGGGTCAGTAGCCGAGATCGCGGTCGACCAGATGCAGCAGGGGTTCGCCGGCCTCGCCACGCCGGACGTTTTCGGCGATCACTTCGCTGGCGGTGTCGGGCCGGGTTTCCGAGGCGATATGCGGCGTGATGGTGACCCGCGGATGTGCCCAGTAGGGATGTTCGGGCGGCAGCGGCTCGGTCCGGAAGGTATCAAGCGTGGCATGGCCGACCCGCCCGGATTCGAGCGCCGTCAGCAGCGCGGCATCGTCGATCAGCGTGCCGCGCCCCGGATTGAGGATCACCGCGCCCTCGGGCAGGTGGGCCAGCGTCGCGGCCGTGAGAATGTCGCGGGTGGCCGGGGTGTCGGGCAGCAGCAGCACCAGGATCTCGGCACGTTCCAGCGCGGCGGTCAGCCCGTCGGCGCCGTGCAGGCAGGTGAGGTTCGGGATGGTGCGGGCGCTGCGGCTCCACCCGGCGGTGTCAAAGCCAAGCCCGGCCAGGGTTTCGGCGCAGGCGCGGCCCAACTCGCCCAGACCCAGCACGCTGACCCGGCGGTCGCGCGCCAGCGGCGGCACGTTGTGCGTCCAGCGGCCGTTCAGCCCGTGAATATAGGCGTCGAGGCCCAGATGGTGGCGCAGCACATGGCCGGTGACCCATTCGACCATGCCGCGGGTCAACCCGTGATCGACCATGCGCGCCAGCGGCACGCGCAAGGTCGGGTTGTTCACCACCGTCTCGACCCCGGCCCAGAGGTTGAGCACCGCTTTCAGCCGCTTGAAGGGGGTGAAATCGCTGATCTCCTGGCTGGGGGCGTAGACGATGTAATCCACCGTTTCAGGGGCGTGTTCGGGGCTCAGGTCATAGGACAGGCCGGCGGCGTCCAGCGCGCGGCGCAGCGGTGCCTCATAGGTGGCCCAACGGGTCGCATTGGCGGCGAACAGGATATTTGTAGTCATTTGAAGTCTTCTAATTGGTGCGCCCGCGCGGGCGGTGGATATGGGCGCTCTGGACCAGCCCGAAGGCGGCGAGCAGGACGAGCATGGCCGAGCCACCATAGCTGACCATGGGCAGCGGCACGCCGACGACGGGGGCCAGGCCCATCACCATCGACATGTTGACCGCGAAGAACAGGAAGAACGTGATCGCCACGCCCAGCGTCACCAGCGAGGAATAGCGGTCGCGGGTGGCCAGCGCGGTAGAGATGCAGAACACGATGATCAAGGTGTAGAGCGCCAGCAGCGACATGCCGCCGACGAAGCCGAATTCTTCGGCCAGGGTGGTGAAGATGAAATCGGTATGTTTCTCGGGCAGGAAGTTCAGCCGGCTCTGGGTGCCCTGCATGAAGCCGCGCCCGGTCCAGCCACCCGAGCCCAGGGCGATTTTAGACTGGGTGATGTGATAGCCGGCGCCGAGCGGGTCCGACGAAGGATCGAGGAAGGTGTCGATGCGACGGTACTGATAGTCTTTCAGCAACTGCCACTCGGTACCGCGGCTTTTGAACACCGCGGTGATCAGGCCGACGCCCGCGGTGATCACCGCGGCGAAATAGCTCCAGTGCACGCCGGCCAGGAACATTATGCCGCCGCCGGCGGCCAGCAGCAGGATCGAGGTGCCGAGATCGGGCTGGCGCAACACCATGTAGGTGGGCAGCAGGATCAGCAGCAGCGGCACCAGCACCCAGAACGGGTGCGAGATGCGTCGCGCCGGCAGCCAGTCGTAAAACGCCGCCAGCAGCATCACCAGGGTGATCTTCATCAGTTCGGAGGGCTGCAGCCGCATGAAGCCGATATCGATCCAGCGCTGGGCGCCCTTGCCTTCGATCCCGACCAGTTCCACCGCCACCAGCAACAGGATCGACAGCAGATAGGCCAGCACCGACATGTTGCGCCAGAACCAGATCGGCACCAGCGCGATGAACAGCATCGCCGCCATGCCCAGTGCAAAGCGCATCATCTGCGGTTCCGCCCAGGGCATCAGCGACCCGCCGGCCACCGAAAACAATTGCAGAAAGCCGACACAGGCGACGCTGACCAGCAACAGGGTCAACGGCCAGTTCAGATACAGCACCTTGCGCAGCCCGGTGGGGACCGTTTTGACGTTATATTCGAGATAGCTCATGCCCGGTCGCTCGCGCCGCTCTGCCGGTTGTGGCGTTCGCGCTGCAGCTTCTCCTGCTGTTCGCGCATCTTCTCGCGATCGGCGGTGGGATAGGCCTCGAGCGGCGGAGTGCCTTTATACAGCGCCTGCAGCATCACGTCGCGGGCGATCGGGGCGGCGGCGGTTGACCCGCCGCCACCGTGTTCAACCACCACCGACACCGCATAACGTGGCGCCTCCAGCGGGGCGAAACAGACGAACAACGCGTGGTCGCGCCGCTCCCAGGGCAGGTCGCGGTTGTTGATCACCCCGGCGGCGCGTTCGGCCTTGGTGATGTTGCGCACCTGGCTGGTGCCGGTCTTGCCGGCCATCTGGAAGCCCTCGGCGATGATCCGCGAGCGATAGGCAGTGCCGCCGCGGCCATTGGTGACCTCGTCCATGCCGCGGCGCACCTGGCGCAGGTGGTTTTCGTTGATGTCCAGCGGCTCGCCGCGGCCGCTGGGCCGTTCGACACCGTTGACAGATTTGACCAGCCGCGGGGTGACCGCGCGGCCGGTGGCGATGCGCGCCGCCATCACCGCCAGCTGCAACGGCGAGGCCAGCATGTAACCCTGGCCGATCGCCGCGTTGGCGGTGTCGCCGACCAGCCAGGTCTGGTTGTGCACTTCCTGTTTCCAGGCGCGGTCCGGCGCCAGTCCACGGGCCACAGCCGACATCGGCAGCTCGTGCCGCACGCCCAGGCCCAGCCGCCGGGCCATCGACGAGATCGCGTCGATGCCGGTCTTGATCGCCACGTCGTAATAATAGACATCGCAGCTTTGCTTGAGCGAATCCTGCAGGTTCATATGGCCGTGGCCGCCGCCCTTCCAGCAATGGAAGCGGCGGCCGGAAATGCTCAGGTAACCCGGGCACCAGACGGTGTCGCCAGGTCCGACCACCCCGGCCTCCAGTGCCGCGAGCGCCGTCACCATCTTGAAGGTGGAGCCGGGCGGATAGGTGCCCTGCACCGACTTGTTGGCCAGCGGGCGGTACTTGTCCTCGGTCAGCATCCGGTAATCGGCGACCGAGATGCCCTGCACGAACAGGTTGGGGTCGAAGCTGGGCGCCGAGGAAATCGCGCAGAGATCGCCGGTTTCGCAATCGATCACCACCGCGCTGGCGCTTTCGCCGGCCAGCCGCGCCTGCACATAGCTTTGCAGGTCGGCATCGACGGTCAGCTGCAGGTCGGCGCCGGGCTGGCCCTCGCGCCGGTCCAGCTCGCGCATGACGCGGCCGGTGGCGTTGACCTCGACGCGCTTGGCCCCGGCCTTGCCGCGCAGCAGGTCCTCTTCGCGCGCCTCCAGCCCGACCTTGCCGATCTGGAAGCGCGGGATGCGCAATACCGGTTCCGGATCCTCGATCTGTTCCAGGTCGTAATCGCTGACCGGGCCTACATAGCCGACCACATGGGCCAGGTCGGGCCCGTGCGGATAGACCCGGGTCAGCCCGACCTCGGGGGTGACGCCGGGCAGGGCGGGGGCGTTGACCGCCACCCGGCTGATATCTTCCCAACTGACCCGATCGGCCAGGGTGATCGGCAGGAACGGCGGGCGGCGGCGCATTTCGTCCAGCGCGCGGTTCAGCTCGTCCGGATCCAGATCGACCAGCTTGGCCAGGTTGGCGATCGTGGTGTCGATATCGCCGGCATCCTCACGCACCATCACCAGCCGATAGCTGGGCACGTTGCGCGCCAGCGGAATGCCGTTGCGGTCGAACAGCTCGCCGCGCGAGGGCGCGATCAGGCGGATATTGACGCGGTTTTCCTCAGCCAGCAGTCGGAATTCATCGGCCTGGTCCACCTGCATATAGCGCATGCGCATGCCCAGCGCCCCGACAAAGCCCAGCTGCAGGCCACCGACAACCAGTGCCCGGCGGCTGAGCTTGCGGTGGGTCTGTTCGATCTCGCGGGGGTTGCGTTTCATGCCGGGCGTTCCCCGCTCTCGCCGGGGGTCGGCTTGCGCACGCCGAAGGTCAGCTGTGTCACCAGCACCACCAGCGGGTAGACCAGCGCGGTCAGCACCATCTGCACCAGGCTTGGGCCCAGCGGCGGTGGCGGCACCAGCAGCAGGCCCAGCACCAGCCGGTTCAGCAGGGTGATGGCGATGATGGTGATGCAGACGGCAACCCATTCGGCGGCAAAGCTGCTCTCGCCCGGGGTATAGGTGCGGTATTTCAGATATTCACAGCCCAGCACCACCAGCAGCGCCATCAGCCCCGGTGGCCGCTGGAACAGCAGATCGGCCATCAACATCACCACCGCGATCACCAGCACCGGTACGAAATCGGGCCGCCGCACCACCCAGGCCAGGGTGAAGGCCAGCAGCAGATCGGGCGGCGCCCACCGGCGCGGCACGGTTTCCAGCGGGATCAGGTGGAAAAAGACGATCACCAGCGCCAGGCCGATATAGGCCAGTCGCATGGTCCAGAGATGGGCGACCGAGCGTTCAGCCATCGGTGGCCTCCGCGCCGCTGGCCTGCAGGGTGTCGCCGGGGATCACCACCTGGCCGGGGTCGTGCACGGTTTCGGTGCCGTAATGGCGCAGCACCCGCAGGTATTCCAGCCGCTCGTAATCGGCCGCCAGCCGCACCCGCAGCCGCCCGGAGGGTGCCGCCGCAACCTGTCCGATCAGCAGACCGGCCGGAAACACGCCGCCATCGCCCGAGCTGATCACCCGGTCGCCGGGGCGCACCATGTCGGGATTTTCCAGGAAATCCACCACCGGCGCCGCCGTGTTGTCGCCGCGGATCAGCGCGGTTTGCCCCGACGGCTGGATAATGGCGGGGATCGAGCTGGCCGCGTCGGTCAGCAGCAGCACCCGCGCGGTGGTTGCGCCGGTGCCCGAGATGCGGCCGACCAACCCGATGCCGTCCATCGCCGCCCAGCCATCAACGATGCCATCGCGCGCGCCCACGTTCAGCAGCACCGATTGCCGAAAGGGCGAACCGCTATCGGCCATCACCACGCCGGTGACGAAGGTCAGCCGCGGGTCAAGCCGCACATTGTTCAGGTCGAGCAGGCGGGCGTTTTCCTGCTCCAGCTGCAGCGCCGCCTCTTTCCAGGCCTGCATCTGGCGCAATTCACTGCGCAATTCGCGGTTCTGTTCGCTCAGGCGCTGATAGCTCTGGAAATCGCGGACCAGGTTGATCGCGCCGGTCACCGGCGCCAGCGCCCAGTCCATATTGGGCACCACCCGGTCGGTCACCTGGGCGCGAAACCGTTCCACCCGCGGGCTGTCGATGCGCCAGACCAGGAACACCGCAACCAGGCACAGGCAGATCACCCCCAGCATCATCCGACGCAGGGGGCCGGTAAACTCATCCCGCTGTGATCGGTCCTTGGCCAACAGGTGCCCTCTTGGCGGCTATTCCCACGGGGCAGAAACTAAACCCAAGGGTGCGCGCCTTAGCTGTCGTAGTCAATCGCGTGGCGCAACTGCTTTTCGTATTCCAGTGCCTTGCCGGTGCCCAGCGCCACACAATTCAGGGACTCGTCGGCGATCGACACCGCCAGCCCGGTCTGTTCGCGCAGCGCCAGGTCGAGATCGCCCAGCAGCGCGCCGCCGCCGGTCAGCATCACGCCGCGATCGACGATATCCGCCGCCAGATCGGGCGGGGTGGCTTCCAACGCGGTCATCACCGCTTCGCAGATCTGCTGTACCGGCTCGGCCAGCGCCTCGGCCACCTGGGCCTGGCTGATCTCGATCTCTTTCGGCACGCCGTTCAGCAGGTCGCGCCCGCGGATATGCATCGAGGCGCCGCGCCCGTCATCGGGCATCCGTGCGGTGCCGATCGAGGTCTTGATGCGCTCGGCGGTCGATTCGCCCACCAGAAGGTTCTGCTGTCGGCGCAGATAGCTGACGATCGCCTCGTCCATGCGGTCGCCACCCACGCGAACCGAGCGCGCATAGACGATGTCGCCCAGGCTCAGCACCGCCACCTCGGTGGTGCCGCCGCCGATGTCGACGACCATGTTGCCGGTCGGGTCGGTGATCGGCATGCCGGCCCCGATGGCCGCGGCGATGGGTTCGGCGATCAGCCCGGCGCGCCGTGCGCCCGCGCTCAGCACCGATTGGCGAATGGCGCGTTTTTCCACCGGCGTGGCGCCATGCGGCACGCAGACGATGATCTTGGGTTTGGAAAAGGTCGAGCGTTTATGCACCTTTCGGATGAAATGCTTGATCATTTCCTCGGCGGTGTCGAAATCTGCGATCACGCCTTCGCGCATTGGCCGGATCGCCTCGATCGAACCGGGGGTGCGGCCCAGCATCAGCTTGGCGTCCTCGCCCACGGCCAGGACCTTCTTGACCCCGTCCTTGACGTGATAGGCCACCACCGACGGCTCGCTCAGGATCACCCCGCGGCCCTTCACGTAAACCAGCGTGTTGGCGGTCCCCAGGTCGATTGCCATATCCGCGGTAAACAGCCCGCCGAGTACGTCGAAAATACCCATGAAGGTCGATCCTGCCCAATATATTGCCAATTGGCCCGCGACTCATGCATCGGCCTCAGGCGCGACAGTTATATTCGCCTGTCTGGGCAGGTAAAAGGCCAGATTAAGGAGCAATCCGCGCCTGGCCGCCGGGTTTGTGCCGCATTGGGCGCCCGGGCCGGCGGAATGGGCATTTGGGCGGGATGTGGCGGATGTGATCGGCGGGAAAGCGCCTTTTTTGATTTTGCCGCGCCTAGCCGGTAAGCCGGGTGAACGCGCGACCCGGCCCTGTCACGAAAAAACGGGCGCCGCTTGTGCGACGCCCGTTTCAGGGTTCGAATTGCTTCGAAAGCGGATCAGGCGCGGGACTTGCGGCGCAGAACCGTCAGACCACCCAGCGCACCAATCAGCAGCAGGCCGCCGGCCGGCAGCGGCACCGGTGCCACGGTGTCGGACAGCGGGGCGATCGGCGAACCGGTAAAGGTCACGCCGGTCGTGGTGCTGTTGCCCAGGCCGAGCGCGATCGTCGGGTCCAGAGCAAAGGTCAGCTGCGAGCCCTGCGAAAAGTTGATGATGCCCGAATCTTTCCAGGTCAGAACGCCGCCGCTGATGACGCCGCCGATGGTGCCGACGATGGCGGAACCGGTGGTCGAGCCAGCAGACGGGTCGGGGCTCGAAAAGGCCAGGGTGACCGAGACGTCGTATTTCTCACCACCAAAACCCTTGCCGACGGTCCAGTCGATGAAATTGTTGACGCGCAGGCTGTCATTGGCGCTCGTGGCGGTCCACGGTGCCAGGTTGACTGCGTCCGAGTGGAAACTGGCGGTCAGGCCACAGCCCAGGCACAGGTCGAGCTTTTTGGTCAGGGTGATGTCCGAACTTGCAGAATCGAACACGAAGGTCGGGAAGGTTGCAGCATTGGCCAGCGAGGCGATGCCCGAAACGATCACGACCGCGGCGCTTAGCGCCAGGGATTTGAGTCTCATGTTTTCTCCAAACGATACTCAGAACGGTAACTCCCGCCCGCAGGCGAGCAAGGGCAATGGCGCCCAAGCATTTCATCGCCTAAGAAATCAGCGCCGGCAATAGATTTAACATCGCAACTAGGGCGCAGCCCGAAATATTTTGGGAGTATATCTATATGTAGTATTTTTGGGAAAATTCGATACTACATGTGGATTCTTGCGGCGGTTGTATTTGAATGTAAACGGAAACAATCCCGGGATCTCCCCCGGGATTGTTCAATTGGCTGATTTGCCAATTAATGCGCCGATGTCCTGTTTCCGACGGGCCGGGGCCCGGGATTCAGGACACGTCTTTGTAAGAGATTTCGCGCCGGTCGCTATCCGGCCCGGTCTTGGCGCGGCGCACCACCAGGCGGTTCAGCGCATGTACATAGGCGCGGACCGAGGCGACCACCGTGTCGGTATCGGCGGACTGGCCCGAGAAGATCCGCCCGCGTTCTTCCAGCCGGACCGAGACCGTGGCCTGGGCATCGGTGCCTTCGGTCACCGCGTGCACCTGGTACAGCTGCAGCCGCGCCTCGTGCGGGAACAGCGCCTTGACCGCGTTGAACGAGGCGTCAACCGGGCCGTCGCCGGTCTGGACGGTGTGCTTTTCCTCACCATCCACCAGCATCACCAGCTCGGCGCTTTGCGGGCCTTCGGTGCCGCAGACCACCTTCAGCGACTTGATCTTCAGATGGTCGCTTTCCGGGTCGGCGGTAACCCCGACCAGCGCGATCAGGTCGTCGTCATAGACCTCTTTCTTGCGGTCGGCGAGTTCCTTGAAGCGGACGAAGACATCCTTCAGCTGGTTGTCCCCCATCTCAAAGCCGAGGTCCTTGAGCTTGGCACGCAGCGCGGCGCGGCCGGAATGCTTGCCCATCACCAGGTTGGTATCGGCCAGGCCGACATCCTCGGGGCGCATGATCTCGAAATTCTGCGGGTTCTTCAGCATGCCGTCCTGGTGGATACCGGATTCATGGGCAAAGGCATTCTTGCCCACCACGGCCTTGTTATACTGCACCGGGAAACCGGAGACCGCCGAAACCCGGCGCGAGATGTTCATGATTTTGGTCGAGTCGATGCCGGTGGTCCACGGCATGATGTCGTGCCGCACCTTCAGCGCCATCACCACCTCTTCCAGGGCGGTGTTGCCGGCGCGTTCGCCCAGCCCGTTGATGGTGCATTCGATCTGCCGGGCACCGCCGGCAACCGCGGCCAGCGAATTGGCCGTCGCCATGCCCAGGTCGTTGTGGCAATGGGTCGAAAACACCACCTCGTCGGCGCCGGGCACTTCGGCGATCAGCCGGCGGATCAGGTCGGCGGATTCCACCGGCGCGGTATAGCCGACAGTATCGGGGATATTGATGGTGGTGGCGCCTGCCTTGATGGCAATTTCGACCACGCGGGCCAGGTAATCCCACTCGGTCCGGGTGGCGTCCATCGGCGACCATTGCACGTTGTCACACAGGTTGCGCGCATGGCTGACCGTTTCATGGATCAGGTCGGCCATTTCGTCCTGGGTCAGGTTCGGGATCGCGCGGTGCAGCGGCGAAGTGCCGATAAAGGTATGAATCCGCGGCTGTTTCGCGTGGCGGACTGCCTCCCAATTGCGGTCGATATCCTTGAAATTGGCCCGGCTCAGGCCGCAGATCACCGCGTTCTTGGCGATTTTTGCAATCTCGGAGACCGCGCGGAAATCGCCTTCGGAGGCGATCGGAAAGCCGGCCTCGATGATGTCGACGCCCATGTCGTCAAGCAGGCCGGCGATTTCCAGCTTTTCTTCGTGGCTCATCGTTGCGCCCGGCGATTGTTCGCCATCGCGAAGCGTGGTGTCGAAGATCACCACGCGATCTGTATCGGTCGGTCGGGTCATGTCGGTACTTTCTGTTCTATCTGTCCTAGGGCCAATGGCGCGCTGGCGGCATCCTCTGAGCGGGCGCGCCGGATGGCACGCTCAGAGGCGCGTTAGGATCAGTAGGCCACGCAGGGCCGCGCCGCGGGCGGCGGGCAGGGACAGGATATGTGCGTGGCTGGTCATGCCCCGGTTATAACGCGAAGATGGCAAATGGGAAGGAAAAATCGCGACCGTGCAAACCTTGAACAATCGTGCGCCGATCCGGTCAGTTTCTGAACGCCGAGTCACGTGGCCAATCGGAATCTGGCAATTTTGAGGCACCGGTTTGTTGTTGACGTCGCGGCGTTATCAAGAATTTTCCGTTTTTTTGACCAAGCTTAGCCGTCATCATCCCACCATATTCTCGCGACCCCTCCGAACGGAGCGGGCAAACCTTTTATGGACATCTGTTCCGCACGATGATTGCCGACCTGAATGCATTTCCAGCGGGTTGTCTCGCCTTTGACCTTCGTGATCCGGCGGTCCTGACCATTGTCTTGACCTGTGGCGGTCTGCTCTTTGCCTTCCTGCGGATGCGCCAATATCCGAATACGCTCGGCCATCGCTGGTTCCAGATTGGCATCGGTGCGATGGCGCTCTGGCTGGTGGCCATCGGCCTGCAGATTTCGAATGACTCGCTAAGCTGCAAAATGCTGTGGGAAGAGGTCGCCTGGTTCGGCGTGGTGCTGATGCCGACCGTCTGGGCGTTTTTTCTCTACGAATATGCGCTTGGCCGCAAGGTCAACCGGCTGCTTGGCCTTGCCGGCACGCTGGTTGCGCCGGTATTGATCACTGCTGGCACGCTGACCAACGCCTATCACGGCCAATTCTACGGGCTCGACTCGCATCTGGTGACCGAAAACGGGCGCACCTTTGTCGAGTTCTCGCTGGGTCCCCTCTATTACATCGTTGTCGGCTATCTCTACGCGGTCGTTGCCGTCGGCCTCGCGCTGGCCTTTATCCCGACGCTCAAGGCCCCTGCCGCGGTGCGCAGCTTTGTCAAGAAACTGCTATTTTTGACCTCGCTGCCGGTTCTGGCCAACCTGGCCTACATGCTGGGCGGGGTCACCGTGGCCGGCCTTGACCCGGCGCCGTTTGCGTTTTCGGTGTCGCTGGTCGGTCTGGTCTGGTTGATGGCCGATGATCGCTGGGTGGATATCACCGCGATGGGGCGCGAGGTGCTGTTTCACAACTCGACCGATCCGATCCTGATCATCGGGCTGGACGGGCGGCTGTGCGATGCCAGCCCGGCGGCCCGGCGGCTGTTCGCGGCCGATCGGCTCCGGCCCGGCGACCACCTGACGCAAACCTCCGATATCGGTCAGCTGGTGCAACGGGTTCTGTGTGACGGGTCCGACTTCGTGCCGCCGACCATTCAGCGTGGCGGCTACAGCTTTGTGCCGCGCATCTATCCGATCGACCTGATGCACATGAAATCCAAGCTGGGATGGATCATCACCCTGGTCGATGTCACCGCGCAGGAAACCGCGCTGCAGCAGGCGCGCGCCGCCGACATTGCCAAGACCCAGTTCCTGTCGACGGTCAGCCACGAGCTCAGAACGCCGCTGACGGTGATCAATGGCGCCATCCGGCTGATGAACAAGGGAAACCTGGGCGCCGATCAGGTGGAACGCCTGATCAAGATGACCAGCGACAATGCCGAAACCCTGGCCAAGCTGGTCGATGACCTGCTGGATGTGCAGCGCATCGACAATGAAGGCTTCAAGCTGAAGCGCGAAAAGCTTGACCTGAACCCGCTTGCGGAAACCGCTCTGTCGCGGATCCAAAGCTATCAGTCGCAGAAATTCATCGCGTTTTCGCTGGAAACCGACGGCGCGGCGCTGTGCGTCGACGGCGATCCGCAGCGGCTGGGGCAGGTTCTGGCCAATATCCTGTCGAACGCAATCAAGTTCTCGAAGGATCCCGGAGAGGTCCGCATCCGTTTGTCCCGCACCGATACCACGGCGGAAATCCGGATTTCGGATAACGGCATCGGCATCCCGGAAGAGGCGCGCGACACCGTGTTCGGCCGGTTCACCCAGGTCGAGTCGCCGGGGTCCCGCACCCGGGGCGGATCGGGGCTGGGCATGCATATCTCGCGCCAGATCCTCAGACAGCACGACGGCACCATCGATTTCGAAAGCGAGGTCGGCAAGGGCACCACCTTTATTGTCACGCTGCCATTGTGGCAGCCGCAGGAGGCGGCGCTGGTCCAGGGGGAAGACGACGAAGCGGCACCGATGCGCAAAACCGCGAGCTGAGGCGGCGGCGCGGCCCCGCTAGGCCGCCGGACCCAGCCGCGCGAGGATCGGCGCCGGATCGCCCAGCGCCATCGCCCCGCTGATATATCCGCGTTCGCCGGCGATGCGGGTGGCAACGAAGGCATCGGCCACCGCTTCGGGCG